>NZ_JAFLXF010000002.1:0-411065 GCF_019891575.1 Pseudomonas sp. MIS38
CGCGAAAGCGGTGTGTCAGGCAGGCTAAATCTGAATGACACACCGCTTTCGCGAGCAAGCCCGCTCCCACATTTGGATTTGTGTATGTCCTTAAAGGCCCAGCAGGGAGAGCATGATAAACGTCGCAAACAGCACAAAGTGAGTCATGCCTTCGATGGCATTGGTCTCGCCGTCATTCAGGTTGATCGCACTGACAATCAGCGTGATGAAGATCATCACCGTCTGCACCGGGGTCATCGCCATTTGAAACGGCTGACCGGTGTACAGCGCCATCGCTTCCATCACCGGCACGGTGAGGATCACCGTCGACAGTGACGCGCCCATCGCAATGTTCACCACCGATTGCATGCGGTTGGCCAACGCGGCACGCAACGCCGTCAGGATCTCCGGCGCCGCGGAAATCGCCGCCACCAGAATCGCCGTGATCACCGGCGGTGCACCGGTACCTTCCAGGCCCAGATCGAGGGTCTTGGACATCACTTCGGCCAGTGCGCCGATCACCACCACGCCGAACACCAGAATGCCGATCGACCAGGTCAGGCTCAGCGGTTTCGGTTCATCTTCCACCGGCTCTTTCTTGCGGCGTTTGTCCGGATAGCTGTAGCTGAAAAAATAACTGTGCGGCCCGACCTGCATGCGCAGGAACAGCGCGTAAAGCACCACCATCGCACCGATGGTGAACGCTGAATAAATCTTCCAGTTGGCCGCCGGAATAAACTCCGGCACCACCATCGATACGCCCATGGCGGTGAGGATCATCACGCTGTAGCTGCGTGCCGAATCATCGTTGTACGACTGCTCGCCGTGCTTGAGCCCGCCCATCAACGCGGCGAGGCCGAGGATGCCGTTGATGTCGAGCATCACCGCCGAATAGATCGTGTCCCGCACCAGCGTGGCGGACGCCTCGTTGCTCATCATGATCGCCAGGATCACCACTTCCACCAGCACCGCAGCGAGGGTCAGGATCATCGTGCCGTAGGGGTCGCCGACTTTTTCTGCGAGCAGTTCGGCATGATGGGCGACGCGCATCGAGGCGGCGACGATGAAGGCGATCAGCACCAGACCGCAGACCAGCGCGACGATCTGGCCGCTGTGGAGCATCCAGTGTTCCAGCGGATAGGCGATGCACGCGGCAATCACCGCCAGCAGCAGAAAGCTTTCTTGCTTGAGGATCGTGAGCATGGCGGGCCTTTTTGCCGAGAGATTCGAATGAGCTACTGACTGCGGCGCGGCGCTAACGTTTCGTTACACCTTAGCGCACCAACCGATTGCAGCGGGTTTCAGGCATGCACTTTTATCGTTCCTGCCGGCCTCTTCGCGAGCAAGCCCGCTCCCACAGGGAATCGCATTCCAATGTGGGAGCGGGCTTGCTCGCGAAGGCCGCGCCTCGGTTTCGGATTGTTTGTTGTCCTGTTGGTCAGCAATTTGCATTGCCCCTGACCACACACAACAAAATGGAGCTCCAATTCATGCAAATACGTCCGCTGCACAAACTGCTGTGCGCCGCCATCGGTCTGGGGATCAGCCTGAGCGCCAGCGCTGCCGATCCGCTGAAGGTCGGTTTCGTCTACATCGGCCCGATCGGCGACCACGGCTGGACGTATCAGCATGAACAGGGGCGCAAGGCACTGGCGGAGAAATTCGGCGCGCAGATCAGCACCAATTACGTCGAGAACGTGGCCGAGGGCGCCGACGCCGAGCGGGTGATCCGCAACATGGCCAAGGACAACTACGACCTGATCTTCACCACCTCGTTCGGCTACATGAACCCGACGCTGAAAGTCGCCAAACAGTTTCCCAAGGTCACCTTCGAACACGCCACCGGCTACAAGCAGGACAAGAACCTCGGCACCTATCTCGCGCGCACCTACGAGGGTCGTTATGTCGGCGGTTTTCTCGCGGCGAAGATGACCAAGAGCAAGAAGATCGGCTACGTCGCCTCGTTCCCGATTCCGGAAGTGATCCGCGATATCAACGCCATCCAGCTGGCGCTGAACAAGTACAACCCTGGCACCGAGATCAAAGTGGTGTGGGTCAACTCGTGGTTTGACCCGGGCAAGGAAGCCGACGCCGCCAACGCCCTGATCGATCAGGGTGTGGACGTAGTGTTCCAGCACACCGACAGCCCGGCGCCGATTCAGGCCGCCGAACGGCGTGGCGTGTACGCCGTGGGTTACGCCTCGGACATGGCGCACTTCGGCCCGAAAGCGGTGCTGACTTCGATCGTCAACGACTGGGCACCGCACTACATTCAGGCCACGCAAAGCGTGATCGACCACAGCTGGAAATCCCAGGACTACTGGGGCGGGCTGAAGGAAGGCACGGTTGAACTGCCGATCAGCGATCTGGTACCGGCACCAGTGAAAGCCGAGGCCGAGCAGATCATTGCCGACATCAAGAGCGGTAAGTTGCAACCGTTCACCGGGCCGATCAAGGATCAGGCCGGCGTGGAGAAAATCCCTGCTGGGGTGAGCGCAACCAATGCCGAATTGGCGTCGATGAACTATTACGTGGAAGGGATGAAGGCCGAGATGCCGAAGTAATTCCGGCCCCACCACCATTCCCCTGTGGGAGCGGGCTTGCTCGCGAAAGCGGTGTATCAGCCAACGCATGTGCCGACTGACACGGCCCCTTCGCGAGCAAGCCCGCTCCCACATTTGGATCTTCAGTGTTCTCAAGGATTGTGTATGGATCAGCTCCCGATCATCGACATCAGCCCGCTCTATAACGACGACCAAAACGCCTGGCCCGCCGTCGCCGCACAGATCGACCAGGCCTGCCGCGAATGGGGCTTTTTCTACATCAAGGGCCACCCGATTTCCGCACAGCGCATCGACTCGCTGCTCGACCACGCCCAGCGTTTTTTTGCGCAACCGACCGAAGAAAAACTCAGGATCGACATCACCCAGACCCGCCACCATCGCGGCTATGGCGCTATCGCCACCGAACAGCTCGACCCGGACAAACCCAGCGACCTCAAGGAAACCTTCGACATGGGCCTGCACTTGCCGGCGGATCATCCCGACGTGCTCGCGGAAAAACCGCTGCGCGGGCCGAATCGTCATCCGGCACAAGCAGGCTGGGAAGCGCTGATGGAGCAGCACTACCTCGACATGCAGGCCCTCGCGCAAACCTTGCTGCGGGCGATGACGATTGCGCTGGGGATCGAACGCGACTTCTTCGATTCGCGCTTCGTTGAGCCGGTCAGCGTACTGCGGATGATCCACTACCCACCACGCCACACCGCCAGCAGCGCCGAACAGCAAGGCGCCGGAGCGCACACCGATTACGGCTGCATCACCCTGCTCTACCAGGACAGCGCCGGCGGCCTGCAAGTGAAGAACATCAACGGTGAATGGATCGACGCGCCACCGATTGACGACACCTTCGTGGTCAACCTCGGCGACATGATGGCGCGCTGGAGCAATGACCGTTATCGCTCGACCCCGCATCGGGTGATCAGCCCGCTGGGGGTGGATCGCTATTCGATGCCGTTCTTCGCCGAGCCGCACCCGGACACCCGCATCGAATGCCTTCCCGGTTGCCAGGACGCACAGCATCCGGCGAAATATCCGACCACCACCTGCGCCGGATTCCTGCTGTCGCGCTTCGCCGATACCTACGCCTATCGGCGCGAGCCGCAAGCGGTGTGATGGATCGCTTGGTCAGGTTTTGCCAATTGTTTCGGCGCGCATCTGTAGAATGGCTGCCATCTGCACCTGATGAGAAAAGAATATGTACGATTGGCTCAACGCCCTGCCCAAGGCCGAACTGCACCTGCATCTGGAAGGCTCGCTGGAGCCTGAGTTGCTGTTCGCCCTGGCCGAACGCAACAAGATCGCCCTGCCGTGGAGCGATGTCGAAACCCTGCGCAAGGCCTACGCCTTCAACAACCTGCAGGAATTCCTCGACCTGTATTACCAGGGCGCCGACGTGCTGCGCACCTCGCAGGACTTCTACGACCTGACCTGGGCCTACCTGCTGCGCTGCAAAGCGCAGAACGTGATTCACACCGAACCGTTCTTCGACCCGCAGACCCACACCGACCGGGGCATCCCGTTCGAAGTGGTGCTCAACGGCATCGCTGCGGCACTCAAGGATGGCGAACAGCAACTGGGCATCACCAGCGGTTTGATCCTGAGCTTCCTGCGCCACCTGAGCGAAGACGAAGCACAGAAAACCCTCGATCAGGCGCTGCCGTTCCGTGATGCGTTTGTCGCGGTCGGCCTCGACAGCTCGGAGATGGGTCACCCGCCAAGCAAGTTCCAGCGTGTGTTCGACCGCGCCCGCCACGAGGGTTTCCTGACCGTCGCCCACGCCGGTGAAGAAGGCCCGCCGGAGTACATCTGGGAAGCCATCGACCTGCTGAAGATCCAGCGTATCGACCATGGCGTACGCGCCATCGAAGACGAGCGCCTGATGCAGCGGATCATCGACGAGCAGATCCCGTTGACCGTGTGCCCGCTGTCGAACACCAAGCTCTGCGTGTTCGATCACATGTCGCAGCACAACATCCTCGACATGCTCGAACGTGGGGTGAAGGTCACCGTCAACTCCGACGACCCGGCGTACTTCGGCGGCTACGTCACCGAGAACTTCCATGCGCTGCATGAACACCTGGGCATGACCCAGGATCAGGCCAAGCGCCTGGCGCAGAACAGCCTGGATGCGCGTCTGGTAAAACCGTAAGTACAAAGCAAATCCCCTGTGGGAGCGGGCTTGCTCGCGAAAGCGGTGTGTCAGTCGACATATTGGTTGAATGACACACCGCCTTCGCGAGCAAGCCCGCTCCCACAGGGTGCTGTGTTCAGCCAGCGATCTCTGCTTCAGTCAGCTCTTCCAGCGTCTTGCCCCGCGTCTCCATCCCGAACAGCCACACCACCCCCGCCGCAATCGCAAAGCACAGCGCGCCCAGCGCAAACACCCCGCCCTGCCCGGTAATCGGGAACACCAGCCCGGTCACCAGCGGCCCGAGCAACGAGCCGACACGGCCAATCGCCGAGGCAAAGCCCGAGCCTGTCGCCCGCGCCGAAGTCGGGTACAACTCCGGCGTGTAGGTGTAGAGCACCGCCCACATGCCGAACAGGAAAAACTGCATCAGCAGCCCCGAGCTGATCAGCAACGCGACGTTGCCGCCGAACACCGCACTCTGCCCGTAGAGAAACGCCATCACCCCGCCGCCGAGCAACGTCACGATGCACACCGGTTTGCGCCCCCAGCGTTCCACCAGCCACGCCGCCATCAGAAACCCGGGAATCCCGCCCAGCGATATCAGCACGGTGTAATACACCGACTGGGTCACGGCGAAACCCGACTGTTGCAACAACGCACTGAGCCACGATGTCAGCCCATAGAAACCGAGCAAAGCGAAAAACCACAGGCTCCAGATCATCGTGGTGCGCTGGCGATATTGCGGCGACCAGATCTGCTTGAGCGCCGAGAAGAAGTTGCCCGGCGGCGTCACTGTTCTTGGCAGGCGCACCGGCTCCGGCAGCGTCGCCCCCCCGAGCGACGTGCGCACGCGCGCCTCTATTGCGCTCAGGACCTTGTCCGCCGCCTCATGGCGTCCGGCTTGCTCCAGCCAGCGCGGTGATTCGGGGATAAAGAAACGGATCGCCAGCACAAACACCGCCGGCACCGCCAACACCAGGAAGATATCGCGCCAGCCAATCAACGGCAGCAGAAAGTACGACAGCACCCCGGCGGCAACGAAACCCAGCGGCCAGAAACCGTCCATCAATGCAATGTAGCGCCCGCGCCGCTGCGCCGGGATCAACTCCGAAAGCATCGACTGTGCAATCGGAAACTCCATGCCCATGCCGATCCCCAGCAGGATCCGGAACAGCGTCAGGCTCTCGACCGTTTGCGCGGTCGAACACAGATAACTGGCCACGCCCCACAACACGATGCTCCACTGAAACACCGGTTTGCGCCCGAAGCGGTCGGCGAGCATGCCCGACAGGGACGCCCCCAGCACCATGCCGAAAAAGCTCGAACTGGCGAGCAGGCCAGCCTGTGCACTGCTCAAGCCGAACTCGGTTTTGATCGAGCCGAGCAGGAACGTCATCATGGCCAGGTCCATGGAGTCGAAAAAGAACGCCAGGGCAATGATGATGAAAATGACCCGGTGATAACCGCTGAGCGGCAGCCGTTCCAGGCGTTCTGCCGCGCTGAAGTTTCGCGTATCCATGCCCATCCCCTCCGCAATGTGTGCGGATCGAGTGTGCGCGATAACGCCTCAGCGCTTTTTCTGGATACGACCTGTTCGCAGTCACAGGCGACGCCAGCGTCGAAGTGTCGGCCGGCGAACGCTCTATTACGCCAATTCCAGCTCGGTTTCCTTGGCGAACCGCTGGATTTCCCGCTGCCCGGCCGGGGTCACTTGCAAGGCTCGGGAGTCCTTGGGCAGCACCAGCCAGCCGGACTGCATGAACAGCTGCAGCACCGCCGCGCCGAGTGAACCGCCCAGGTGCGGGCGACGTTCACTCCAGTCCGGACAGGCGCACGCCACCTGAGCCTTGCGATGAGCGAGGGCCTGGATGAACACACCGCGGTTGGCCAGTTGCGTCGAGCCTTTGAGGGTCACCACGACCCGCTGCTCGATCTGTTCGAGCCAGCCGGCATCGAGCAGACGCTGATACAGATCGGCGGCCAGCGTGCCACCCAAATGATCATCGCAAAAGCGCGCACGCAGCAGTGAAGACGGCGCAGTCCGGGGATTGGCGCTCGGTGCCGAGCGTTTGAATACGTGAGGAATTTCCCGCGGTGCGCTGGCGATCGTGGCACTGGCCAGCGCTTCGATGGCCGCCGCGATCTCCGGGGCTGCCAGACGGAAAAAGCGCTTGCGCCCACGGACCTCGACTTTCAACAGGCCCCCGGCGGACAAACGCCCCAGATGCGCACTGGCCGAAGATGGCGACAACCCTGCCAGCAGCGCCAGCTCTTCGGTCTGGCGTGCCGAGCCATCCATCAACGCCCACATCATCGCACTGCGCTTGGGGTCGGCCAGCAGCGTGGCGATCTGGCTGATGCAAGGTGCATGTTCCATGTATTCACTCCCTGTTGAATCGTATCGTCTACTGCTCGAAGACATCTTGACCAGTAATGGGTCATCGGCCAAGACGGGTAAAACGCCATGAACCGGAGCAAGCCAGGCCGGTGCTGCGGCACCCGTCAATGGAGTGTCCGCGGCGTTTGTGCAGCGCTCGCCCGGCTCTGAAAAACCGGCCGGATTCAGTCCTGACCGGTTATCGGTGCAGGTTTGAGGCGGTCGCTAGTATAAGCGGGATGCACGCTGCTTCCTGCGCCGTGGCTGACACGAATGGTGATAGTTCCTGAGTGAAATTTCGCTAATTGCCTGCGACTAATGATCAACTTTCGGGAAATGGGGAAATTGACTACTCAATTCGGCGCATCGGCTGGCGAGCATCTCCCTCAAAAGGTTCACCGGCTTACTCAATTGTGCGCGATGGGCGCACAACAGATTCAGCGGAGCACGCTCACAGAGCAGCTCTGGCAGCAACACTTTGAGGCGCCCGGCGAGCACATCCGTGCCGACATCGAGCCACGATTTGTAGGCGATGCCCGCCCCCGCCACCGCCCACAACCGGACGACGTCGGCGTCATCACTGAAGCGATCACCACTGACCGTCAGCCCGACTTCACGTTTGCCGTCATGAAAACTCCAATGGTCGTGCACGCGGCTGCCGAGCATGTACAGCAGGCAATTGTGCTGCGCCAGTTGTTCGAGCTGACGCGGTTCGCCGTGGCGCGCCAGGTACGCCGGCGATGCGCAGAGCACGCGGCGATTGTCCGGAGCGATGGGCAGGGCCACCAGGCTCGAATCCTCGGGTTCGCCATAACGCAGGGCGATGTCCACCGGCTGGCGGAACAGGTCGGCGATCCGGTCACCGAGCAGCAGGCGCACGGTCAGCTTCGGATGCTCGCGCTGAAACTCGTCGAGCCATGGCAACAACAGGTTGCGCCCGAAATCCGAAGGCGCCGACAACTGCAGGATGCCGCTGACCTGATCCTGCGCGCTGGAGAGAAATCGCCGGCCTTCGTCCAGCGAACTCAACGCGGCCCGCGCGTATTCGAGGAAGCCTTCGCCCTCGGCGGTCAGACGCAGGCTGCGGGTCGAGCGCGCCAGCAAACGCACGCCCAGTTGCTGTTCGATGCGTTTGAGCGCGGCGCTGGCCACTGCCGCGGACATGTCCATCACCCGCGCCGCTGCCGACAGACTGCCCAGATCCGCCGCGCGAACGAACAACTGCAAATCGTCGAAACGCAGCATTCTCAGCCTCGATTATCAAAAAAACATTGAAAGAGACTGCTCTTTTAGCCGGTTTTATCGCGCCGAGAAATAGCCAATGATGGGTTCAAGCAAATTTATCCCGCGACTGGAGCCGCACATGTCCCAAGCATTCACCGCCATCGCCACCCTGATCGCCAAACCCGGCCAGCAGGACACCCTCGAAAACGCCCTGCGCGCACTGGTTGAGCCGAGTCGCGCCGAAGAAGGCTGCAGCCAGTACGACCTGCACCGCGACCTCGCCGATCCGCTGACCTTTTATGTGATCGAACACTGGGCCAGCGAGGAAATCCTTTCGGCGCACAACGCCAGCGCGCATTTTCAGAACTTCCAGGCCGCCGCCGGCCACTGCATCGATCACTTCCAATTGAAACGTCTGGGCGCCATCGCCTGAGCCCTTCTTCTATTACCGTTACGGAGCAAGTCATGAAAGCCATTGCCTATTACGCCTCCCTGCCGATCAGCGACGAAAAATCCCTGCAAGACATCGAACTGCCGGAGCCGGTCGCCGGCCCGCGCGACCTGCTGGTGGAAGTCAAAGCCATCTCGGTCAACCCGGTCGACACCAAAGTGCGGCAGAACGTGGCGCCGGAAAACGGCGCAGCAAAAGTGCTGGGCTGGGACGTCGCCGGTGTGGTCAAAGCCGTCGGCAGTGAAGTGACGCTGTTCAAGGCCGGCGACAAAGTGTTTTACGCTGGCTCCATCGCCCGTGCCGGTGGCAACAGCGAGCTGCACGTGGTCGATGAGCGCATTGTTGGCCACATGCCCAAATCCCTCGGTTTTGCCGAAGCCGCCGCGCTGCCGCTGACCGCGATCACCGCGTGGGAACTGCTGTTCGAACGCCTGCAGATCCTTGAGGGCAAGACCGAAGAAGGTCAAAGCCTGCTGATCGTCGGCGCCGCTGGCGGCGTCGGTTCGATCCTCACCCAACTGGCCAGCCAGTTGACCGGCCTGAAGGTCATCGGCACCGCGTCCCGTGCACAGACTCGCGACTGGGTGACCGAGCTGGGTGCCGACCTGGTGATCGACCACAGCCAGCCGTTGAGCGAGGAACTGAAACGCGCCGGCATCGATCACGTGACCCACGTCGCCAGCCTGACCCAGACCGATCTGCACCTGGAGCAACTGGTCGAGGCGTTGGCCCCGCAAGGCAAACTCGCGCTGATCGACGATCCGAAGTCGCTGGACGTGAGCCAGCTCAAGCGCAAGAGCCTGTCGCTGCACTGGGAATTCATGTACACCCGCTCGCTGTTCGAAACACCGGACATGATCGAGCAACACAAACTGCTCAACCGCGTGGCCGAGCTGATTGATGCGGGGACGTTGAAGACCACCGTCGGCGAGCATTTCGGCACGATCAACGCGGCGAACCTGCGCCGGGCGCATGAGCTGCTGGAAAGCGGCAAGGCCAAGGGCAAAATTGTTTTAGAAAGTTTCTGAAAACCCGGACGTCGTAATCAGCGCCAGCCCTTTCAAGGGCTGGCGCTATTTTTTGCCGTCAGTCAGATGCTTGATCGTTGTCACAAATCCGATCGTATTCAGGTCTACACTCGAAGCCTCTGCGATGCATCTTTTACACAAGGGAGGTCAGTAATGAAGATCCTGATAAAAGAAGTGGCAAAGTCCCAATGGCAGGTTCGCCTGGACCAGCACGCCGTGACCTTTCGCAGTGAAGCCGAGGCGCTCGCCTTCACCCGCACCCTCGAAGCGCGCCTGCACGCGCCCCATCGGATTCCCGACCCCGGACAGCAACGCGCCGTCGGCTGAGGCAGTCAGGCTTCGGCCTGTGCTTGCGCCAACGCCCGGGCATTCTGCAAATGCCGGGTGTACATCGCGACGCTCACCACCAGCAACCCGCACAGGCTGATGACCATGGCCATCGGCATGGCGCTGCCATCGTGCAGAACGCCCACCAGCGAAGCCGCGCCGGAAGCCACGCTGAACTGCAGGCAGCCCATCAGTGCCGACGCACTACCGGCACGCGCACCCTGGCCGTTCATTGCACACGCCGCTGCGTTGGGCAGGATGCAGCCGAGGCTGGCGATACACACGAACAACGGGATCAACAGCGGCCACAACGCTTCGGTGTGCAGCGAGCTGACCGCGAGCAAAGAAACCCCGGCCAGCAGATACACCCACACCGCCCGTGCCAGCAGAAACGCCGGACCGCGCTTGGCCAATAGCCGCGCATTGACCTGAGCCACCAGAATGAAACCCGCCGCATTGGTGCCGAACAGCCAGCCGAAATGCTCGGCCGGTACGCCGTAGAGCTTGATGAAGACGAACGGCGAACCGGCGATATAGGAAAACATCCCGGCGACCGCAATCCCACCGGTCAGGGCGTGTCCGAGAAACACCCGGTCGCCGAACAACCGGCCGTATTGGCGCAACGCACCGGACAATGGCTGGCGCGGCACATGGGCCGGCAGACTTTCCGGCAGCCCCAACGCCACAGCGAGGCCGGCCAGTGCGCTGAAGCCCGTCAGTGCGAGGAAGATCGACTGCCAGCCCGTGGTGTTGACCAGCAGACCGCCGAGCAACGGCGCGAGAATCGGCGCCAGCCCCATCACCAGCATCAGTTGCGAAAAGACTTTCGCCGAACCAACCGCATCGCACTTATCACTGACCACCGCCCGGGAAATCACCATCCCCGCGCAGCCGCCCAGCGCCTGAACGAAACGCGCACCGATCAGCCATTCCAGATTCGGTGCGTAGGCACAGGCCAGCGAGGCCAGGGTGAACAGGCCGACACCGACCAACAGCGGCAGGCGCCGCCCAAACCGGTCGGCCACCGGGCCATACAGCAACTGCCCGATCGACAGACCGGCGAAATAGGCCGCCAGGGTCAATTGCACATGCTTTTCATCAGTGCCAAAGGCCAGCGCCATCGACGGGAACGCCGGCAAATAGAAGTCGATCGCCAGCGGACCGAAGGCGCTCAGGGCACCGAGAATCAGAATGGTACGGAAGTTCATCAGGCATCCAGGTGGGATAGAAGTCGGCAGCCCGACAGTCTAGCCGCGCTGAGACACCTTGAACATTCCGATAGCTCGCTAACTATTAGAAATCAGATGACCTACACCTGAAACCTGTGGCGAGAGAGCTTGCTCCCGCTGGACTGCGCAGCACGCCGAGTGTTTTTCAATTGAAAAAAAGGGCCGCTTCGCGACCCGGCGGGAGCAAGCTCCCTCGCCACAGGGATTTATCGTTATCCGGCGAGTTTTACCGGGTAGCCCTCTTCGCTGATCACCTCGATCACCTGCTCGGCACTCAGCGAACTCTCGACACCAACTTCTTTAGCCGCCAGATCGACCCGTACGCTGGCCGCCGGATCCTTCGCCTGCACGGCGTTGGTGATGGCTTTGACACAGTGGCCGCAGGACATGCCTTGAACGTTGAACACTTGCATGGATGGACTCCTTTGAGTGAGGTTGCCCGCAGTGTCGAGCTTGCCACCATGGCAAGGTCAAGTTCTGCAGAAAACTGCCGGGCTGGCAATCGGCGTCGCGCTCAGCCAAGCTGCGTGCATCAATGACTCAAATTCAGGAGATTCAGCCATGCGCTGGTCAGCTTTCAGCCTGTTTGGCTTGCTCAGCCTCTTTGCCGCCCTGCCCCAGGCCAACGCGACCGGTGAGGACTACGCCGTTCTGATCATCTCGCGCGAGCGCCTGGAAGTGCCGACTCCCTGCGAGATTGGCGTGTACGTCAATGATCAACTCGCTGGGCGCCTGCTGCAGGAACAAACCACTTCGTTCAACCTGCCCCACGGGACGATTTCCATCCGTCTGAAACAATTGCCTGGCCAGGTGCCGGGTTGCCAGGCAGGCATGCTGGCACCGCCGGCGCAGGAGATCTCGCTCAAGGCCGGCGATGTGGTGAAGTACCGGATCGCGGCAAATGCCAAAGGCTTGTACCTGCGACCTGCCGCCCTCGAATACTAAGCAAAACTCCAAATGTGGGAGCGGGCTTGCTCGCGAATGCGCTGTGTCATTCAGCGATGATGTTGACTGACACACCGCATTCGCGAGCAAGCCCGCTCCCACACTGTTTTTGTAGTGAGTCAAATATTGGTGCTTGACCTTGCCCGCGTGGCAAGGTTGATCCTTGTAGGCATCTTCTACAGGGAGTAAGACCGATGTCCGATTCCATCACTTTCGATCTGCCGATTGCCGGCATGACCTGCGCCAGTTGCGCCGGGCGTGTCGAGCGGGCGTTGCGCAAAGTCAGCGGCGCCAGTGCCGTCAGCGTCAATCTCGCCACCGAACAGGCCCGCGTCCAGGCGCCTGGTGACAGCTTGCCGGCGTTGATGGAGGCGGTTGAACGCGCCGGTTACAGCGTGCCGCAGCAGACGGTGGAGTTGAGCATTGACGGCATGACCTGCGCTTCGTGCGTCGGTCGCGTCGAGCGCGCCCTGAACAAAGTCCCCGGGGTGAAGAGCGTCAGCGTCAACCTCGCCAACGAACGCGCGCACCTCGAATGGCTCGGTCAGGTCGATATTCAGTCGCTGCTCGATGCTGTGAGCAAGGCCGGCTACTCGGCCAGCGTCTGGCAAGCCGAACATCCGGCCACCGATAACCAGCAACAGCGCCTGCAACATGAGCGCTGGGCGCTGATCTGCGCGATCGCCTTGGCCTTGCCGCTGGTGTTGCCAATGCTGCTGCAACCGTTCGGCATTCACTGGATGCTTCCGGCCTGGGCGCAATTCGCCCTCGCCACCCCGGTGCAATTCATTTTCGGTGCACGATTTTATGTGGCCGCGTGGAAAGCCGTGCGCGCCGGCGCCGGCAACATGGATTTGCTGGTGGCCCTCGGCACCAGCGCCGGTTATGGCCTGAGTCTGTACGAATGGGCCACCGCCGCCGGGCGCATGCCGCATCTGTATTTCGAAGCTTCAGCCGTGGTGATCGCCCTGGTGCTGCTCGGCAAATACCTGGAAAGCCGCGCCAAACGCCAGACCGCCAGCGCCATCCGCGCCCTCGAAGCCTTGCGTCCGGAACGGGCGATTCAGGTCATTGACGGTCGCGAGCAAGACGTGGCGATCAGCGCTCTGCGCCTGAATGATCAGGTGCTGGTCAAACCCGGCGAACGCTTCCCGGTCGACGGCGAAGTGCTCGAAGGTCAGAGCCACGCGGACGAAGCGCTAATCAGCGGCGAAAGCCTGCCGGTGCCAAAACAGCCGGGCGACAAAGTCACCGGTGGTGCGATCAACGGTGAAGGTCGCCTGCTGGTGCGCACCACCGCCCTCGGTGCGGAAAGTGTATTAGCGCGGATAATCCGTCTGGTCGAGGACGCTCAGGCGGCAAAAGCACCGATCCAGAAACTGGTGGATAAGGTCAGCCAAGTGTTCGTGCCCACCGTGTTGCTGATCGCCCTCGCCACCCTGATCGGCTGGTGGCTGTACGGCGCGCCTATGGAAACCGCATTGATCAACGCGGTCGCTGTGCTGGTGATTGCCTGTCCGTGTGCCCTCGGTCTCGCCACGCCGACGGCGATCATGGCCGGCACGGGTGTGGCTGCGCGTCATGGCATTCTGATCAAGGACGCCGAAGCGCTGGAACGTGCCCATGCAGTCGACAACGTGGTCTTCGACAAGACCGGCACGCTGACTTCCGGCACCCCGCGTATCGCCCATTTCAGTGCGCTGGATGGCGATGAAAATACTCTGCTGACACTGGCCGGCGCCCTGCAACGCGGCAGCGAGCATCCGCTGGCCAAAGCCGTGTTGGACGCGGCCGCCGAGCGTGACCTGAGCGTGCCGGATGTCAGCGACAGCCAGGCCCTGACCGGACGCGGTATCGCTGGCACGCTTGATGGTCGGCGCCTGGCGCTGGGCAATCGGCGCTTGCTGGAAGAAAGCGGCCTGAGCGCGGGCAATCTCGCCGAGTCCGCCAAGGCCTGGGAAAGCCAAGGCCGAACCCTGTCGTGGCTGATCGAGCAAAGCCCGGAACCGCAAGTGCTCGGACTGTTCGCCTTCGGCGACACGCTCAAGCCCCGCGCACTGCAAGCCGTGCAACAACTGGCCGTCCGCGGTATTCACAGCCATCTGCTGACCGGCGACAACCGTGGCAGTGCGCGCGTGGTGGCCGAGGCGCTGGGCATTGAAAACGTTCATGCCGAAGTGCTCCCCGCCGACAAAGCCGCGACCGTCGCCGAACTGAAGAAAACCGGCGTGGTGGCGATGGTCGGCGACGGCATCAACGACGCCCCTGCACTGGCGGCGGCCGACATTGGCATTGCCATGGGCGGCGGTACCGACGTAGCGATGCACGCCGCCGGCATCACTCTGATGCGCGGCGATCCACGGCTGGTGCCGGCAGCGCTGGAGATCAGCCGCAAGACTTACGCGAAGATCCGCCAGAACCTGTTCTGGGCCTTCGTCTACAACCTGATCGGCATTCCGCTGGCAGCGCTCGGCTTCCTCAATCCGGTGCTGGCCGGTGCGGCGATGGCGCTGTCGAGCGTCAGCGTGGTGAGCAATGCGCTACTGTTGAAAACCTGGAAACCGAAGGATCTGGAGGAGCACCGATGAACATCGGCCAAGCGGCCCGGCACAGTGGCCTGAGCGCAAAGATGATCCGCTATTACGAGTCGATCGGCCTGCTCAAGGCTGCCCATCGCACCGACAGCGGCTACCGGGTCTACAGCGACGATGACCTGCACACCCTGGCGTTCATCAAGCGTTCGCGGGACCTGGGCTTTTCCCTTGAGGAAGTCGGCAAGCTGCTGACCCTGTGGCAGGATCGCCAGCGTGCCAGTGCCGATGTGAAAGCGCTGGCGCGTCAGCACATCGACGAGCTGAACCAGAAGATCCGCGAGCTCGGCGAGTTGCGCGACACCCTGCAGGACCTGGTCGAGCACTGTAATGGCGACCATCGCCCCGATTGCCCGATCCTCAAGGAACTGGCGTCGGGCTGCTGCGCGCAACCCGTCCGCGCCTGAGTGCCAGCCCCTTCACGACCAACAATGTGCCGAGCGGGATGCCGTGGAACAGCATGACCACGGCACCCGGCGTCCACCAACCGTAAAACGGCGCGGCAATCAGCATGCCGACGCCGAACCCGGTCATTTGCAGCAAGGTCAGGAAACTGAAAATCGGCAGGCGCAGATGCTCCGGCTCACGTTGCAGGCGCGACATCAGGCTGACTTCGGAGAAACCGTCCCCCAGCCCCGCCGGCAGCGAAAACAGCAGCAGGCCGTAAAGGCTGTGCTGCTGGAACATCAGGATAAAACCGCAAGACATCAACGCCACGCCGAAGAAATACCGTCGCTCCAGATCACGGTTATCCGTGCCTTTGAGGCGACTGGCAATCCGCGCACCCAGCAGTTTGCCGCTGGCCCACACCGCCAGCATCAGGCCCAGCGTGGTGCTGGCCGAATCGGGTGTCAGCAGTCTGGAGATGATCGGGAACCCGACGTTGTGCGCGGCACTGCCCAAGGTGTCGGCCATGGTCACGGCAAGCATCGCGGCGATCACCGGAGCGCTACGCAGGCCTTGTTTCAGAGCTGACCATTCGCCGCGTTCGCTGGTCGATTGTTCGCTGACTTCTGCAGCGACGAAGCGCAACGGTGCAATCAACAGCGCCGCCAGCACATAGGTCAGTGCGTTGAGCGCGAAGACCGTTTCGAAACCAAAGGCTGCCACCAGCAAACCGGACACCAGGCTGCCGCCGACCATCGCCGCCGACGACGCCGAGGTGATCCAGGCATTGGTTTTCAATAGCTGCGCCGGTTCGATCAGCCGTGGCAACTGACTGTTGAGGCCGATGGCGAACATCGAATTGCCAAAACCCAGGCCGAAAGCGATCACCGGCAACAGCAACGCCTGCTGGCTCAGCGGAAGGATCAACAGCAGGCCGAGCAGCGCCGCGCGCAGCAGGTCGAAGGCGATTAGCGGCACCCGGCCATTCCAGCGCCGATAGAAGCGCGTACCGATCAGACTGGCAAAAATCCCCCCGCCAACCCGACTGGCGAGGAACACCCCGACGCTCATGGCGCTGTTGCTTAGCAGGTAAACGTAAGTCGCCAGCGCGACCATGTTGAGGAAGGCGCCGAAATCGGAGATCAGCCGGGCGGTGATGATGAGGCGGGCGTTCACATTCAATCCTTGAGTGTGCGAGGGCTGACAAGATTCCCACACACATTTCAAGAACACCACAAATCCCTTGTAGGAGTGAGCCTGCTCGCGATGGCTGTGTATCAGGCAACACTTACGCTGAATGACACACCGCCATCGCGAGCAGGCTCACTCCTACAAGGGATCTTCGGTGTTTCGGGCAGGCACAAAAAACCCGGCCGAAGCCGGGTTTCTGTTCATGCGCTTACTGCATCCACGGTGGCGGAGGCGGTTCGTCGGACTTGCCTTTGGGCTCGTCATCCGCCGCACGGATCGCCTGCTTGCGCTCTTCGTCGAGCCGCGCCGCTTCGATCTCGCGCAACACACCGCCAACGTCAGCCAGATCTTCCGGATCGTCGAACTCGCCGGTCAGCACGCTGTTGGGGTGCAAGGTGCCGGCTTCGTACAACGCCCACATTTCCTTCGCGTAGCGGGTCTGCTTCAGCTCCGGGGCAAAGCGCCCGAAGTACGACGCCATGTTGCCCACATCGCGCTCGAGCATGCTGAACGCGTGGTTGTTGCCAGCGGCATCCACCGCCTGCGGCAGGTCGATGATCACCGGGCCGGTCGGGGTCAGCAGCACGTTGAACTCCGAGAGGTCACCGTGCACCAGACCGGTACACAACATCAGCACGATCTGCGAGATCAGGAACGCGTGATACTCGCGGGCCTGATCCGGCTCCAGCACCACGTCGTTCAGACGCGGCGCGGCATCGCCATATTCGTCGGCCACCAGCTCCATCAGCAGCACGCCATCGAGAAAATCATACGGTTTGGGCACTCGCACGCCGGCACCGGCCAGACGGAACAGCGCCGCGACTTCGGCGTTCTGCCAGGCGTCTTCGGTCTCTTTGCGACCGAATTTCGAACCCTTGGCCATCGCCCGGGCCTGCCGGCTGTTACGCACCTTGCGGCCTTCCTGATACTCGGCTGCCTGGCGGAAACTGCGTTTGTTCGCCTCCTTGTAAACCTTCGCGCAACGTAACTGGTTACCGCAGCGCACCACATAAACAGCTGCTTCTTTACCACTCATGAGTGGGCGCAGCACTTCGTCGACCAGACCGTCTTCGATCAGGGGTTCAATGCGTTTTGGAGTCTTCATCAGCTTTTATTGTGGGTCCTTTATTACCAAACACGCGAATGTCACTCGTTATACGGCAATCCTCGCTCTACGGGGAGGGGTTGCCGACCTATGAACCCTGTGGATGCACACACTGTGCCGAAATAATCGAGCTTTGCCGATCATAGCTGAGCCCGTTTGAAATGTTGGCAATCAGCGTCGAGGGCATTTGCGACAGAATCTGACATTGGCATTCATTTCCCCTGTGGGAGCGGGCTTGCTCGCGAAAGCGGTCTGTCAGACACAATGACGGCGCCTGACACGGCCCCTTCGCGAGCAAGCCCGCTCCCACAGGGGATTGTGCTCAACGTTCGATGATCGCGGTGACACCCTGGCCGCCAGCGGCGCAGATCGAGATCAGGCCCCTGCCCTTGCCGGCCGCATCCAGCAGTTTTGCCAGGTTGGCGACAATCCGCCCGCCGGTCGCGGCAAACGGATGCCCCGCCGCCAACGAGCTGCCTTTCACATTCAGCCGGCTGCGGTCGATCGAACCCAGCGGTGCCTCCAGCCCCAAACGCGTCTTGCAGTATTCGGAGTCTTCCCAGGCCTTGAGCGTGCACAGCACCTGCGCGGCGAACGCTTCGTGAATTTCGTAGTAATCGAAGTCTTGCAGGGTCAACCCATTACGCGCCAGCAGGCGCGGCACTGCATATACCGGCGCCATCAACAGGCCTTCGGCGCCGTTGACGAAATCCACCGCCGCCGCTTCGCCATCGCGCAGGTAGGCGAGGATCGGCAGACCACGTTCTTTTGCCCATTCCTCGCTGCCCAGCAGCACCACTGAGGCGCCGTCGGTGAGTGGCGTGGAGTTGCCTGCCGTCAGCGTGCCCTTCGCGCTTTTTTCGAAAGCGGGCTTGAGCGTGGCGAGTTTTTCCAGGGTCAGGTCCGGACGCAGGTTGTTGTCGCGGGTCAGGCCGAGGAAAGGCGTCATCAGATCGTTGTGCCAGCCTTCACTGTAGGACGCGGCGAGTTTGTGATGGCTTTCGAGGGCCAGTTGATCCTGCTCTTCACGCGGAACATTCCAGGTCTGCGCCATCAGTTCGCAGTGCTGGCCCATCGACAGGCCGGTGCGCGGTTCGCCGTTACGCGGAAACTCCGGGATCAGGTGCCGCGGACGCAGTTGCAGAAAGGTCTTCAGCTTGTCGCCGGTGGTCTTGGCGCGGTTGGCCTGCAGAAGGATTTTGCGCAAGCCTTCGCTGACGCTGATCGGCGCGTCCGAGGTGGTGTCGACGCCACCGGCAATGCCGCAATCAATCTGGCCGAGGGCGATTTTGTTGGCCACCAGCAGCGCTGCCTCCAGCCCGGTGCCGCAGGCTTGCTGGATGTCATAGGCCGGGGTGGCCGGCGACAGCCGCGAGCCGAGCACGCACTCGCGGGTCAGGTTCATATCCCGTGACAATTTAAGCACCGCACCCGCCACCACTTCGCCGATGCGCTGGCCGTGCAGGTTGTAGCGTTCGATCAGGCCTTCCAGGGCAGCAGTGAGCATCACCTGATTGCTGGCAGTGGCGTACGGCCCGTTGGAACGGGCGAAAGGAATACGGTTACCACCGATGATGGCGACGCGGCGCAGCTGACTCATGAAAAGCTCCTTTTCCAAATGATCGAATTCACCTGAATCCTTTGTAGGAGTGAGCCTGTGGTGAGGGGATTCATCCCCGATGGGTCGCGCAGCGGCCCCCTCATTGCAATCGCTATACATTGCGACTGCTTCGCAGCCGATCGGGGATGAATCCCCTCGCCACAGGTCACTCCTACAAGGTTCAACGTTGTTTCTGAATTTGTGTTTGGCCACACAACCATCGGCGGCCAACTACTCTGCTGTTCTAGCGTAGGCCTTATTGCGTGGATCGAACGATTGATTGCCGTTGGTAGTCCACACTTTGAACCCCAACTTTTGGAGAGCGTTCCATGTCTGACCGCTATATCGACTTCGCCAACTCATCCATCGGCCACCGTCTGGTCGGGGCTTTGGGCCTGCCGTCGCCGGTGCGGCTGGAACGCTGGCAGGCCGGACGCCTGCGGCCGGTGGACGGTGCGCTGCTGATCGGCGGCGGGCCGCTGGCCGAGCGGGTCAATGCGTTCGCCAACCGCCTGACCGATGCGATCTACAGCTACGGCACTGAACCGTCGCTGGCCACGGCGTGGATTCCCGGGCACGGGCCTAAACTCAAGGCCGTGGTGTTCGATGCCAGCGATCTGCAGCACACCGACCAGCTCAAACAGCTGCGCGAGTTCTTCCAGCCATTGATGAAAAACCTCGACAGCAGCGCGCACCTGGTGATCCTGGGCCGCGCCCCGGAAACCCTGCGCGATCCGTTTGCGTCCAGTGCACAGCGAGCGCTCGAAGGCTTTTCGCGTTCGCTGGCCAAGGAGCTGCGCAGCGGCGGCACGCTGCAACTGATCTATGTCGGTGACGGCGCTGAAGATCAGCTTGAGGGGCCGTTGCGGTTTTTCCTGTCACCGAAAAGTGCCTTTGTTTCCGGGCAGGTGATTCGCCTGAGCCCGTGCGCCACGCCGGTCACCGATTGGACCCGGCCATTGGCCGGACGCAAGGCGCTGGTCACCGGCGCGGCACGCGGGATCGGCGCCTCGATTGCCGAGACCCTCGCCCGCGATGGCGCCGAGGTGATTCTGCTCGACGTCCCCCCGGCCAAGACTGATCTGGAAGCCCTCGCCGCACGTCTTGGCGGCCGGGCGATCACCCTTGATATCTGCGCCGAAGATGCCGCCGCGCAACTGATCGAACAACTGCCGAACGGCCTCGACATTCTGGTGCACAACGCCGGGATCACCCGCGACAAGACCCTGGCCAACATGACCCCGGAATTCTGGGACGCGGTGCTGGCGGTCAACCTCAATGCCCCGCAAGTGCTGACCAAGGCGCTGCTCGACAGCGGCACCCTGCACGACAATGCGCGGGTGATTCTGCTGGCCTCGATCAGCGGCATCGCCGGCAATCGCGGGCAGACCAACTACGCCGCGAGCAAGGCCGGCCTGATCGGCCTGGCTCAGGCCTGGGCGCCAACGCTGCACGAACGCGGCATCAGCATCAACGCCGTGGCCCCGGGCTTCATCGAAACCCAGATGACCGCGCACATCCCGTTCGGCCTGCGTGAGGCCGGACGGCGCATGAGTTCGCTGGGCCAGGGCGGCTTGCCGCAAGACGTCGCCGAAGCCGTCGCGTGGCTGGCGCAACCGGGCACCGGCGCATTTACCGGCCAGGCGCTGCGGGTCTGTGGCCAAAGTGTTCTGGGGGCATAGGCATGAGCATTGAATGGCACACCCTCGACCGTGAACCGAGCCTGCCCGGCCTGTACGCGCGGGCCGCGACACGGCGCAAGATCACCGGCACCCGACTGCCCGACAGCGGTTTGCGCTGCTGGGTCGATGTCGACCCGCAAAAACTGGCGGCCTATCGCAAGGTCTGCGGCTTTACCGATGACGGCCTGCTGCCGCCAACTTATCCACACATCCTCGCGTTCGCCCTGCAGATGCAATTGCTCACGGCGAAGGAGTTTCCATTCCCGCTGCTGGGGCTGATTCACCTGAGCAACCGCATACGCGTGTTGCGGCCAATGGGCGGGATCAGTCGCGCGCAAGTCAGTGTTCGCGTGCACAACCTGCAGCCGCATCCCAAAGGTGCGACCTTCGACGTACTGACCACTCTGGACGATCAACTCGGACCACTGTGGGAAGCCGAAAGCCAGATGCTCTGTCGCGGGGTGAAACTCGAGGGCGAACCCGTAGAGCAACACTGGGAACCGTCCCAGGTGTTGACGCAAGTCGCGCAATGGAAAGCGCCGGCCGATATCGGTCGGAAATACGCCAAAGTCTCGGGCGACTACAACCCGATTCACCTGAGCGCCGCCAGTGCCAAGCTGTTCGGTTTTCCCACGGCGATTGCTCACGGTCTGTGGAACAAGGCACGTACCCTCGCCGCACTGGCGGATCACCTACCCAAGGCCAACCTTGAAATCGCCGTGCACTTTCGCAAACCGGTGCGCTTGCCCAGCGAGGTCTCATTGCTGGCGAGTGCGCCGGGATCCAGCGGCGAGTTGCGCCTGATCGGCAACGGCGATCTGGAACACATGGTCGGTCAGTGGCAACCGGTTGCCTGAGTATCCGCCCGGGCAAGCCTGTAAATTGTGTATATATCACTTAAGTTTTTCCGCGTTTGGCGCCGCACTCTGAAAAACTCCAGGCCTTGATTTTCAAGGCCTTTTTTTATGCGTCTATATCCTGGGTATTAGTCCTTAGGCACGGCGCGGCGCCTTATATATAAAGGCGTTAATACCAACTTGAGAATGGTGGGAAAGCACCGCGCGATCGAGATTGGCACCACGGACGAGGCATCACCGGCGACAGATCGGTGAGCCATCGAAAACGACGAATGTTGTTACAGGTGCAAGGAATCTCAATCATGAAAACTCAAGTGTGGTGCAAATCGGCAACAGCTCTGGCATTGATCCTCTCCCTTGGCCTCGCTGGCTGCAGCAGCGGCGGTGGCGGCCATCACAGCAGCTCCGGCAGCTCTTCGCCAGACAGCGCGACGTCGGGCACTGGCGGCACTGGTGGCACTGGCGGTAGCAGTGGCGGTACTGGCGGCACCGATACCGCAGGCACAGGTGGTACCGGTGGCACTGGCGGTACCGGCACGACCAACCCGACCAATCCGACGAACCCGACCAATCCTACCAATCCGACAGACCCTACGGATCCAACCAACCCGACCAACCCGACTACCACCCCGCTGGTGACTACCACCCTGGTGCAGGATGTCGGCAACACCGTCGCGGGCGTCGGCAGTGGTGTCGGTCAGGTCGGCGACTCCTTGAGCACCGTTCCAGTCGTGGGCGGCGTTGTGCAAAGCGCAGTCAAAACCACAGGCAATGTGGTCACTACCCTGGGTGATGGCGTGGCCAACGGCATCGGCAAACTGGGCACGGTCGACAACGGTCTGGGCGTCACCGCAGCCTCGGTCGGCGGCGTGGTGTCAGATGTCGGTACTGGCGTCTCGGATCTGAGCAGCAAACTGGCGACCGCCACCGGCAGCGTCCCGGTTGTCGGCGGCGTGGTGACCAAAGTGGCACCGGTGCTCGATGGCGTCGGTGAAAAAGTCACCATGCTCGGCGACACCCTGAGCCTGGCCACCACCACCGGCCCACTCGGTTCAGTGACCAAAAGTGTCGGCAACGGTCTGGTGCCAGTGATTGCCATGGTTGAAAGCACCACCGACAAAGTCGGCGATGCAACCGGCCTCGGCGCTCCGCTCAATGGTGTCCTCGGCCAGGTCGGCGGCGCCGTCAAAGGCCTGGGTGGTCAAGTCACCGGTGCTGGCAGTGGCAACGCGTTGACCAACACCGTCGGCGGCGCCTTGACCAATGTCGGCACCACTGTCGGCAAGGCCGGGGGGCTGGTGGATAACGGCACCAGCACCGGTGGCGGATTGGGCGGTGGTCTCGGCGGCGGTCTGGGCGGTACCGGCTTGCTGCAAACGGTTGGCGGCGCCGTGGTCAACGTCGGTGCCGGTCTGAACGCCGGCAGCACCAACGGCGTGGTCAGCGCCGGCGGCGTCACGGCTGGCGGACTGGGCAACACCATCGCTTCGCTCAACACCGTACTCGGCGGCTCGGGCACGCCGATCACCGCCACCACCTCGCCACTGGCCACCGTCGGCGCTACCGTCGGCGCAGGGCTGAACCCAGTCACCAGCGCCGTCACCGGTCTCACTCAACAGGTCGGTGCCACTACAGGTCTCGGTGCACCGGTCGCCGGTCTCACCGGCCAGGTCGGCGGAGCGGTCAGCACGATCGGCAACACCATTGCCGCCACCAACAACCCGGTCACCACCGCCGTGGGTGGTGTGGTCAGCAACGTCGGCGCCACCGTCGGTGCGGTCGGCGGACTGGTCAGCGGCGGCACCGCCACTGGAGGCACCGCAACCGGAGGCCTGGGCGGTGTACTCGGTGGTCTGACCGGCGCTCTTGGAGGCAACAAACGCTAAATTGCACCTGGCCGATTCGACGGCCGCACCTACAGCGCCTACGCTTGGTTGAGGGCGGAAGATTCCCACGAGTCTTCCGCTTTTTTCTTAGGAAAAATTCAGCCCAGCGCTGTGATCTGACCATGGAGTGTCCTATGCGCGTAATGGCATCCCTGCTGTTCCTCAGTCTCAGTTCCGCCGCCCTCGCCGACACCCTGCCCAGTTTTCTCAACAGCAACGAAACCACGCGTAACCTGCCCGTGCCGAACCTGCCGGCAGATGCTTATCGCCCCGCCGCCACGCCCCTGCAAGTACCCGACCCCGGCGCGGCCACGGCGCAGCCGCTGTTGATGGAGACCAAAATCAACCTGAAAACCGTGCAGATCGAAGGCGGCACGATCTACCCGCTCAATGAGCTGGCCGAAGTCTACAAACCCCTGATCGGCCATCAGACCAGCCTCGCCGACCTGATCGAAGCCACACGCGACATCACGCGGCGCTACCAGAAGGACGGCTATCTGCTGTCCTATGCCTTCCTGCCGCAACAGCGTTTCGACGACGGCGTAGCCCGAGTGGTGCTGGTCGAAGGTTATGTGCGCGATGTGCAGGTGCAGGGCGATGTCGGCCGGGTCAAAGGCCTGCTCGACGACCTGGCAGCCAAAATCCAGGCCGAACGCCCGCTGACCCGCAAGACCTTCGAACGCTACACCACCCTGATGACCCGCATCCCCGGCGTGACCATCCAGGCGCAAGTGCCGCCGCCGGGCACCACCGACGGCGCAACGACGCTGGTGGCCCAGGCCAGCCGCAAAGCGTTCACCAGCACCATGAGCACCACCGAAGACAACCGCAACGGCACGCAGGCATTGCTGGGGGTCAGCAGTAACTCGCAGACCGCCATGGGCGAGCAGCTGACCCTGAGCGGGCTGTTTCCGCCGGGCGACGATCACGAACATTACTACCGTCTGGACTACAACCAGTTCCTCAATAGCGAAGGTACGCAACTGAGCCTGTTTGCCTCGCGCTACCGGGCCGATCCGGGCACCAATGTGCTCACCAGCGATGGCTTCGAACTCAAACCGCACAAGGAAGATGACCGCTACTCCATCGGTGTCAGCCACCCGTTCATTGCCGCCTCCAACGAGCTGCTTAACGCGGGAGCGCGGCTCTATGCAGTGGATGACAAAAACCGCTATGACGTGGTCGGCTATCCGCTCAGCATCGAAGAGCGCACCAACGTGCGTGCCCTCGCATTCGAAGGCGACTGGCGCAAGAGCGATGCCCGGCAACTGCGGATTCTCAGTGGTGGCGTGTATCAGGGTCTGGACAGCATGGGCGCGCATTCCAACAACCCGGCGCTGGACCTGAACTTCCTGCGCCTGCGCCTCTCCGGGGTGCAAAGCGACAAGTTCTTCGACAACTGGCAAGGCGTGCTGTCAGCCGCACTGTATTGGAGCGACGACACCCTGCCTGACAGCGAGCGCGCGGTGTTCGGCGGGCAGAATTTCGGCCGTGGCTACCCGGACGATCAGGCGTCGGGCGACAAGGGCTGGGGCGCGGCTTACGAGGTCAACTACAGCTTCAATCGCGACGGCAACTGGGTGCGCATCCTGCAGCCGTACGTGGTGCTGGACCGTTCGAAAACCTGGTTCAACAAGCTGGCGGTGCAGAGCAATGACCTGTCATCGGCAGCAGTAGGCCTGCGTTTCGGCGATGCCAAGTACTACAACATTGCGTTGGAGGCCGCCAAGCCGATGTCCGATGAAGCGCTGGATACGTTCAATCGTCGGGCGCGTTACAGCATCAGTTTCAGCTATCAACTGTAGGGTGTCAGATCAAACAACTGAGCAGGCAGACCGCTTTCGCGAGCAAGCCCGCTCCCACATTGGAATGCACATCCCTGTGGGAGCGGGCTTGCTCTCACATTGCAGCGCACATCCCTGTGGGAGCGGGCTTGCTCGCGAAAGCGGTGGATCAGTCAGCATTTTTGCCGACTGACACTACGCCTTCGCGAGCAGGCTCGCTCCCACAGGTTTTACCCGATGTGGATCAGAACGCGTAACGCACCTTCGCAGTAAAGCTGTCGGAGTCGAAACCGCTGGAGGTCAGATAGTTGTAAGAGCCGCCGACGCTCCACGCGCCCATCCGGTAGTTGGCGCCCAGGCCCAGTTCATAGCTGTCACGCACCGGAGTGGTACCGCGGCTGACGGACGACTCGCCCCCCAGCACGAAGGCCGATGTGGTGCTGACCTTGTCACCGATGAAGTCATGCCAGGCCATCAGCTTCGCTTCCGGTTCCAGGCTGCCGCTGCCGACATCGAATGCCGCCGCCAGACGTGCACCGACGCCCATCTCACCGACTTCATAACGCTGACTGCCGACATTCAGCGACGCCGAGCTGCCCTTCTCGCGATACGCATCCATGCCGACATTGGCATAGCGCGCGCCGACCTGAGGCTCCAGCACCACATCAGGCATCAGCCGCAGGCTGTACCCGGCCAGTGCGCTCACGCCGAATACATCACTGTCGTAATCAGCCTTGGCCTGAGTGCCAGCGATATAACGTTTGGATTCGTTATCGTTCCAGCCGTACATCAGCGACGAGTCGACGAACCAGTTGTCATGTACCCAGTTGCTGTACAGCGTCAGCGCATGCCCGGTGACTTTGGTCTTGTTGCCGAGATCGGATTTCACATCGGTATCGAGGTAGCTGTAAGCCAGACCCAGTGTGGTATCGGCATTCAACTGACCATCGGCACCGACCGCGATCCCGTGGCTGTCGGCGTCATAACCGGCGACACCGCGACGCTCGTCCTGATTGGCATCGCTGCTCAAGGCTTGCAGCCATACGCCTTTTTCCGGGGCGCCGGTGGCTGAGCGTGCGCGACTGGAGCGATCATTGATCACGCCCGAGACCAGCGTCTGACTGTTGGTCGCCGCGTGCAGTACACCACGGCTGACATCCGGGCTGAGGGTTTCACTCAGGCGCGCCAGTTCGGCATCGGTGCCAGCGTTGGCGAATGCCTGGAACACCGGATCCTGTTCATCGAGGCGTGCCAGCAGTCCTGGCACATGCCCGACCGCCGTCGCCGCGTTATCACTGCCGCCGACTGCCAGGGTGTTCTCGGCCAGCACCTCGCTCGACTTGGTCGTCACCACACTGGTGATGTCATTACCGACCACACCGAAACTCTTCACATCCAGCAGCGCGGAGGTCGAGGTCACGGTCAGGTTGTTGCCACCGACCAGATTCCCCGAGCTGATCAGGGTGTAACGCGTTCCACCGGGGCTCACGCGAAAATCACTGGAGCGCGCCAGCAGACGCAGTTGCGCGCCCGGAGCGATATCGGTGGTGCCGGTGACTTTCAGCACAGGCAGCGCCGGGTTGGTGTCATTGCCCAGGTACATCTCCAGCACCGAGTTCGACTCTTCCATATCGAAGTCGCCGATGAAGGTGGTGTGCGGCTTCATCAGGGTCAGCGTGCCCTCTTCGATAGTGACGTAGCCGGAGCGGATGGTCGAACCGTCGAAAGTCGCATCACCGTCGACCAGTACTCCAGACAGGCCGAGCAGGTCACCCTTCACCGCGCCGCCATAGAAATAAAAGTAGCTCGCGCCGTCATCGACCTGGATCGCCGCCTTGCCACCCTCGATCAACCCGTTCATTTGATAGATGCCGAAAGGCCGGGCGCCACTGGCTTGGCCACTGACATGCACACCGATGTCCTCGCCGGAGATGGTTCCGCCGTTCCACAGCGCGGTGGAATTGGCGCTCGCCGGAGCGCTGAACTTGACCCCCTCGAACACCAATGCCTGGGCATTGGCACCGGTCGCACGGATAGTCCCGGTGTTGTTGACCGACTGGCTCAGCGTCGCGCCATCGAGCAATACGCCCAATGCATCGGTACCGCTTGCGTTGATGGTGCCTCGGTTGCTGAGCCCGGTCATGCTGGTGTGCACCAGCAGCAGGCCACTGGCGGTCTGGCCGCTGACGTCGATGCTGCCACTGTTGACCAACGAATCGCCCAGCGTGCTGCCGAGATCGGAAATACCGCTGGAGGTGCCAGCGTCGGCCAGACCGTGAACTGAAATAGAGCCTTCGTTGAGCAGCGCGCCGGCGATTTTGGTCGGCACCACTCCAGCGGTCCCCAGACTGATCCCGGTGCCGAACCTGGCGCCGTCAATCCGGATATTGCCGGTGTTGCGCAGTTGATCCGCCGTCACCCCCGAGAGCTGTGCGCCGTAGGTCGTACTCACCTGGGAAACAGGAGCGATATTGCCGTTACCGCTCAGAGTGATCAGCCCCCAGTTCTGCAGGTTACTGGTCAGCGGGCCGCCACTCAGGTCGTGGTTCAGGCTCGCGCCGGCGGCGATAGCCATAGTGGTGTGCAAAGCGGCGGCGGAGATGGAGAGCGCCAGGACAGAGCGGCGCAGGCATACGATAGTCACGCGAGATTCCCTTCCAAAACATGAGAAACAGTTTCAGCAGGGTTCGTTACATGATTCAGGCATCCCTACCGTCCCACCAAGTCGTCCTGGTTCGGGCGCGGGGAATGTACACGAGCCATCATTTTGATACCACATAAAAGTCAAAGTGATGGCGTCATTTTTCAAGACAATCCATCCAGTATCCGCTCAGGCCGCATCTCCTGCGCGCTTGAGCGTTGCGATCAACCTAGTTCTTGGTCTCGATCTTGCCGCCCGCATCCGGGTCGTAAAAATCCGGAATCTCGTATTTGTATTTCTTCAACCAGCGTTGCAGCGCCAGCTCCCGCTCCGCCGCCGTGGCGGTTTGCGGCTTGGGCGAGGCTGCCTGGTTGCGACTTTGCAGCACCAGCCAGCCTTCGGTTTCCTGTTGCTGCGCCGAGGCCGGGCCGGCGTCGATCGCCTGGGCGGCGAACGGCAGGCTGAGCAGGGCCAGGCAATAAACACTGTGCAAGGTGTTCATGGTCATCTCCCGGAGTGTCACTTGAGCGTCGACGGTTGTGGGTCAGCCACCACCGCTACTTGATTACCAACCGCGGTCGGGGCCTTGGCCGGCACCTTGAGTTTTTCCGCGCGGGCCTGGGCGTCGGCGAACTGCTCCGGCGTCAGGTGCGCGCGGCTGACGATTTCGGCTGCTTGCTGCCAGTTGTTCTGGTACAGCAGCAAGCTCACCAAATTCAGCGTGGCCAGTTGATCGTTCTGCTTGAGTTCGATGGCCGTCAGGAACTCGAAACGCGCATCTTCAAGACGCAACTGGTTGAGGTAGACCACGCCGAGGTCGTTGCGGATTTTTTCATTGGTCGGCGCCAGACGCACCGCGCGTTGCAAGTGCGCCTGAGCCTGGCCATTGTCGCCACGGGCGGCATAGATCTGCCCCAGGCCGTGTTCGGCGTCCGCCGTGAGGCAAGTACCGAGTAGCCCGCGATACAGCGGCTCGGCTTCATTGCGCCCGAGCAAGCGATACACCCTGGCCTTGCGCAGGCGGACCTCGACCAGTTTGTCGGGCAGGCTTTGCAGGTTGGCCAGGCTGGCGTGCAGTTTGCCGTCGTTGGCCAGATCGTCCGCCAGGTTCAGCGCCAGTTCCTGTTCGGAATCGAGTTTGCTGCAACTGGTCGGTGCGAGCATCGCCGACCACGGCGCCTGACCGTCGGTGGCGCAACCACCGAGCAACAACAAACTTGCCAAGACAATCAGTGCTTTCATCAAACGCTCTCCATGAGCCAACGTCAGTTTGCAAACGCCCGGGTAATTGCGGTGAACCCCGGGCCGGCCAGTACGATCAGCAAGGCAGGAAACAGAAACAGCATCATCACCACCGACATCTTCGCCGACATCTTCGAGATGTATTCCTGCAGTCGGGTGAGGCGGCGGTCGTCGAGTAATTGTTTGAGCGCCAGCAGCGATTTCATTGCCCCGCCACCCTGCTGAATCAGTTGCTGCAGGATCACGCAGGTGTCGGTGAACTCATCGACCGCCAGCATCACCGAGGTCTTGTTCAACTCCTGTCCCAGCTCCAGTCCCGAGTCGACCCGGGCCAGAATCAGGCGCAGTTCGCGGGTCAGTTCCGGCAGCAGTTTCTGCCCTTCGGTGCTGAGCACGCGCAAGGCTTGTTCAACCGCCATGCCCGACTCGAAGAGGATGCGCAGCAGCGGAATGAACGTGGAGATTTCCACGGCGATGGTTTTCTGCCGACGCCCGGCGGCGTAAGCCAGCAGCCGCTTGGGCAACAGGTAACCGGCGCCGGTGGCGAGCATCGGCACGATCCAGCGGTTGGCGGCGTGCGGAAAAAATACTTCCTGGAGAAAGATCGCCAACCCAAGCGCCAGCAGCGGCGTGCCGATCTGGCAGGCGGCGAACAGCGAGCGCTCACTGGCGCGGCGCCAGCCGAGGCGACTGAGCAGGGTCTGGGTTTCGCTGTCGATGCTCACCGAGCGCTGACCGAACCTGCTGTTACCCAGAGCCCGCAGCCAGTTACCGAAACGGTTCTCGCGCACCAGATGCCCCTGCAAACGCTGGTTGACCTGGCGCACCCGGCGGCGCTCGGTCAGCAGGTGATTGACCACCAGCAACAGCGCGCCGAGCAGCAGCATCAGAGCGGCGAGATAGACCATTTCAAATACTCCGCAACATGCGCCACAGCGCCAGGCAACCGGTCACTTGCAACACCACGGCGATGATCAACATGGTCCGACCACCGGAGTCGTGCCACATGCCGAGCATGTAGCCGGGGTTGGTCAGCATGAAGTAGCTCACCAGAATCACCGGCAGCGAACCCAGCACCCACGCGGTCATGCGTGTTTCGCCAGTCAGTGCGCGCAGTTGCCGGGCGCCCTGGTCACGTTCGCGGATCAGCTTGATCAGGTTCTCCAACAGCTCGCTGGCATTGCCGCCGTAGCGATGATTGACCTTGAGGCCGAGGGCAAACATGCGCAGTTCGTCCTGTTCGTAGAGTTCGGCGAAATCGCTGACCGCATCCGGCAGATTGACCCCCAGTTGCACGTTGCGCTGCACCCGGCCCATGGCTTTTTTCAGCGGATCCTCGCTCGATTCGATGCCGCCCATGACGGCGTCGCTCAAGGTGCGGCCGGACTTGAGACTGCGCACGGTGTAGTCGAGCAGCTGCGGCAACTGCTCGATCATGCGTTTGATCCGCCGGTGATACAGCCAGGAAATGTACAGGCGCAGGATCAGCGGCGGCGCCAGCAGCATCGCCAGCAAACCGATCCAGTCCGCCAATAGATAACCCAGGACAATCGCCACGCCCCACAGGGTCATCCACAGCCCGAAACGCTCGCTGGGACGGCCAAGCCCGGCGCGCAAAAACATCCGTTCAAGCCCGACCCAGGTCGGCTTCTGCGCGGCCAGTTGCGGCTGCCCCGCCGCGAGACGATTGAGAACCCGTTCGTTGCTGGTCTTGTGGATACCGTGCACGAACAGCCAGATCGATAGCCCGAGCAGGATCAGACACAGAAGGATGAGAATGGCCGGTCCGATCATGATGCAAGTCCCATGCGGTCAGCCCAGGTGGGTCTCGTGGCGCAACTTGTCGCCCGCCGGATTGACCGCTTCGCGCAGGAAGCCGAAACCAGTGCGCCGATCAAGGCGAAACAAGGTGTTGGTGACGTAGACGTCTTCACGGATGCCGACCACTTCCACCACCTCGCTGACACAGCGGCGGCCGTCGGGCATGCGAGTCAGCTGGATGATCACATCGAGGGCGGCGCAGATCATCTGGCGCAAGGTGCGCTCGGCGATCGAGCGACCGGTCAGCCCCACCAGCGTCTCCAACCGCAGCAACGCATCCTGGGCATTGTTGGCGTGTACGGTGCTCATCGAGCCGTCGTGACCGGTGTTCATCGCGGTCAGCACATCGACCACCTCGACTCCACGAATCTCGCCAAGGATGATCCGGTCGGGGCGCATGCGCAGGGCGTTGCGGATCAGGTCGCTGGCCTTGACTTCGCCGTGGCCCTCGGCATTCGGCGGACGGGTTTCCAGGCGCACAACATGCGGGTGGCTGAGCTGCAATTCGGCGACGTCTTCGATGGTCACCAGACGTTCGTGGGGGTTGATCAATTGGCTGAGGATGTTCAGCAGCGTGGTTTTGCCGGTGCCGGTACCGCCGCTGATCAGCACGTTACAACGCTTGCCGACCGCCTCCTGAAGGAACTCGAAAATCGCCAGATCGATGGTCTGCATCGCCATCAGATCACTGCTTTTGAGCATGTCCTTGCGAAACTTTCGAATCGACAGGCAGGGGCCGTCGAGCGCGATCGGCGGGATGATCGCGTTGACCCGGCTGCCGTCCGGCAGACGTGCATCGACCATCGGCGAAGACTCGTCGAGACGCCGCCCGAGTGGCGCGAGAATCCGTTGCATGACCCGCTCGACGTGGTGCGCGTCGATAAAACGCAGGTCACTCTGATGCAGCACGCCATCGCGTTCGATGAATACCCGGTGCGGGCCGTTGACCAGAATCTCGGTCACTGACTGATCGCGCAGCAGTACTTCCAGCGGACCGAAACCGGTGAGTTCATCGACGATTTCTTCGGCCAGCCGCTCCATCTCGTAACGGGAAATCGCCAGGTGCAGGCGGGCGATGTATTCGGCGACCTTGTCAGTGACAAACTGCGCCAGCAATTGGCGCGAGCCCTCCAGCAGGTTTTTCCCCGACTCTTCGATGGCGTCGATGATGTAGCGGTGCAGGACCAGTTTCAGGCCTTCGTGATCGGTATTGCCGGTCGCGCCGCGCTGCACCGCGCCGAACAGTTTTTCCGCGCTCATGAGGTGCCTCGCAAGCGGTCGAACCAGGTGACTTTGGGTTTGGCCAGGCCTTCGGAGCGCTTGGCCAGACGCTCACCGAGAGCACGCAGGCTTTGCGTGAGTTTTTCCCGCGGGGCCAGTTCGAACAGGCTGACGCCCTGATTCTTGGCGTTCAGGCGCACTTCGGCATTGGCCGCCAATACCGCGATCACTTCGAGGTTGAAGGTTTTGCCCAGGGTTTCAGCATCCGGGGCCACGCTGCCCAGATAGCCGTCCACCAGCAAACGTGCGTGGTCGAGCTTCATGCCCTTCTCGCGCCACAAGTTGAGTACAGCGAGGTTGCGCCGGCAATTGAGCACGTTCTGATCGGTGTACCAGATCAGCTTGTCGCAGTGGCTGACAAACGTGCGTAAGGCTTCACTGTCGGACTGCCCGGTCAGATTCACGACGATGTGCTGGAAGTGTTGGCGCAAGGCGCTGAGCAACATGTACAGCTCGGCGGCACTGGTGTTTTCCAGCGGCTCGTCGCTGCTGGCATACGCCAGAATCCGCAGCCCCGCTTCAGCGCTGGTAAAGGCACTGTCGATCAGCGTCGCGTCGAGCCTGCGCAAGTGACGCAAGGCATCGCCGAAGTGGAACGAGCTCTCGAGCCCGAGCAGCGCCAGGCTGTCACCGCGCGGCAGGCCCAGATCCAGCAGCAAGGTCTGCTGTCCGCTCTTTTGCACCACCTGCGCCATATGGTTGGCCAGCAGCGCGCCATCCGAATAGCTCTGCGTGCCGTACAACACCGTAAGGCCGCCAAGCTGGGTGTTGGCCGCCACGGGGGGCAGACGTTTGTTCAGGCGCCGCACCAGCCCCGCGACCTCACTGGCCCGCGAACCGTAGGCGACGAAATCCCGGGCGCCGGCACGCATGGCGTTGAGCACCAGTTGGTTGTCCATGCCGTCGCCGAGCGCAACGATGGCAAGCATCGGTTTGGCTTCCAGCGCGCCTTCGATCAACGCACTCTGCGCCACCACATGGTCGCGATCGAGGCCGACGAACACCAGGCTGGCGAAGGTGACATCGACCAGCGCCAGCAACTCGTCCAGGCTCCCGGCCCCGGCGCTCACCACTTGGCCCAGCGGCGCGAGTGCGCCTTGCAGCCACTCCAGATCGGTGCTGTTACGGGTGATCGCCAGAAAGGTCTGGCTGAGGTTCTGGTTCATTGGGACAGCCCACTGCGTTTGTCGAAGTTGCCGTTTTCGAGGAAGAACATGCGGTAGAAATTCGGATCGTAGTTGCGCAGTTTTTCCCCCGGCAGCGATGGCAGTTTCGCGTCCGCCGCCATTGGCTGCACCAGGTGCGGGGTGACAATCATCAGCAGTTCGCGCTCTTCGCGTCTGATCTGCGAGCCTTTGAAAAAGGCGCCGAGCACCGGAATATCACCCAGCCCCGGAAACTTGTTCACCTGCGAACTGTTGGTGGTGCTGATCAGGCCGCTGATCACGAAGCTTTCGCCATCAGCCAGCGAGACGCTGGTGTCGGTACGGCGGATGGTCAGGGCCGGCACGGTGGTGCCGGCTATCTGCACAGCGTTGCTCAAATCCAGTTCGCTGACTTCCGGTGCGACTTTCAGCGCGATGCGGTCGTGGCTGATCACGGTCGGGGTCAGGGTCAGGCGGATACCGAACTCCTTGTACTCGATCGACACGTTGTCGCTGCCGGCGCTGGGCACCGGAATCGGGATTTCACCACCGGCCAGAAAACTTGCGCTCTGCCCGCTCAACGCCACCAGGCTGGGGCGCGCGAGGGTGTAGGCGAAACCGCTGGTTTCCAGCGCGTTGATGATCGCCATGGTCTTGCCGCCGATCCACGAAAAATTGAACAGGCCGTTATCCACCGGCAGTCTCGGCGTCGGCACGCCATCGATTGGCGGCAACGTACCGGGCGAACCAAACAGGAAATTGCCCCGTGTACCGATTAGCGAAGCGGTGGCTTCCTTGAGTTTGGTGCGGCTGACTTCGACGAAACGAATGTCGGTCTGCACTTGCGAGGGCAGCATCGGATCATCGGAAGGCATTCTGCTGGCGCTGGTCAGTGCGGCAGTGGCACTGCCCTTGACGAACACCATGCTCTGGCGCGGCTCACTGGAGCACGACGTCCAGACCATCAGGCTGGTGGCGCCGGGGGCCACGCCGGTGAGTAGAAACGAGGCGCTGCCGGTGTCGTGCACATCAGCGATCTTCGGGTCGCCGATGGCCACGCGGGTGATTGCCACGGGCGACTGGATGTCCTGCTGGAAGCCTTCGCCGATCTCGATCACCGGCGGCATACGGCCGAGTGCCGAGCAATTGCCGGTGGCCGCGACGGCGGCGTTGATCGACAGTCCCATCAGTATCAAGGCCCGGACGACAGGTGTTAATAGCGGCCTGAATCGACTCTGCATGCACGTGGATCCTTGCTCAGTCATGGGGCTTGTTGGGAAAGCTGATTGCCGCGGATCACTTCCATCGGCCGCGCACCGCCATGGCCGCCAGCGGCCGGCGCTTTTGGCGCGGCACCGAGGGCCAGTTGCGTGAACTGGAAGAGTTGGCTGTTGGCATTATCCACGTGCACCGGTGACCGGGTTTCACCGGCCCAGTACCTGGCCAGACGCTGTTCTTCGCTGCTGCGCACGGCCAGGCGCAACGTGCCGACCTGAGTGGCGAGCATCATCCGGCTGAGCAATTGTTCGGGCACCGCCAGCACCACGGTGCGTGCAGCGATCCGGCGTTGATCCTGTTTGAGTTTTTCGTCGGCGCTCAAGGCCGGGTTGGCGGGTTGGCCGTCATTGGTCAGACCGTATTGCTCACCGACACCGAGCACGCGCATGGCTGGAACCACGATCTGCGCCGACTGCTGCAGATTGCTTGCGTCCTGACGCAGGTAGAGCAGCACATCAACGTAGTCGCCGGGAATCAGTTGCCCGGCGGCGCCGATCACTTCGTCCACGGCCACGGTCAGCGCACGCTCATCACTGTGAATCATCCGCGCCAGTGAGCCACCGGCCTGAAAGCTTTCGTCGTTGAGCCAGGTGCCTGCGCTCAAGTGCCGCCACGGCGTGCGACCCACCGCTTGCTCGACACTGGAAAGGCTGCCGGCTGGAGCACTGCGCAGTTTCTCCACCGCCACATCGGCAGCCGTGAGCGGCGTGAACGGCGGCACATCGTGCAACAGCACGACCACTGGCTGGCGGGTCTGATCTTCGGCGGCGGCCACGGTTTTTTCCATGGCGACTGCCGGGGCGGCAGGCACTTGGGCAACGGGAGCCGGTTGCCGACTGAGCATCAGGCCCCAGTAGCCGACGACGATTGCCCCCAGCAGCAGAACGGCTGCAAGACCCATGGTGACGCGACTGTTCATGACGGCTCTCCCTTTCCTCACTGCACCGACAGCCTGTACTTCCTGCCGAGAGAATTTTTCGCGATCAGGCAGCTATGAACATGCAACGATTTCGCTATTTCCAAGCTAGCTGATCCGAGCCAAAACGCCATTTCTGACAGGAAAATAACTCACTAAAGTATGAGTCCTGGCCAATTAACTGTAGGGTTTGGCTCGACTAACGTTCTGGTTAATCCTTTGTGATTAATCCGTTCTTACAGTTGTTGAGCAGGGGTTTGTTGACAATGCTCTGATAGCACGGTGAAAGCATGCCGCTGTAGCGTTGGATCGGCGCCAGAGGCGCAAAGGAGTGGACGTATGATTCTCGAATATCTGCTAGCCAGGGCCCGTCTGTTTCTCAAAAGCGAGGAAGGGGCGTCGGCAATCGAGTACGCAATCGTGGTGGCAATGGTGGCCGTGGTCGTCGTGGTGTTCGTGACACCTGTCGGCAACAAGGTACTGGCGATTTTCAACTCAGTTCTGACCAGTCTCGGCGGAACGGCGCAGGTCCGGCCTACGCCTTGATCCCCCCCGCTCGCCCCCTTTCAATGCCCGCGCGGGTGAGCAATCGCGCGTCCGGGCGTTGACGAGGCAAGTGAATTTCCAGCGTGCGGCCAAGGGCTGACGCAAAGGAGAATGCTCATGGTGGTTGAATATCTGTTGATGCGTGCGCGGGCCTTTCTGACCAGTACTGAAGGCGCGTCGGCCATCGAGTACGCGATTGTGGTGGCAATGGTGGCGGTAGTGGTCGTGGTGTTCGTGACACCGGTTGGTGCCAAGGTGCTGGCGATTTTCAACAGCGTGCTGGTATCCCTTGGCGGCACTGCACAAACCGCTCCGGTACAAACCCCCTGATGTGAGTCGCGTCCGGCGAATGTCGCGCTACACTCGATCTCACTTCCAGCTTTTCAGGGACTGCCCATGACTGCCTCCTCGCTCCCCCGCCAACAGTTGCTTCTGGTTGACGACGAAGAGGACGCGTTGCTTGAGCTGGCCGAGTTACTGGAGGGCGAGGGCTTTGTCTGCCACACCGCCACCTCGGTGAAACTCGCCCTGCATCACCTCACCCGCCATCCGGATATCGCGCTGGTGATCACCGATCTGCGCATGCCGGAGGAGTCCGGCATGTCGCTGATCAAACGCCTGCGCGAGCACACTTCACGCCAGCATCTTCCAGTGATCGTGACCTCCGGACATGCCGACATGGAGGACGTCAGCGACATGCTGCGTCTGCAGGTGCTGGATCTGTTTCGCAAGCCGATCTACCACGTGCGCCTGTTGGAAACCCTGGACAATCTGTTCCCCAAACCCAAGACGCAAGCCGGATAATCGCTCAAGGTATTTTTGGCAGAATTGACTGCCTGCCCGCGAAGGGCAGGCAAGCGGGATCAGTGTGCGGTCACACGCTGACGGGCGGCCGAGGCACTGGGCGATAGCGCCAATGCCAACTGGGTGCGGTTGTGCATATGGGTCAGGCGCAAGACCTGCGAGACATACAATTTCACGGTGTTTTCGGTGATGCCCAACTCGCAGGCGATCTGATAGTTGGTCTGCCCTTTGCCCACCAGCCGCGCCACATCCAGTTGCCGTGGTGACAGCTGATTGAAGATCGCCGGAATCTCCTGCTCGGCTTCGGCGCCGTCGCCGCCGAGCATGTCTTTGACCACCGCCGCCGGATTGCGCCGGACCTTGTCCAGATCCTGGTAGAGATCGTCGATGGATTCCGAGAGAAACTGCAGCTTCTGGTTCAGGTGTCCCAACTGGACATTCTTGTGCCGCTCTTGCAGGGCCGCTTCCTGACGTTTCACGCCTTCGAGCAGTTCATCCAGCTGGATCGGCTTCTGGTAGTAGTCGGCAATCCCGGCACGCAGGGCCTTGATCACGTCCTGTTTGTCGGCGCGCCCCGTGAGCATGATCGCTTCGAACACCCGGTGTTTGCCGCTGATGCGTTGCAGCTCCTGCACCAGTTGGATGCCATCCATGTCCGGCATATGCAGGTCGCTCAGCACCAGACCGATTTCGGCGTCTTCACTGAAACGCTCGATCGCCTGAGTGCTGGATTCACACGGCACACAGCGGTACCCGCTGCTTTCGAGAAACTCGCACAATTCTTCGACGATCAACGGTTGATCATCGACCACGAGCACTTTTACCGCCGACGTAAGCTTGTTCACGAACCACTCCATTGCTCGGGCCAAAGCTGACTTTTTCTGCACTTTGGCGATGTAACCACTTCATTTGAAAGTAGACGCACTTTCCGACTATGTACATAGGACTAGTGGCATCTGGCGACTAATGGATCCAATGTATCGAAGCCAATACACCTGCCAGCACGAACGGTGCAAATGGCAGCTTCTTTGACGCTTCTGGCTCTAAATATCGAAGACGTTCTCTAAGCCATTGACTCATATGAAGCCAGACTCTTGGCGCAACGAGCAGCCACAGCAGACTGGCGATACCAGCGCCGATAAACGCACAAAGAATGAATAAACCGTTCGTCGCAAGGCCCATGGCTGTCATTAATTTCACATCGCCTGCGCCCATCCGGCCCATGAAATACCCAGGAACAGTCAACATCAGGGCGATCGCGGCGGCCCACCATCCCTGCTGCGCATCGGCTCCGAACCAGGTGGTGCCAGTCGCCAGCAAATGGATCAGCGCCAGCGCTCCTGCACCGAACGTCAGCACATTGGCGATACGCCGTTGCCGGGCATCCTGGGCGGCGCACAGGGCCAGCCAGATCAGGAGAACTAAACTCTGCATCCGGTTAAATCCATCCGATTTTGCTGAATGATTCTATGCTGATACTACGCAGTGAAAGTCAGGGTAGACGCACTCATGAAAACCGGCTTCGCAAAATCACAGGCAGGCGCAGTGGCGATCGAATTCGCCTTGGTATTCGTGATTTTTTTCGCCGTGTTCTACGCGCTGGTCAGTTACAGCCTGCCGTTTGTATTGATGCAGACTTTCAACGAGGCGACATCTGAAGCGGTGCGCCGCAGCGTCGCAGTCGACCCCAACACTCCCGGTTATGCTTCCGTGGTGGTGAGCACTGCCAACACCGCGTTGACCCAACAGTTGCAGTGGGTGCCATCCGCGCTGAACCTGGTGGTCGGCGTCGATACCTCGGCGGTGTATGACGCCACTCAAGGTACGCTGACGGTCAGAGTCGATTACCCCACCAGCAAGCTCAATCAGGTCATTCCATTTCTGGTGCTGCCGGGCGTGGGTGCAGTGCCGAGTCTGCCCGCCACCCTCTCCGCCGCGTCGAGCCTGAAATTTTGACCGCCGGCGACAATCTGTTCGGACGCCTGCTCAAGCGCGCGCCACCGCCGGCCAACGAACTGCCCGATCATCTCGGCGCACCGCCGCTGGGCCTGCACCTGCAACTGAACCACGACGGCGGCGTATTGCAGATCGCCGGGCCGTTGCGCCACCAACTCGCGCAACAGCCACCCCACGACTCGCCGCTGCCGTTGTCGGCTTATTTACTCGCGCACAGTACGTTGGCAATTGAAGGCCGCCCGCAGGACTGGCAAGGGCAAATACTCGATCTGGATTTTCCCGGCCTCAGCGATCAGACCCTGCACCTGCGCGGTTGGGTACAGCCTTCGGCCGACGGCTGGATGCTGCAACTGATGGACATCGGCGACCTGCTGCTGGAGCGCCAGCAGTCGCGCAACCGTGAAGCCAGTCAGGCACTTGCCGGACAGATCAGCGAACACCTGCGCGTCTGTAGCCTGACGCGTTTGCCGCTGGTGCTCAGCGAGCAACTGCAGGCCATCGCCCAGCGCTGGCATATCCCGTGTCTGGCTCTCGCCCTGCTCGACGAACAGGAGCAGGGCTGGCAGATCTACGAGCAATATCGCGCCCACGACGCGCCGTTGCTGTGGCAGGACGGCCAACGTCTGGGCACGCCGCTCGACAGCCTCAACGGCAGCGCGCCGCAACGCCTCGGCGCCCATCATGGCTTGTACGACCACGCGCGGGTGGAGGCCACGTTCGGCAACGCCGACGGGTTCGCCGTGCCCTACAGCGATGATCGAGGGGTGGTGGCGTGGCTGCTCTGCGGCTTCTACACCGTGGACATTGCCGCCCCGCACCTGAACGACCGCGACTGGATGGCCCTGACCAGCGCACTGGCCGGCCCGCTGCTCAGCCGCCTGCGAGAACAGCAACATCATCACTACACCGAACGCCTGGAATCGCTGCAGACCCTGCTCGGCACCGGTTGGTGGGAAATGCTTGGCGACGACATGCTGCTGGCGCCTACGCTGCTCGATGTGTTGCCGGCGGACCGTGCTCGCATCTCGCTGCAAGACTGGCTGGCACTGATTCATCCGGCCGATCGCGAAGAACTGCGCAGCCGCCTGCACGCCCTGCAATTGCACGGCGAGCCCCTGACCCTGTGCGTGCGCCTGCACCGCAGCAGCCCCGGACAAACGCCCCTGTGGTATCGCGTTCAGGGCCAGGTCGCCGGCACCGGTGAACAGCGGCGACTGGTGGGATTCATGCTCGACATCAGCGACACGCGCAACCAGCAGCAACGCGCCGAAGCCGCCCATGCGCGGCTGGATAACCTGATCGCCAGTTCGCCGGCAGTGATTTATGTGCAGCGCTACGTCGAAGGTGCGTTGCTTGCGGACTTTTTCAGCGCCAGCCTGCAGCCGCTGCTGGGCTGGACGCCGGCCGAGGGCTGCGCCGCCGACTGGGTGCAACTGATTCACCCCGAAGACCGCGAGCTGTATTTCGCTCGCACCCGGCAACTGTTGCGCGAAGGCTCGGCGCGTGCGCGTTTTCGCTTGCGCGACGCACGCGGCGACTACCACTGGCTGCTCGACGAAGCCAAACTGCTGCGCAATGATCTTGGTCTGCCGGTCGAAGCCGTCGGGCTGTGGCTGGACGTCACCGAAGCGACCCTCGCCGCCGAACAGGTCAGACACAGCGAAGAGCGTTACCGGATTCTGGTGGAAGACTCTCCGGCGATGATCTGCCGTTATCGCCCGGACCTGACCCTGACCTTTGGCAACCGGCCGCTGGCGACCTACCTGGAATGCACCCCGGAGCAATTGCCGGGGGTCGATCTGGGCAGCTGGATGTCCGACGAACAACGCGCCGCCTTCATCCAGCGTCTGGCACTGCTGACCCCGGAGCTACCAGTGAGCACTGCCGAAATCAGCCTGCAATTACCCGGGCGCGAACATGCATGGTGGGTGTGGTCCGATCGCGGGGTGTTCGATGAACACGGGCGCCTGCTTGAGGTGCAGGCCGTGGGCCGCGATAACACCGAGGTGCGGCGCTCGCAGCAGCAACTCACGCAAAGCGCAAAAATGGCCACCCTCGGCGAAATGGCCACTGGTCTGGCCCATGAAATCAATCAGCCGCTGAACGTGATGCGCATGGCCATCGTCAACGTGCTCAAGCGCCTGGGCAACGGCGATGTGCAGATCGACTATCTGACCGACAAACTCAATCGCATCGACGCCCAGGTGCAGCGCGCCGCGAAAGTGGTCGATCACATGCGCGTGTTCGGCCGTCGTTCGGAGATCGAGCAACAACTGTTCAACCCGGCCTCGGCCATCGAAGGCACCTTGTCGTTGCTGGCCGAAGGCATGCGCGGCAAAGGCGTCGACCTGCGGATCAGCGAAACCGCTTTCAGCGTGCAGGTGCGCGGTTACGTCGATCAGTTGGAGCAGGTGCTGATCAACCTGATGGTCAACGCCCGCGATGCGCTGCTCGGCAAACGCGAGAAAGACTCATCGTTCAAGCCATGGATCTCGATTTATGCCGAGCGCGACGAGCACAAGGTTCGGCTGTGGGTCGAGGACAACGGCGGCGGCATCGAGCCGCGTTTGCTGGAGCGGATTTTCGAACCGTTCTTCACCACCAAACCGGTGGGCGTCGGCACCGGGCTGGGGCTGTCGGTGAGCTACGGCATCATCGAAAACATGGGCGGGCATTTGAGCGTGCGCAACTCGCTGGAGGGCGCACGTTTCTGCATCGAGTTGCCGATTGCACCGGACGCCTAGATCACCAGATAGGCCTTGCCGGTCTGGCCGCAGGTCATGTTGGCACCGACGTCGACGTCCATCAGGTTGATGCCTAGGCTTTTAAGCAAGTTGTTCAGCAGCGGGTCGAGCAATGGGCTGAGCAGGTTGGTAATCAGCGGTTGCAGAATGGCCGTGACATCGCTGATCAGGCTGGCCACACCGGTGACGATAGCCCCTAGTGGGTTGCCGCCCTGCGGCTTGTACACGATCAGATTGATCCCTGCCAAAGTGTTCGCCAGGCTGCTGACGATGTTGCTCGACGGCGCCGCTGAAATCACACTCGGCGGCAGTTTGAGGTTGGCCGGCGTGGCGAATGGCGTGCTGCTGGAATACAGCAAATCCTGAGAGCTTTGCGCGACGCTGGTATTGACCATGATCGCGATCCCGCCCGCCCCGTACTGGACGTGGGTGTTCTCGTCGCAACTGCCGATGCCGAGAATCTTGTGGCAGGTCACAGTGCCGAGATCGACCAGTGGCAACGGTGTAACCGTCGGCTCGGCGAGCGAGGAAAAAGCATTGGTCGGGTCAATCTTGCCGACCTTGAGGTCAGCGATCGAGGTGATCGTGTGGGCGGTCAGGCTTTTGGTGCCCGAGGTTCCCGGGCCGATCGGACAGCTGTAATCGGTGACGTAGCTGATAGCGCCACCGGCATCCAGGGCGATGTCGATTTCCGGCGATGGCAGCAACTGCGGATCAAGCTGTTGGCAACCGGCGCCGAGCAGACAACCGACTGAATTGAGGGTCGCCACCAGATTCAGACTCAGCAGCGCGTTGAGGGTCGGGGTCAGTGTGCCGACCAATCCCAGCACCGCATTGAGCAGCCCGGTCACCCCCGACAACACCGGCAGATTGACCGAGAGCATCGTGCGAATCTGCGCCGTGCGCACATAAATCCGGTCCGGCCCCAACGGATTGGCCTTGGCCCGCGCTGGATCACCAATCGCCGAAAACTGCGGCGGCTCGATCACCTTGACCCGCACCGTGACATTCGCCAGCCCCAGCACGCTGATCGGCAAGGTCGCGGCCACCGCGCTTTTGCTGTTGGCCAGTTGCACCACACCCTGAATCAGTTGCAGCAGTTGCAGGTTGGCATCCAGCCCGGCGGCGGTGGTGCCGGTCTGCAACTGCAGGATGTCGCCGAGTTTGACCGGCGCAGCATTGATCGCCGCAACCTGCAGCTGACCCAGCGCAGTGATCACCGTCGCGGTCGCGCCATTGAGCTGCACCACCGTCGCGGCCGCCTGAATCAGTTGGGTGACCGTGGCCTGGGTGTTGAGCAGTTGCGTGTAGTTGCCGGCGGCGACGTTGAGGTTGATCGCCAGTTGGTTGAGGTAGCTGAGCAGGTTGATGTCGGTATTGAGCAGACCGTCCCAACCCAGTGCCGTGAGGTTGACGTTGCCGCCGAGCAGCCCGGAGAACAGCGGATTGAGAATGTTCGACTGGGCGGTGTTGATGCTCGCCAGCGTACTGCGGATGTTCAGTTGCGCAACCGTCGGGGTCGGCTGCGCGGCGACGGCCGAGGCGTTGAGCGTGGTGTTCAGGCTGACCGCAGAGCCGCTGAACAAGGCCTGTACGCCGCCGGCAAAACTGGTGGTCACCGTGCGGCTGGCGTCCACTTTGATTGCGCTCGACCGGGTTGCATCGACGGTGAACGCACGCAGGCCGCTGGCCGCGGTCTGCACACTGCCGCAGGTCGTCGCGAGGGTGTTGTTGCTATCGATGATGTAGCCATTGCGCACTGCGCTTTGCCCGGCATAAGTGGCTGCACTGAGGCCTGACTGACAATTGCCGCCGCGACTGACCGCTTCCAGCGCCGCACTGTCGACCACCCGCTGCAACTTGCGCTGCTCCATGTACAACCGACCGGTGTCGACCACCAACAGCATCAACACCAGCGCCAGACTGAGGGTGGCAGCCGCCATCAACCCGATCGCCCCGCGTTGCCGGGCCGGGCCGTTGAACTGCGTACGAGGCGACATGGCGCACTCCTTTGCCGGCGCGTTGCCGAGCGCTACCTCCGATGGTGGATTTGAGTGTAGACGGCGCTAGTGGCAACGCGCCATTTGGTGCTGCACAAAACCCTGCAGACCTCGTCTTCTCGCGAATGCGCTGTGTCATTCAACATGGATGTGGCTGACACGCCGTCTTCGCGAGCAAGCCCGCTCCCACAGGGAGATTTGTGGTGGGGCAAAAAATGGGAGCCTCTTGGGCTCCCTTTTTTTTTACAGCGAACTAGCGCGGTGGATAGTTGGCCAATATCCGGCTGACGGTTTCGCGCACTGCGTTGCTGCGATCCTGCGGATTGGGCGTGCTGCTGAGCATCTGTTCATCGCTGCCGCGCCACACCAGTTTGCCGTCCTTGCCGTCGAGCAGGTCGATCTGGATCGTTGCCACCTTGTAGGTGATGTTGCGGGTTTCGTTGTACATCGGCGCGCCCCAATACCCGTTCCACGGGCCACCCCAACCGCCGCCGTAGTTGGTGGTCACTTGCTGCTGGCGATCCTCGACGATCAGGTAGGTTTGCACGCTCAGGTCGCCTTTGGCCCCCGCAGCGGCAGGGCGCAAGCCGCGTTGATCAAGTTGATCGCTGACGGCCTGGCGGATGCGTTGCTCGGTCAGGTCGCTCTTGATCCGTGGATCATCCGGGCGATATTGCAGCGCCGGTTCTTTCCAGCTCCAGCTGCGATAGGCGGCGAAATCGCGGCTGGCGTCAAAGTCGTGATTGACCTGGTTGGCAGCGCAGGCACTGAGCAGCGCGGCCATGGCCAGTAAAGCGAGACGACGGAACATGGTTGTTCTCCGGTTGAAGGCCTGAACCTGCGAAGCGTTCTCACCTGAAGTCTAGCTCGGCGGATACGCCGACAGGGCTTTTTCCAGAGCCTCGCGAATGGCGTCGGTGCGCACCAGTTGGCTACCCTGATTGGCGGTTTCGGCGCTGGCGCTCCACACCGGTTGACCGGTGCCGGCGTCGAACAGATTGACCTGCACCACCACGACCTGCTCCTGATAGGTGCGAACAATCGGCACAGTGTTGTACATGCCGTAACCGCGCCCGTAGCGATCATAGCCACTGTATCCGCCGTAACCGTAATCGTCCTGCACCTGCCGCAAGCGGGTTTCCAGACGCAGATTGGCGCTGACCAGCAAATCGGCCGGACGATTGTCGTGCAACGGCCGCAGACCACGCTGATCCAGCGCATTGCTGACGGCTTCAGCCACTTGCGCCGAGTCGGCCCAGGCCGTGCCCGGCGGTAACTGCCCGTTGAGCCAGGCCCAACTGCGATAGCGCCCGTAATCGCGTGTCGGCGCCGGGTAGGCGCTGCGATCAAACGTATTGGCCGCTTGCGGCGGCGCCGGCGGCAACGGCCGCGACTGCGCGACATACGGGTTGCTGCCCTGGCAGGCGGCCAACCCCAGACAGATCAGCAATAACCCGAGTTGAGCTTTCATGTAGTGCTCCGATCAGATCGGCCGGCAGATCCAGTGCAAGTAACGCCCAAGCCCGGCGAAGCTTGGGTGACGACGGTGCGCAAGTTCCATCTCCAGCAAGTCCACCAGTTCGGCGCGGGCCTGGAATTCCACCGGCATGTAGTCGTGGAAAACCCGGATTCCGCTCTGGGTTTCGACCTGCCACAACCCTTCGAGTTGCGTTGCCAGCTCCCGCGGATCAAGCGGTTGCTGCGGGGTCAGGCTCTGCTTTTCACCGGCCATGGTGTTTTTGCGCATTTTCTTGAAATGGCCCTTGAGCAGGTTGCGGTAGATCAGCGCATCACGGTTGTAGAACGCCAGCGACAGCCAGCCACCGGGCTTGGTCAGTTGATGCAGCACCGGCAGGATCGCGTGAGGTTCGGCTAGCCATTCGAGCACCGCGTGGCAGATCACCAGATCGTAGGGCTCGGTGAGCTGACCGAGCAGCTCCTGCCACGGCGCCTGAATGAACGTTGCGCTCTGCCCGGCTTCGGCGAAGCGCTGACGGGCGCCCTCAAGCATCGGCTCAGCCGGTTCGGTAAAGGTCACCTGATGGCCGCGCTCGGCCAACCACAGCGACATGTGGCCCAGACCGCCGCCGATGTCCAGCACGCGCAGCGGTCGGTCCGGCAATGCTTCGGCCAGGTCGGCCTGCAACACCGCGAGGCGAATCGCGCCTTTGGCGCCACCGTAGATTTTTTCGGCGAACCGGGTCGCCAACTGATCGAAATGCCGGTCGCTCATCAGCTGAACCGCCGTTCGCTGTCGGCGAGCTTGCTGCGCACCACTTCATTCATGTCCAGCCCCAACTCGCTGCACAGCAGCAACAGATACAGGACGATATCGCCGACTTCCTGCCCGGCATGCGCCAGTTTGTCCGCCGGCAACTGGCGTGACTGGTCTTCGGTCAGCCACTGGAAAATCTCCACCAGTTCGGACATCTCGACGCTGGCGGCCATGGCGAGGTTTTTCGGGCTGTGAAATTGCCGCCAGTCATTGCGGTCGCGAATGGCGTGCAGGCGTTCGGTCAGTTCAACAAGGTTCATCGGGCTCTCCTGAAGGCGTATAGCTTCGGGGGGATGTCGGCTGAACGCAAGCGGCCATGGCTCGCTCCCACACAGGATTGAGGCAAACCCTCTATAGTTGCAGGGAACTCGGCCACCCGCGCGGTGGCCCAAGGCTCAGCTCTTTCATCAGGATGCACACATGCAGGTAGAAAGCTTTTTCGAATGGCTCGGCCAGGCACTCGGTTCGGTCATCCGCTTTATCGTTGATGGCCTCAGCGGCCTGTTCAACATTCTGAGCAACGCCGGCGGCAACTTTGTCGATGGCCTGGCGAAGACGCTGGGCATGGACACTTCGATCATCAGCATCCTCGCGCTGATCGTCGGTCTGATGCTGCTGTGGTCGGCGATTCGCGCGTTCATGAATGCGTCGATCATTGCCGGGATCATCTGGCTGCTGTTGGGGTTGTGGTTGTTGAGCTGGATTATTCACTGACACCCCCTCTTCCCCTGTGGGAGCGGGCTTGCTCGCGAAAGCGTCAAATCAGTAAAAGCTGTTTTGACTGACACACTGCCTTCGCGAGCAAGCTCGCTCCCACAATAGATCGCATGAATCGCTACAATCCCCGCTCCCCCAAGGAGCCCGCATGTCCAACCTGATTGCCGACTGGCGCGACCGCCCGACTCACCGCAAGGTCTGGGCGCTCGCCGCGCCGATGATCCTTTCCAATATTTCCGTGCCGCTGGTGGCGCTGGTCGACAGCACCGTCATCGGCCACCTGCCCCACGCCCATCAGTTGGGCGCAGTGGCGGTCGGCGCCAGTCTCTACACGTTTCTCGCCTGGGCCATGGGCTTTCTGCGCATGGGCACCACCGGGTTTGCCGCTCAGGCGGCCGGGCGCAGCGATGGCGCGGCGTTACGGCAGATTCTGTTGCAGGGTTTGCTGCTGGCGCTGGGACTGGCAATCGTGCTCGGCGCTCTCGGCGTGCCGTTGAGCGGTGTGGCCCTGCATTTCATGCAGCCATCGGCAGAACTCGATCAACTGACCCGCGAGTTCTTCCACACCCGGCTATTCGGCTTGCCGGCAGCACTGGCCAGTTACGCCCTGGTCGGCTGGTTTCTCGGCACCCAGAATGCACGGGCGCCACTGGCGATTCTGCTGACCACCAACCTGATCAACATCGCTCTCAACCTGTGGTTCGTGATAGGTCTGGAATGGGGGGTGGTCGGCTCGGCCCGGGCCTCGGTGATTGCCGAGTGGAGTGGCGCCCTGCTCGGCCTGTGGCTGACCCGTGGCGCCTTGCGCGCCTATCCCGGGCACATCGTCTGGACGGCCTTGAAGGTATGGCAGAGCTGGCGCCCGCTGCTGGCGGTAAACCGCGACATTTTCATCCGCAGCCTGGCGCTGCAATCGGTATTTTTCCTGATCACCGTGCAAGGCGCGCGGCTCGGCGATGCCACGGTGGCGGCCAATGCTCTGCTGCTCAACGGTTTGCTGCTGACCGCGCATGCGCTGGACGGTCTGGCGCATGCGGTCGAAGCGTTGTGCGGACACGCCATCGGCGCCCGCGACCGGCTCGCCCTGCGCCGTTCGCTGGTGGTGGCCGGCGGCTGGTCGTTGCTGGCCAGCCTCGGTTTTGCCGCGCTGTTTCTGTTGGGCGGACACTTGTTCATCGAGATGCAGACCGACATCCAGAGCGTGCGCGATACCGCGTTCATCTATCTGCCGTATCTGGCGGTACTGCCGCTGATTGCGGTCTGGAGCTACTTGCTCGACGGCCTGTTCATCGGCGCCACTCGAGCCCGGGAGATGCGCAACGGCATGCTGCTGACCGTCGCCCTGCTGCTGCCGTTCGCCTGGGCATTACAGGGACTGGGCAATCATGGGCTGTGGATAACGTTCCTGCTGTTTATGGTCTTGCGCAGCCTGACCCTCGGCGCACTGGCCCTGTGGCTGCGGCGCAACGACGGCTGGTTCAGCGGTGCCGCTCACTGAGCCGGTGTGTGTTTGACGAACGCGACGACCTGATCGAGTACCGGCGCCAGACGCCGCAGCGGACGCGACAGGGTCGCCACCAGCGTCACATGACTGGGGCGCGAGTAGTAAAGATCCTGCACCTGTACACCCGCCTCGCGCAGTTTGCGCGCCAGGCCTGCGGTGTTGCGCGTCGGGTTGACCAGATTGTCCTTGGTCGCAGCGATCAGCAGTGCCGGAGGCTCGCCCGCCCTGACGTGGTTGATCGGCTGCGATTGCGGCGGTGAGTCCGGCCAGAAGAATACCGGACGCACCTGCGGATTCTTGATGGGCAGAAAATCATACGGACCGGCCAGGCCGATCCAGCCGCTGAGGTCTTTGGGCGTCATGCCCACCGCACCGAGCAGACCCGGATCCAGCGCCAGCATCGCCGCGTTGTAAGCGCCGGAACTGTGGCCCATCAGGTACAGGCGTTGCGGGTTGCCGGAGAACTCACGGATATGCGCCCGGGTCCAGGCCACCGCCCGCGCCGAGTCTTCAAGAAACAGCGGATAGCGCACTTGCGGGTACAGCCGGTAATCCGCCAGCACCGCGACAATTCCCCGCGACGCCAGTGCCTCGCCGACAAACGCGTAATCGCCACGATCACCGCTGTTCCAGCTGCCGCCGTAGAAGAACACCACCACCGGCGCGTCCTCCAGCGGCTGGCGCGGCACGTAGACGTCGAGCTTCTGTCGAGGATCATCGCCATAGGCAATCCCGGCGGTTTTGTGGAACGTGTCGTCGGGGGTTAGCGCATTGAGCACCTTGACCGGGGAACATCCCGTCAGCACCAGCAGCAGAAACCCGCCGAGGACTGCGCCGAACCGCTGCCACAGAGGATTTGTCATGGATGTCGCACCTCAAGATTGATCGTTCTGCCACTGTCGCCGCACATGCTCGAGCCGTTCCTGCTGGCTCAGCCCGTCCGGCACGTCTGGCAATACCGCTCGGGGATGCTGCAAGCGTAGCCACAACCAGCCATCCAGCACCGTGCGGTCGCTGAAACCCAGGCTCAGCCCCTCCTGCACATGGGAGGCCATGCGCGCGTAGTCGGTTCCCATTGATTGGCACCAGCGCCAGATGTGTTGTTCCAGCAGGCAGCTTTGCAAACGTTCGCGCTGACGATGGGTGAGGCTTTCGTCGATCCCCAGCGGCTCGACCGCCCACTGCGGGTTGCGCAGTTGCTGCCAGCCCTGACTGCCGATGGCGAGGTCGGCCCAGGTGCCGCCAAACCAGCGCAGCAGGCGGATCGGCCCGAGCCAGCGGCTCAAGTCGGCGGCGTCACAGGCGTCGAAGAAATAACTTGCCGTCTGGCGGTTGTAATAACCGAGCAAGGCACGGTGATTGAGCCCGAACGAGACCGTCAGCATCCGGCGCAGGTGGCTCAGCATTACTGCCTGCGAGGCATCACTGGCGAACAACAACCCGCGCCAGGTCTGCGGATCACGCTGACACAGCGCCGCCAGTGCCGGGCAGTCATGCAGGTCGACCAGCAGCGGACCGTGCTCGCTTACCGCTTGAAACTCGGTGCCCTGGAACAGCCGCGTGCAACGTACGCTGGCGAACCCCTGGCGCAATGTCGCCAGCGCCTGCTGCGCATCGGCGCCATCGAGCAACAGCCACTGTACCTGCGGGGCAAAGCCGACGCCGCTCAAGCGGCGCCGTCCTGATCCAGCGACGCGACCAATCGGCAACTGCAGATCGACGCCGTGCAGTGGTTGTAACTGCCGCCGCCGGGCATAAGACACAGCAGCAACAGCGGTTCGGCAGACTTGAGCCATTGCGCCAGGCCCGCGCTCGGCAGCACGTCCGGCAGCGCCAATGGCGCTTCGCAGTCTTCGATCACCGCCGGCTCCTGCAGCACACCACTGATCACCGGCTGATCCGGATCGCCTTCATGAAAACTCACCACCACTTCAACGCCTTCACGCAACGATGTCAGTGAGGCGTCGCTCAACGCTGCTGCGAGCGGCAGCCAACAATGGCTGGCGGCAGCGCCTTCGCCCTGATAAAGCCAGTCGAACTGCACCGCCACCGGCCGCTGATCGTCGGGCTGCGGTTCATCGACCGTCACCACCCACGCACGTTGCAGACTGTGCATGCGCGGCCTGGCACAGGTGCTCGTCAATGTCGGCAGTTGCGCCTGGGCGGCGGCGACGATCCGGTTGCTGTAAGCCGGCTCGCTGGCGGGATCAGCACGATGCTCGATCCGGCTCAGCAACCAGCGGCGGTTGCATTCGGCAAACGGATGCGCAGTCAACGCCAGCCACTGCGCGGCGCGCAAGGTCGGCAGATCGCTGTGGCCATAAGCTTTGCCGGCCTGCGCCGAACCCGCGTCCACATCGCTGGCGTCCACCTGCATCTGCCAGCGTCTTACCGCCGGGGTGCTCGCGCCATCGTCCACAGACGCCGCGCCGGCCACGGGAAAACGCCCTGGATCATCGACAAAGACCAGACAGTGTCCGTCCGGCCGGTGCTCGAAGTAGTAGTGGATCCGCGCCTGCGCGCACAGCCGCTGCACAAACTGCAGGTCCGACTCCCGGTACTGGGTGCAGAAAGTGTGCACCGGGTATTCGCACTGCAAATCAAAACGCCGTTGCGCACCAACGATCCCATGCTCCTTGAGCACCTGCGCGAGGATCTTCGGCACGCACTGACTGCTGAAGATCCGCTGACTGAAACGCAGCGCCAGACAACTCAGCTTCGGTCCCAGTGTCACTCGACACAATCGGGCGCCCTGATCGTGCTCATGCTGAACGACACTCTGCAATTGCCCGCTCAGGCCATTGTGTCCGGGACCGAACTGCAGGAACGCCGAGCGGAAAAGCAGGCCGGCCAGGTCCAGTTGCGGATCATTGATCAACAGATCGATATCAAAGGCGAAGGGTTCGCTGATGCCCTCACTTCCGGTAAAGGCCAGCACCTCGAAGGGCTCGGGCAGCCCCGTTACATCGAGACGAAACGACGGCTCGTTGACTGATTCGAACATGGGCGGATCTCTACAGGAGGGGCGGCCGGGGATTCTCGCCGAGAGCCATGGCCGAGTAGAGAGCTGAAGTACAACTTAGGAAATGACCTACGCGAAAAGCAGACCGGATCACTTCTCCGGCTGTGGCAGGCAATTATTTCGCAGGGGATTTGGGAAATGTCCCACCGGGTCATCCGAATTTTCCACAGCTTGAGGGAAAATTTCAGACAACCCGGTGCAACAGACCTGACTCAGGAAGACAGGTAGGAGGAACGGGTCAGACCCAGACGCAAGGCATCGAGGAACTGCGTACGCTCGCTGGCACTGATGCGGGCACTGGCGCACTTGTCGCGGTAGTGGGTCATCAGTTCTTCCGGCGACAAGTGCACGTAACGCAACATGTCTTCGATGGTGTCGTGGGTCTCGATACCGGCGTGGTACACGCTGCCATCGGCGTTCTGGTAGATGTTCACCGAGTCGGTGTCACCGAACAGGTTGTGCATGTCGCCGAGGATTTCCTGATAGGCGCCGACCAGGAACACGCCCAGCAGATAGTCTTCACCTTCGTTCAGACCGTGCACCGGCAGGCTGGTCTCGATGCTCTGCTCGTCGACGTACTGGTTGATCTTGCCGTCGGAGTCGCAGGTCAGGTCTTGCAGCACGGCGCGACGCAGCGGCTCTTCGTCCAGACGATGCAGCGGGATGATCGGCAGTACCTGATCGATCGCCCAGGTGTCCGGCAGGCTCTGGAACACCGAGAAGTTGCAGATGTACTTGTCGGCCAGCTTGTCGTTGAGTTCGTCGAGCACCTGGCGGTGCGAACGCTGACGTGCCTTCAGCGAGTTGTGCAGGCGACGGCACACAGCGAAGTAGCACTGCTCGGCCAGGGCCTTTTCCGCCAGGGTCAGTTTGCCGTCGGCGTACTGCGAAGCCACGTCGCTCATGTAGTGCGTGGCGCGCCAGTAAGTCTCGGTGACCATCTCGATATCGGTCGGGCCGAGCAGGTCCACCAGCCACTGCACGGTTTCCGGCAGGTTTTCCTTGTTTTCGATCAGCGGGATTTCGTCGTTGTGTTTCTCTACGTCGGTCACCTGCACCACCAGCATCGCGTGGTGCGCGGTCAGCGAGCGGCCGCTTTCGGAGAAGATGTGCGGATGCGGCAGGCTCTGCGCGTCGCAGAACTCCTTGAGCATGCCGACCACGACACCGGCGTAGTCGTCCATGTCGTAGTTGATCGAACTGGCGTTGCGCGAGTGAGTACCGTCGTAGTCGACACCCAGACCGCCGCCGACGTCGATGTGATCGACCGGCAGACCAAGGTTGCGCAGTTCGCCGTAGTAACGGATCGCTTCCTTGAAACCGTGCTGGTAGTCAGCCAGGTTGGCGATCTGCGAACCCATGTGGAAGTGCAGCAGGCGAATGCCCTGATCGAGGCCGGCAGCGCGGAAGCGTTCGACCACCGACAGCAGTTGCGCCGCCGACAGACCGAATTTGGATTTCTCGCCACCGGTGTCCGCCCACTTCGAGGACGCCAGCGACGACAGGCGCACGCGCAGACCGACCTGTGGCTTGACCTTCAGCGAGGCGGCTTCTTCGATCACCAGGCCGACTTCGGATTCTTTCTCGATGACGATGAACACGTTGTGGCCGAGCTTCTGGCCCATCAGTGCCAGACGGATGAACTCGCGGTCCTTATAACCGTTGCAGACGATGGTGCCGCCCTTCGGCGCCAGCGCCAGCACCGCCAGCAGCTCAGGCTTGGAGCCGGCTTCCAGACCGATGGAAACGTTCTGGGTGGCGATGATGTTCTCGATCACCGCTTCTTGCTGGTTGACCTTGATCGGGTACAGCGCGGTGTACTTGCTCTGGTATTCCAGGCGCTCGATGTTCGAGTCGAAAGCACCGGTCAGTTGACGGACACGGTCTTGCAGGATGTCGGGGAAACGTACCAGCAACGGCAGGGACAAGCCGCTCTTGCGCAGTTGGTCGACTTGTTCGAACAGGTCGATAGGCGAGCTGCTCGGGCCGTTCGGACGAACTTCGACGCGACCGGCGTCATTGATCGCGAAATACCCGGCCCCCCAATGGCGAATCCCGTAAACACTGCGGCTGTCCGCAACTGTCCATTGGCTGCCATCGTCTTTACGTGTGCGTCGTACGGACATCGAAGTCCCCTATAAAGAAGTCATAGTGCGTCGCCTGATCGCAGGCCGGCGCAGTCTAAAGAATGAAAATGACGGTTCGTCAGCGCGGCGGTAGACCGCGCTGACCGCGTGTAGTTTAGAAACCGGTCATGAACAGGCTCTGTGAAAACCATGGAGACGACGCCGGATCTGAACTGCTTCAGTGCCGGATCAAGCCGCAGATGGATTTCACAGAGGCTGCTAGCCGCCGGACTTCTTCGCTTTGAAACCGTGTTTGATCAGCTCTGCCAAGAGTAGCTCGACATGATCGCCCTGGATTTCGATGATCCCGTCCTTCAACGCCCCACCGGTGCCGCAACGTTTCTTCAACGTTGTCGCCAACTCCTTGAGGGCGTCTTCGGCCAGTGGCACGCCGGTGATGGTGGTCACCGTCTTGCCGCCACGGCCCTTGCTCTCGCGACGCACGCGGGCAATGCCGTCCCCGGCCGGGATCACGGTTTGTTTGCAGATACAGGCGTCCACCGGCTTACTGCATTCCGGGCAATGACGACCTGCGTCGGTGGAAAATACCAGGCCACCAAGGGCGGCGAAGGATGCGGCTTTTTTGGCCACCGGCAATCCTCTTGGGAGGACAAAGACTGATCGCAACCTTGGGCAAGGTCATCGACCGCGAAGCCCCACTCAGGCAGGGGCAGCGCTACTGCACCGTGCGCTTGAACAAAAGCAGGTCGGTGCAGCTTGAAAAGGTCGCGCAGTGTAACGGCAAAAAGCGCAATTGCTAAGAGCCAATCGGCGCCAATTTATGTGTTCTTTGCGACGCCGCTTTGTTGAGCCTTCAGATAGCGCTTCAACGCGGCCAGAGAGTCCGGACAGTAAGGCTTTTGCTCGATTTCGCGCATCACCTGCTCGACCGGAATAAAGCGTGCTTCCAGCACTTCTTCAGGCTGCAGTTTCAGCGGGCCGTCCCACACCGCGGAAAATGCCGAACACCACAAACGGTTGCCGGTGTCTTCGAAGAAGAAATGATCGTGGGCGGTCAATTCCACCCCGCTCACACCCAACTCCTCTTCCAGCTCCCGGGCCGCCGATTCGGCGTAGGTTTCATCGGCCTGCACCATGCCGCCTGCCGCCACATCCCAGTAACCGGGATAGATCGCCTTGCTCAGGGTGCGCCGGTGTACGCAGAGCTCACCAGCGGAATTGAACAACATGATGTAGGTGCCGCGCCCGATCAGCCCGCGCTCACGAAGATCGGCCCGCACCAGGGCGCCGAGCAGGTTGTCCTGCTCGTCGACCCAGGCGATCTGTTCGGCATCGGAGGCAGCGCGGTGCTCCGCCTCTTTGGCGCTATCGACCATGACTCAGCCCTGATTGAGCAATTGACGCAGATCGATCACTGCAGCGTTGGCCCGGGAAATGTAGTTGGCCATGACCAGCGAGTGGTTGGCCAGCACGCCGAAGCCGCTGCCATTGAGGATCATCGGGCTCCAGACCGGCTCCTGCGATGCTTCCAGTTCACGGATGATCTGACGCACGCTGACCGTGGCGTTCTTTTTCGCCAGCACATCGGCAAAGTCCACTTCGATGGCGCGCAACAGGTGCGACAGCGCCCAGGCCTGACCACGCGCTTCATAGAACACATTGTCGATCTGCATCCACGGGGTTTCGACGACTTCCTCGTCAACCTGCGGTACTTCACCAACCGCCGGCACTTCGGTTTTCAGCGCGGTGTTGAGTTTCACCCGGCCGACACTGGCGGACAGGCGTTGCGACAGCGAACCCAGACGGGTGCCGACATCGCCCAGCCAGTTGTTGAGGTTGTCGGCGCGAGCGTAGAACAAGGCGTTTTTCTGCGTTGGATCAGACAGACGCGCCTGATAACGGCTCAGGGAGTTGATGCCTTCCTGATATTCCGATTCGCTCGACGGCAGGATCCAGCTCTTGTTGTCGAAGTTGAAACGCGGTTCGGCCTTGGCCAGATCGGCATCTTCGGCCGACTGCGACTGCGAACGGGCAAAGTCCTTACGCAGGGCACGAGTCAGGTCACGCACCTGCACCAGCACGCCGTATTCCCAGCTCGGTGTGTTGTCCATCCACAGGCCAGGCGGAAAACGGTCGTTGGAAATGTAGCCGCCAGGTTTGTTCAGCAACGTACCGGCAACGGTCTTGAGGGTTTCGACCGTGGTGTAGCCGACGACCATCTGCTTGCCTTCTTTCTCGGCAGCCGCCTGGGCGTTTTGTGCCACCGGAAACAGCGCCGGCTCCTGGCTCCAGTACCAGCCCAGGCCGATGGTCACCAGCAGATAAATGCCGATCAGCGTGGCCAGCGCGCGGCTGAACAACAGCCCGCCAACATAGCTGCGGGTGGCCGACTTCGGCTCAGCGGCACGTTCAGGCGCGCTGCCCGCGCGGTTCTTCCAGTCCAGCATGGCGATATCCTTTCAATCACTTGGGTTCAACGGTTCGACCACAACCATACAACAACGTGCCAAGGCCGGCACCCGCCATTGAAGAGAAGCAGAAAATCCACGGAACGCGCGACATCGCCCCGCGAACTCTCTAGGGGTTTCCCTGATGCACTATCACCAAAGACGCCCCGGAACAGGCCATGGCAGATCAGCGCCTGTCTACAGCGCAGCGTTATGCACACAGGCGTTTTGACCCGTCGATCAGCGCCATACTCCCGGTTTACGGGAGGCTCACCGACGAGCAGGTTCAATCCGATACCGCCCGGTCAGAAACTGAATTGTGCAGCACCGCAGATTATTGATGCACGACACTCATATAAGGGAAAAGAGGTGCTAGCATAGAGCCACCAGTCGATCTCAGCATGCGCCCTAACTAGTAGTCAGGATATGACCGAGCCAGAAGACCCCAGCCGTGAGCGCCTCAAGCACCACTTTGCCCAGCGGGTAATTCATCAGGCACGTCAGATTCTTGAGATATGGCAGCGCCTGCAACGCAGTGAGTGGTCCACCGCCGACCTCGCCGAACTGAGCGAGGCCAATCTGCGCCTGCTGCGTTTTGCCGAGCGCTTCGAGCAGCCCGAGCACACGCAACTCGCGCGTCATATCGGCCAGTCGCTGGAAGCGGTGGACGCCAATCGCGGACGCCTGAGCAGCGGCTTGATCACTGACCTCAATCGTTTGATGCAGCGTCTGTCGCGCACCGGTCTGCGGCATGGCGATCAACTCGACCAGACCTTCCTGCCGCCGTTGCGCAAACCGATCTACGTGATGTTGCAGGATCACGACCGCGCCGAGCGGCTGGCCAAGCAGTTGGAGTTTTTCGGCCTGACCGCGCAGGCGCTGGACAGTGTCGCGGCGTTTCGCTCCTCGATGGTCGAGCGCTTGCCCGCCGCGATCGTCATGGACGTGGACTTCAGCGGCGCAGGCGTCGGCCTGCAACTGGCTGCCGAAGCTCAGGTTGGCCTGGAAGAACCGCTGCCGCTGCTGTTTTTCAGCCTGCACGAAACCGACACCCCGACCCGCCTCGCCGCCGTGCGCGCCGGCGGCCAGGAATTCCTCACCGGCACCCTCGAAGCGTCGAGCCTGCTGGAGAAGATCGAAGTCCTGACCTGCGTCGCCCAGTATGAACCTTATAAAGTGCTGATCATCGACGACTCCCGCGCCCAGGCCTTGCACACCGAGCGCCTGCTCAACAGCGCCGGAATCGTCACACGCACCCTGATCGAACCGATCCAGGCGATGGCAGAACTGGCGGACTTCCAGCCGGATCTGATCATCCTCGACATGTACATGCCGGCCTGCACCGGCACCGAACTGGCCAAGGTCATTCGCCACAACGACCGCTACGTCAGCGTGCCGATCATTTATCTTTCGGCCGAGGACGATCTGGATAAACAGCTCGACGCCATGAGCGAGGGCGGCGACGATTTCCTGACCAAACCGATCAAGCCTCGGCATCTGATTACGACTGTGCGCAACCGCGCCGCCCGCGCGCGCAATCTCAAGGCACGCATGGTCCGCGACAGCCTCACCGGCCTGTACAACCACACGCACATCCTGCAATTGCTCGAAGACTGCTCGTTCCGCGCCCGTCGCGAGAACAAGCCGCTGAGCTTTGCCATGCTCGACATCGACCACTTCAAGCGAGTCAATGACAGTCACGGCCATCCGATGGGCGACCGAGTGATCAAGAGCCTGGCGCTGTTCCTCAAGCAACGCCTGCGCAAGACCGACTTCATCGGCCGGTACGGTGGCGAGGAATTCGCCATCGTCATGCCCGACACCGACATAGAAGCGGCGCACAAAGTGCTCGACGAGATCCGCCAGCGCTTCGCCGAAATCCACTACCCGGCGCAACCGCACGATTTGTGGTGCACCTTCAGCGCCGGCGTGGTGGAAATGCACGAGGATTCCGACAGCCTGATGATGGCCAGCCAGGCCGACGAAGCGCTGTACCGCGCCAAAGGTGCCGGACGCAATCGAGTGCAGACCGCACGCGACTCAAAGCAAAGTGCCACCTTTTCATCGGAATCCACTGATTCGGTCATAACCCTGTAACAGAACCGCAATAAATTCAGGCGCTTACCATTTCTGCCGTTGGTAGCCGTCATGCGCCTGAAGTTGCTCACCAATCTCAACACTCTGCTGTTGGTCGCCGTCTGCGTGGCGCTCGGCGCGACGCTGTGGTGGTCGCAAAAAGCCTTGGAGCGTCCGTATCTGTTGATGGAGCGCTACCTCGGCCTGTCGCAGCAATTTCAGAATGACGTGGCGCGCAATGTCGAGGACTACCTCGCCAGCGGCGACGCCCTGCGCCTGAGCAGCGCCAGCCAGGCCATCGACGGCCTGCAGAAGGAACTCGGCGAACTGCCGCCGGCACTGGCCGAGACCCTGCGCCCAAGCCTGTCGAGCCTCGAAGAATTCAGCAAAACCGACCTGCTCGCCGCCGGCAAACTGGCCGGTGATCCGCAGGCACTGCTGTTGCAGGCCGAACGCGAACTGAGCGCCAGCCTCGATCAGATCAGCACCTACGCCAATGGCAACGCGACGTACCTGACACCCCTGCTCACCGCCTCGCAGCATCTGGGTAAGCTGTCGCTGGCCCGCGACAAACTGGTCAGCAGCGGCCGCAGTGAACTCGCGGCCGACGTCGAGCGCGAAGTCGACAACATCCGCACCCAGGCTCAGGCCATCGACGCCCTGCCGCTGCTCGGCGTGGTCGCCAGGAACGAATCCGGCAGTGATGATTTCGCCGCGATGATGGGCATCGAAAGCACCGAAAAAGCCGCCGCCGAAGACGCCGGGGTCGGCCTCAAGCGCGAACTCAACAGCCTGCTCGGTCGCTACCCGGCGGAGCTGGCGCGTACCCGCGAGCAGATCCAGAAACGCACCGATCTGAGCACCGCGACCCATTTGAAGATCGCCGCCGTGCAGCAAGCCATCGCCGGACTCGAACCGGTGGTACGCGCCCAGCACGGGCAGATTCAGGGCGAAGTGCGCCTGATGCAGGGCGTGATGATCGGCCTGATTCTGCTGATCGCGCTGCTGATCGACACCTTGCAGCGGCGCCTGTCGCGCACTCTGACCAACCTCGCGCCGGCCCTGTCGACCTGGGCCGAAGGCGATTTCAGTCGCGACATTCAGTTGGGCAAAACCAACCGCGAACTGCATGACATCGAAGCGTCACTGAATCGCCTGCGCGCGTATCTGGTGGATCTGGTCGGGACGATTCGCGGCAATGCCGAACAGGTGGCCGGCAGCAGCCGTACGCTGGCCGAACTGAGCAACGACCTGCACAGCGGCGCCGAGCATCAGGCGGGCGACACCGCGCTGATCCGCGATTCGCTGGGTGAGTTGGAAGCGACGATTCAGCAAGTCGCTGGGGATGCACGACAGGCCGCCGATGCCAGTCGCCATGCGGGTCTTGCCGTCGAGCACGGACAAGCCGTGATCGGCCAGAGCCTCACCGGCCTGCATGCGCTGGTCGGCGAGGTGCAAGGCAACGCGCAGATGATCGAGCATCTTGCCGAAGAGTCGGCGACTATCGGCGGCGTACTGACGGTGATCCGCTCGATCGCCGACCAGACCAACCTGCTGGCGCTGAATGCGGCGATCGAAGCGGCGCGGGCCGGGGAAATGGGCCGTGGTTTTGCGGTGGTGGCCGAGGAAGTGCGCTCACTGGCGCAACGCACGGCGGGCGCCACGGCGGAGATTCAGACGCTGATCGCCGGCCTGCAAACTGCTGCCCGACAATCGGTCGAAGGCATGCGCGCGCAGGTCGAACACGCCGAAGCCACGGCCAGTCAGGCACAAGCGGCAGATGGCGCACTGGATAAAATCGTCGGCGCGATCCAGACCATTTCCGACACGGCGATCCGCATCGCCGATATCACCGCCCAGCAAAGCGGCGCGGTCAGCGAGATCCGTGATCATAGCGAGCGGATCCATCAATTGGGCGGGGATAACCTGCTGCGTATCGGCCGCGGGCGTGAGCAGGGTGAGAATCTGCTGGAGTTGGGTGGGCAATTGCATACCGCCGTTCAGGCATTCCGCGTCTGATAGGCCGCTATCGCGAGCAGGCTCACTCCTACAAGGGAACGCATTCCAACTGTAGGAGTGAGCCTGCTCGCGATAGCGTCATTCGCATCAGCGCAAATCTTGCGGAATGACCGAATCAAATCACTCAGTCATAAATTTCGCGCAAACATCGGTCATCGTGCTGGCTATTGCAGAGAACTGGACAGTCACAAAGCCTTTGCGGCATAGTCGCCGGGTTCTGACGACTGCTCATTCATAACAAGGAACACGCAGATGGCGACGCTACTGGTGCTGCACGGCCCCAACCTGAACCTGCTCGGCACCCGTGAACCCGGCACTTACGGTTCAACGACCCTGGCGCAGATCAATCAGGATCTGGAGCGCCGCGCCCGTGAAGCCGGCCATCATCTGCTGTATCTGCAAAGCAATGCCGAGTACGAATTGATCGACCGCATCCACGCCGCTCGCGGTGAAGGTGTCGATTTCATTCTGATCAATCCAGCAGCATTTACACACACAAGTGTCGCATTACGTGACGCGCTGCTGGGAGTGAGCATCCCATTCATCGAAGTGCATTTGTCCAACGTGCACAAGCGCGAACCTTTCCGCCATCACTCTTACTTCTCCGATGTAGCGGTGGGAGTGATCTGCGGCCTTGGCGCCAGCGGTTACCGACTGGCCCTGGAGGCCGCACTAGAACAGCTTGAAACACAGGCAACGACTTGAACCACAAGCGTTAAACGCCCCTGACCGACCCTTGGGAGTTGATGATTCATGGATATCCGTAAAGTTAAGAAACTGATCGAATTGCTGGAAGAGTCCGGCATCGACGAGCTCGAGATCAAGGAAGGCGAAGAGTCCGTACGCATCAGCCGTCACAGCAAGACCCCGGCTCAGCAGTACTACGCTCCGGCGCCGATGCAGGCTCCGGCCGCTGCGCCTGCCGCCGCTGCTCCAGTAGCTGCTGCCGCTCCGGCTGCCGCTGCTGCTCCAGCACTGAACGGCACCGTGGCCCGCTCGCCAATGGTAGGCACCTTCTACCGTAAATCTTCGCCAACCTCGCCAGCCTTCGTTGAAGTCGGCCAGACCGTGAAGAAAGGCGACACCCTGTGCATCGTCGAAGCCATGAAGATGATGAACCACATCGAAGCTGAAACCAGCGGTGTGATCGAATCCATCCTCGTCGAAGACGGCCAGCCGGTTGAGTACGACCAACCGCTGTTCACCATCGTTTGAACTGCGGAGAGCCTTTGATGACTGCGAAGTTGGAAAAAGTTCTGATCGCTAACCGCGGTGAGATCGCCCTGCGGATTCTGCGTGCCTGCAAAGAGATGGGCATCAAGACCGTCGCCGTTTACTCCAAGGCCGACAAAGAGCTGATGCACCTGGGTCTGGCAGACGAGTCCGTCTGCATCGGCCCGGCTTCTGCCGCTCAGTCCTACCTGCACATCCCGGCCATCATCGCTGCCGCTGAAGTGACTGGCGCTACCGCCATTCACCCAGGCTACGGTTTCCTCGCGGAAAACGCCGATTTTGCCGAGCAGGTCGAGAATTCCGGCTTCGCCTTCATCGGCCCGAAAGCCGAAACCATTCGCCTGATGGGCGACAAGGTATCGGCCAAGCACGCGATGATCGAAGCAGGCGTGCCTACCGTTCCAGGTTCCGACGGCCCGCTGCCGGAAGACGAAGAAACGGCGCTGCGCATCGGTCGTGAAGTCGGCTACCCGGTGATCATCAAAGCCGCTGGCGGCGGCGGTGGTCGCGGCATGCGCGTGGTGCACAAGGAAGAAGACCTGATCGCCTCGGCGAAACTGACCCGCTCCGAAGCTGGCGCGGCGTTCGGCAACCCGATGGTCTATCTGGAAAAATTCCTGACCAACCCGCGTCACGTCGAAGTTCAGGTACTGTCCGACGGCCAGGGTCACGCCATCCATCTGGGCGACCGCGATTGCTCGCTGCAACGCCGTCACCAGAAGGTGCTTGAAGAAGCACCGGCACCCGGCATCGACGAGCAGGCACGTCAGGAAGTTCTGGCTCGCTGCGTCAAGGCGTGCATCGACATCGGCTACCGTGGCGCCGGCACATTCGAGTTCCTGTACGAGAACGGTCGTTTCTACTTCATCGAAATGAACACCCGTGTTCAGGTGGAGCACCCGGTTTCGGAAATGGTCACCGGTATCGACATCGTCAAGGAGATGCTCAGCATCGCCGCTGGCAACAAGCTGTCGTTCACGCAGGATGACGTGGTGATCCGCGGTCACTCGCTGGAGTGCCGGATCAACGCTGAAGACCCGAAAACCTTCATGCCGAGCCCGGGCACGGTCAAGCATTTCCACGCCCCAGGCGGCAACGGCGTTCGCGTCGATTCGCACCTGTACAGCGGTTATGCAGTTCCGCCGAACTACGACTCGCTGATCGGCAAGCTGATCACTTACGGCGCCACCCGCGACGAAGCCATGGCGCGCATGCGTAATGCCCTGGACGAGATCGTGGTTGACGGGATCAAGACCAACATCCCGCTGCACCGTGAACTGACCCGCGACGAAGGCTTCTGCAAAGGGGGCGTGAACATTCACTACCTCGAGCACAAGCTGGCTGGCGAGAAGCACTAAGCTTCAAGTCCGCACAGACAAGGCCGCCTTCGGGCGGCTTTGTTGTTTCTACAGATTACATAAACCCCTGTAGGAGTGAGCCTGCTCGCGATGAGGCCGGCACATCCAGCATATGTGTCGACAGCACCATCGCCATCGCGAGCAGGCTCACTCCTACAAGGGAATGGCGTTTCAAGTCTCTCCCACAAACCGCCTGCGCTCGCGTAAACTTGCGCGCTTCTCGCTGGCCGCTAGGCTGCAATCATATTTTTTCAAAGGTGCCCGCCATGCCTTGGCTGCAAGTACGTCTCGCCATCAGCCCGGAACAAGCCGAAACCTACGAAGACGCTTTCCTTGAAGTCGGCGCCGTTTCGGTGACCTTCATGGACGCCGAAGATCAGCCGATCTTCGAGCCGGAACTCAACACCACCCCACTGTGGGCGCACACGCACCTGCTGGCCCTGTTCGAGGGCGGCACCGAGCCTGCGCCGGTGCTCGCGCATCTGGAACTGCTGACCGGCAGTCCGCTGCCCGAGCATCACAGCGAAGTCATCGAAGACCAGGACTGGGAACGCAGCTGGATGGACGGCTTCCAGCCAATGCGTTTCGGTCAGCGCCTGTGGATCGTGCCGAGCTGGCACGCCGCGCCCGAGCCTGACGCGGTCAATCTGTTGCTGGATCCGGGCCTGGCGTTCGGCACCGGCACCCACCCGACCACCGCCCTGTGCCTGGAATGGCTCGACGGTCAGGACCTGAAAGACTGCAACGTCCTGGACTTCGGCTGCGGCTCGGGAATTCTGGCGATCGCCGCCCTGCTGCTCGGCGCGAAAGAAGCCGTCGGCACCGACATCGACGTGCAGGCGCTGGAAGCCTCGCGCGACAACGCCGGGCGCAACAATATTGCCGACGAGCTGTTCCCGCTGTACCTGCCGGAAGATCTGCCGCAGGTCAAAGCCGACGTGCTGGTGGCCAACATTCTGGCCGGCCCGCTGGTTTCCCTGGCGCCGCAGCTGTCCGGCCTGGTGAAAACCGGCGGTCGTCTGGCACTGTCAGGCATCCTCGCCGAACAAGGTGAAGAAGTCGCTGCCGCCTATGCGCAGGACTTTGATCTGGACCCGATCGCCAATCGCGATGGCTGGGTGCGTATCACCGGCCGTCGGCGCTAGAATGGCCGCCTGCATAAACCGGATCGCCGCATGACCGACAGCTTCGTCACCCAGTGCCCGCATTGCCAAACCAGCTTCCGCGTCAGCCATGCTCAATTGAGCGTGGCCCGCGGGGTGGTTCGCTGTGGCTCCTGCCTGCAAGTGTTCAACGCCGCCAAACAGCTGCTGGAACAACACGCCGGCAAGGAAGCGGTCACTCCGGTGGCGCCGTCCATTGTCCAGCCAGCACCGTCTCAGGCGGTGGTCAGCGAGCCGCCGCCAGTGGTCGAAGCACCCGTCAATGACGAACCGCCCGCGCCGCGCGCCATCAGCCAAAAGCAATGGAGCGCCAGCGAGCTGGACCTGGACAGCCTCGATCTGGACGAAGAACTCGCCCGCCTCGAACAACGGGAAATCCAGCCGACCACCGAATTCGGTCGTCAGCGCGAAGAGTCCCTGAGCGCCCGGCGCGACAGTCCTGAAGCCGATGAAACGGAGTGGCGCGACAGCCTGTTCAGCGCACGCGACGATGAACGTCTGCCCGAGCCCGAAGATGACGTCGAGCCAGATGCCGTCGAACCGGAACCGCTAAACACCGCGCGCACCGAGCCTTCCCTGTCGCTGGAGCCGGTGGATCTGGACGGTGAACCGCCGATCCCGCAACTGCGCCTGCACGATCCGATCGATCCGAATGCCCGTCGTGAACGCCTGTCGGCCAACGTCGAGCCGGACGATGACGACTTGCCATCGGTCGAACCGCTGCGCAAAAAACGTCAACGCGCCGAAGTGTTGCAGGACCTGACCGACGACCCGCTGCAACTGGACTGGCAGAAACGCCGTTCACCCTGGGGCCGGCGTCTGCTCTGGGCTTTGCTGGTGCTGCTCGCCGCCGCCGGTCTGGCCGGCCAGTACATCGCCTATCATTTCGATGAACTGGCGCGGCAGGATCAGTACCGCCCATGGTTTCAGCAGTTCTGCCCGCAGATCGGCTGCACGGTGCCGTCCAAGGTCGACATCGGCAAAATCAAAAGCAGCAATCTGGTGGTGCGCAGCCATCCGGAATTCAGCGGGGCGCTGGTGGTGGATGCGATCATCTACAACCGGGCGACGTTCTCCCAGCCATTTCCGTTGCTGGAGCTACGCTTCGCTGACCTCAACGGTCATCTGATCGCCAGTCGTCGCTTCAAACCCGGCGAATACCTCAACGGCGACCTTGAGGGCATGGCGGAAATGCCGCCGCAGACGCCGATCCACATCGCGCTGGATATCCTTGATCCAGGCCCCAAAGCGGTGAATTACAGCCTGAGTTTCCACTCGCCCGAGTGAATCGCTTCATCGCTTCAGGTTTGACGGCAGTTTTCTGACTTCGCCCGCGCTTACCAAACCGCTGGTAATAACAGAATAACTGTTCAGATTTTGTTCAATTCAGCCTTTATCCAGTCATCGAGAGCGGGTATCATGCCAACCCTTTTTCGAACTCTCATGATCCGGCCCCACTTCAGGGAAGTCCTATGTCGGCGGTACGCATCGGCCCATATACATTGCAGAACGGTTTGATTCTCGCCCCGATGGCGGGCGTCACCGACCAGCCCTTTCGTCAGCTGTGCAAGCGTTTGGGCGCAGGGCTTGTAGTCTCGGAAATGGTCACCAGTGACATGAGCTTGTGGAACACCCGCAAGTCGCGCATGCGCATGATCCACGAAGGCGATCCCGAGCCACGCTCGGTGCAGATTGCCGGTGGCGATGCGCAGATGCTGGCGGACGCGGCACGAGCCAACGTCGAACTGGGCGCACAGATTATTGATATCAACATGGGTTGCCCGGCAAAGAAGGTCTGCAACAAGGCCGCCGGCTCCGCGTTATTGAAAGACGAAGCACTGGTGACCGAGATCCTGCAGGCCGTCGTCGCTGCAGTGGATGTGCCGGTGACCCTGAAGATCCGCACCGGATGGGATCGCGACAACAAGAACGGCCTGACTGTGGCGAAGATCGCCGAGCAGGCCGGGATCACCGCGCTGGCCGTGCATGGCCGCACGCGCGCCGATCTGTACACCGGCGAAGCCGAGTACGACACGATTGCCGCGATCAAGCAGGCGGTGTCGATCCCGGTGTTTGCCAATGGCGATATCGATTCGCCGGAAAAGGCCCGTTACGTGCTTGACGCGACCGGTGCCGATGGCCTGCTGATAGGCCGGGCTGCCCAGGGGCGGCCATGGATTTTTCGCGAGATCGAACACTTCCTGCGTACCGGCGAGAAATTGCCGGCGCCGGAGCTGAGCGAAGTGGAACGCATCCTGCTGGAGCATCTGGCCGCACTTCACGCCTTCTATGGGGATGTGATGGGCGTCCGTATTGCCCGCAAGCATGTGGGCTGGTATCTCGCAACCTTGCCGGGCGCCAGGGAGTTTCGCGCCCACTTCAATCGTTTGGATGGTACGGAAACACAATGCGCCAACGTTCGGGAGTTCTTCGCCGAGCGTTACAAGAGCCTGACAGGGGACGAAGAAGGGGTGGCCGCATGACGATGATGACCGAGACTTTAGTGAGTGGAACAGCACCCGTGAGCGACAACGTGAATTTGAAACAGCACCTCAATACCCCGAGCGAAGAAGGTCAGACCCTTCGCGGGAGTGTCGAGAAGGCGCTGCACAATTATTTCGCCCACCTTGAGGGCGCGTCCGTCACGGATGTGTACAACCTGGTGCTCTCCGAAGTCGAGGCTCCCCTGCTCGAAAGCGTGATGAACTACGTCAAGGGCAACCAGACCAAGGCCAGCGAGCTGCTCGGACTCAACCGCGGCACGCTGCGCAAGAAACTCAAGCAGTACGATCTGCTGTAAGCATTCAATCAAACCAGAAAGGCGCCCGCGTAAAACCGGTCGCCTTTTTTGCTGACTTCCTTTGCTTTTGATGGAAATTGAGATGACCGACCAGACTACCCGCCTGCCGATCCGCCGCGCCTTGATCAGCGTTTCCGACAAGACCGGGATCCTCGAATTCGCCAAGGAGCTTGAAGCCCTCGGCGTCGAGATCCTCTCCACCGGCGGAACGTTCAAGCTGCTGCGCGACAACGGTGTTGCCGCAGTGGAAGTCGCGGATTACACCGGTTTCGCGGAGATGATGGACGGTCGGGTGAAAACCCTGCACCCGAAAATCCACGGCGGAATCCTCGGTCGTCGCGGTATCGACGACGCGATCATGAACGAGCACGGCATCAAGCCGATCGACTTGGTTGCAGTCAACCTGTACCCGTTCGAAGCCACCATCAACAAGCCAGGCTGTGACCTGCCGACCGCTATCGAGAACATCGACATCGGCGGCCCGACCATGGTTCGTTCGGCAGCGAAAAACCATAAAGACGTGGCGATCGTGGTGAATGCCAGCGATTACGCCAACGTTCTGCAAAACCTCAAGGCCGGCGGCCTGACCTACGCTCAGCGTTTCGACCTGATGCTCAAGGCGTTCGAACACACCGCCGCCTACGACGGCATGATCGCCAACTACATGGGCACCGTGAATCAGGCTGCCGACGTACTGAGCACCGAAGGTCGCAGCGAATTCCCGCGCACCTTCAACAGCCAGTTCATCAAGGCCCAGGAAATGCGCTACGGCGAGAACCCGCACCAGAGCGCGGCGTTCTACGTGGAAGCCAAGCCTGCCGAAGTCGGTATCGCCACCGCGACCCAACTGCAAGGCAAAGAGCTGTCGTACAACAACGTGGCCGACACCGACGCCGCGCTGGAATGCGTGAAGAGCTTCGTCAAGCCGGCCTGCGTGATCGTCAAGCACGCCAACCCGTGCGGCGTGGCGGTGAGCCCGGATGCAGAAGGCGGTATCCGTCAGGCCTACGAACTGGCCTACGCCACCGACACCGAGTCGGCCTTCGGCGGCATCATCGCCTTCAACCGTGAACTGGATGCCGAGACTGCCAAGGCGATCGTCGAGCGTCAGTTCGTGGAAGTGATCATCGCGCCAAGCGTCAGCGCAGAAGCTCGCGCCATCGTCGCCGCCAAAGCCAACGTGCGCCTGCTGGCCTGTGGCGAGTGGTCGGCGGATCGCGTTCCGGCCTGGGACTACAAGCGCGTCAACGGTGGCCTGCTGGTGCAGAGCCGCGACATCGGCATGATCGGCGCCGACGACCTGAAAGTGGTGACCAAGCGCGCACCGACCGAACAGGAAATCCACGACCTGATCTTCGCCTGGAAAGTCGCCAAGTACGTCAAGTCCAACGCCATCGTCTACGCCAAGAACCGTCAGACCATCGGTGTCGGCGCCGGCCAGATGAGCCGCGTAAACTCCGCGCGTATCGCCGCGATCAAGGCTGAGCACGCCGGTCTGCAAGTGGCCGGTTCGGTGATGGCCTCGGACGCGTTCTTCCCGTTCCGCGACGGTCTGGACAACGCGGCCAAGGTTGGCATCACTGCAGTGATCCAGCCAGGCGGCTCGATGCGTGATGCTGAAGTGATCGCTGCCGCTGACGAAGCCGGTATCGCCATGGTGTTCACCGGCATGCGCCACTTCCGTCACTGATACAACTCGATCCAAATGTGGGAGCGGGCTTGCTCGCGAATGCAATCTGTCAGCAACAGCCGTTTTGCCTGACACACCGCTTTCGCGAGCAAGCCCGCTCCCACATAAAGCGCTCCAGCAGCGCCTGACAGATTTTTGAGGTTTTTGAAATGAATGTTTTGATCATTGGCAGCGGTGGCCGTGAACACGCCCTGGCCTGGAAAGTGGCTCAGGATCCGCGCGTGCAGAAGGTTTTCGTCGCGCCGGGCAACGCCGGTACCGCGATTGAAGCCAAGTGCGAGAACGTCGCCATCGACGTGCTGGCCCTTGAGCAACTGGCCGACTTCGCCGAGAAAAACGTTTCCCTGACCATCGTCGGCCCGGAAGTGCCGCTGGTGGCAGGCGTGGTCGATCTGTTCCGCTCCCGTGGCCTGGACTGCTTCGGCCCGACCGCCGGCGCTGCACAGCTGGAAGGCTCGAAAGCCTTCACCAAGGATTTCCTCGCGCGCCACAAGATCCCGACCGCCGACTACCAGAACTTCACCGAGATCGAGCCGGCCCTGGCTTACCTGCGTGAAAAAGGCGCACCGATCGTGATCAAGGCCGATGGCCTGGCCGCCGGTAAAGGCGTGATCGTTGCCATGACCCTGGCCGAAGCCGAAGACGCCGTGCGCGACATGCTCGCCGGCAACGCCTTCGGCGACGCCGGTTCGCGCGTGGTGATCGAAGAATTCCTCGACGGCGAAGAAGCCTCGTTCATCGTCATGGTCGACGGCAAGAACGTCCTGCCGATGGCCACCAGTCAGGACCACAAACGTGTTGGCGACGGCGACAGCGGCCCGAACACCGGCGGCATGGGTGCCTACTCCCCTGCCCCGGTGGTCACCGCCGACGTGCACCAGCGCGTGATGGATCAGGTGATCTGGCCGACCGTGCGCGGCATGGCCGAAGAAGGCAACGTCTACACCGGTTTCCTGTACGCCGGTCTGATGATCGACAAGGCCGGCAACCCGAAAGTCATCGAATTCAACTGCCGCTTCGGTGACCCGGAAACCCAACCGGTGATGCTGCGTCTGCAGTCGAGCCTGGTGCTGCTGGTCGAAGCCGCTCTGGCGCAAGCGCTGGACAAGGTTGAAGCACAGTGGGATCCACGTCCGAGCGTCGGCATCGTGCTGGCCGCCGGCGGCTATCCGGGCGACTACGCCAAGGGCGCGGTGATCAACGGTCTGGACACAGCCGCAGGCCTGGAAGGCAAAGTCTTCCACGCCGGTACGGCGCTGAAGGATGGCAACGTGGTGACGGCCGGTGGTCGCGTACTCTGCGCCACCGCCATGGGCGCCAGTGTCAGCGAAGCGCAGCAGCAAGCCTACAAGCTGGCCGCTGCCATCGACTGGGAAGGCTGCTTCTACCGCAAGGACATTGGCTACCGCGCCATTGCCCGTGAACGTGGCGAAACCCAGGAATAAGCTGTCCTTCACGTCCGGCGCGGGATGCAGTCCCTCGCCGGGCTGTTCCGCCGCCGCGCATCGTTATATTCTGGCATCAACCTACGAAGGGATTTCGCCGTGCGCTGGCTCAGGATTGCCATAAGTTTCACCGTCACGTTGCTGACCTTGCTCTGCATGCTTCCGGCTCTGGCCGCGCAAGGCAGTGGCTGGTCGGTATTGCTTGACGATCAGGGTAATCTGCAACTGAGCGACATCCGCTCGGCGCGCTACACCAATCAATTCAGCCCTATCGAACTTGATCGCCTCACGGCGGCCGAGCCCGATGGTGCACTCTGGCTGCGCTTCAAACTGGCGCCGGGCAAGCACGAGCAGGTGCTGCGGATCTTCGCTCCCGACCTGTCCAACCTCAGCCTCTACGTGCTGGACGGGGACAAACTGATCGAGCAACGCACTTCCGGCACCCATCAGCCGCAGGTCGAGCGGCCACTGCCGAGCAGCGACTTCCTGCTGCCACTGCCGCAAAGCGACAAGTCCCTCGACGTTTATCTGCGGATGGTTTCCGACCATCAGCTGCGCCCGCACATCACCCTGCAATCGGCGGTGATGAGTGCCGCCAACCAGAACCAGACGCTGATCTTCGGTCTGCTGTTCGGCTGCCTCGGCATGTTGCTGCTGCACAACATCGTGCGCTACGCCTACTCCCGCTCGCGTAGCAGCCTGTGGCTGGCGGTCTGCGAAGGGCTGCTGGGCCTGAGTCTGTTGCTGTTGCTCAACCTCGCCGGCCCGTGGTTGCCGAACTGGCACGCGATCCAGACCCCGGGCGCCTATCTGGCGTTGCTGCTGACCGCCCCGGCCGGGCTGATGTTCGCCCTGCGCTTCTTCGCCCCGCTCGGCCCGCACCCGCTGAACAAACTGTTGCTGGGCGACATTCTGTTCATTGTGATCTGCAGCCTGCTGCTGTTATTCGTCAACACCCTGCCGCTGAACATCATGACCTACGCGCTGGTGGCGCTGGCCGGTCTGAGCATGTTGCTGGTCGGCTTCTATCACTGGCAAAAAGGTTATCGCCCGGCGCGGCTGTTCGTTGCCGGGATGGTGGTGTTCAACATCGGTACGCTGATTATTTTGCCGGCCCTGCTGGGGCTGACCCTGGTGGCGCCGCAAGGCCTGATCATGACCCTGATGGGTTTCATCTGCATCAGTGGCTTGCTGATGAGCATCGCCTTGGGTGAACGCCAGCGCAGCATCACCGAAAGCCGGTTCAGCATCAGCCGCGATCTTGCCGCGAGCAATGCCGAGATCAACGCCAAAGCCGAATTCCTCGCCAAGATCAGCCACGAAATCCGCACCCCGATGAACGGCGTGCTGGGCATGACCGAGCTGCTGCTGGGCACGCCACTGTCGGTCAAGCAACGCGATTACGTGCAAACCATCCACAGTGCCGGCAACGAACTGCTGACGTTGATCAACGAGATTCTCGACATTTCCAAGCTCGAATCCGGACAGATCGAACTGGACGATGTGCAGTTCGACCTCAACGCGCTGATCGACGACTGCCTGAGCATCTACCGGGCCAAGGCCGAACAACAGAACGTCGAGCTGATCAGCTTCATCCAGCCGCAAGTGCCGCGCGTGATCAGCGGCGACCCGACCCGCTTGCGCCAGACCCTGCTGAGCCTGCTGGAAAACGCCCTGAAGAAAACCGACGAAGGCGAAGTGCTGATCGTCGTCGCCCTCGACGAGCGCAGCGTCAAACCGCGCCTGCGCATCGCCGTGCAGGACAGTGGTCAGCCGATGGAACCGGAGGAGCGCGATGCGTTGCTGCACGCCGAACTGCACAGCAAACACTTCCTCTCGGCCAACCGTCTGGGTGGCAACCTCGGGCTGGTGATTGCGCGGCAACTGATCCGCCTGATGCACGGCGAGTTCGGGATCAAGAGCGGCGCCAATCAGGGCAGCACCTTGTGGCTGACCCTGCCACTGGACCCGGATCGTCTGGAACACCCGACCTCCGACCTCGACGGCCCGTTGCAAGGTGCGCGCGTGCTGGTGGTGGACGACAACGATACCTGCCGCAAAGTGCTGGTGCAGCAATGCAGCGCCTGGGGTCTGAACGTCAGCGCCGTGCCATCGGGCAAGGAAGCGCTGGCGCTGCTGCGCACCAAGGCGCACCTGCGCGACTACTTCGATGTGGTGCTGCTGGACCAGAACATGCCCGGCATGACCGGCATGCAACTGGCGGCCAAGATCAAGGAAGACCCGAGCCTCAATCACGACATCCTGTTGATCATGCTCACCGGCATCAGTAACGCGCCGAGCAAGATCATCGCGCGCAACTCCGGGATCAAACGCATCCTCGCCAAACCGGTGGCCGGCTACACGCTCAAGACTACGCTGGCCGACGAGTTGAACCAGCGCAATAAAGGTCAGGTAGTGTTCCAGCCGCAAGTGGTCACTCCCGCGACGGCGGCCAAGGTGCCGAGCGATTTCCGCATTCTGGTCGCCGAAGACAACACGATTTCGACCAAAGTGATTCGCGGCATGCTCGGTAAACTCAACCTGCAACCGGACACCGCCAGCAACGGCGAAGAGGCCCTGCAGGCGATGAAGGCCCAGCGTTATGATCTGGTGCTGATGGACTGCGAAATGCCGATCCTCGATGGCTTCTCGGCGACCCAGCAGCTACGGGCGTGGGAGGTCAGCAATCAGCGTATACGCACGCCGATCGTCGCGCTGACCGCGCACATCCTCGCCGAACACAAGGAACGTGCGCGTCAGGCCGGGATGGATGGCCACATGGCCAAACCGGTGGAGCTGTCGCAACTGCGCGAGCTGATCGAACACTGGGTAGCCCAGCGCGATCAGCAGAACCGTACGGCGTCGACCTTTTAAGCAGGGGTACCACGCCAATTCGAGTGTGAATCAATCGGCTGCGCCGTTCTCTTCGGCTGAACCGTCTTCATTCAGCCTCAACAGCGCCACGTTAGCTTCAAGCCTGTCCTGGACTTTCAGGGCGATGGCTGCGCGAACCGGCCCATAGAGCGTTTCGGACAAATTGGCACTGGCAGAGCGTCTGCAAACACTGCCGCGAATATCCTCAGCCTGGAATAGCTCGGCCAAAGGGTTGTCAGCGAGAGTCCGTACAGTCGCAAATTCGATGTAGACGCTGCTCATCGACATCGGCGAGTGCGCCACGACCACCAACAGCCGTATGATTCTGGAAACATCTGACTGATCCGTCGATGCATCGCTGGCGCCTTTCTGCATGTAACCACGCAGCAGCTCTAGTGCCGGCTCGCTTGCGGAAAGTGCTGCCAGTCGACGCATGACTGCGTTCGCAACGCCACATTGCTCCACAGCACCCCCGAACTCAGGAGCGACCACCCAGTCAGCGACAGACACGCTGTTACCCTGTGCGACGGACAGATCCAACCGTGCTCTGAAATGTCGCAGCCAGTATTTGTCCAGAAATTCCATGTAGACGTCATACCAGCCAATACCCGGATCTTTCTCAAGTTTCTTGTTGGCCGCCAGTTGCGCCAACAACAGAGAGTTTATTAAATCCTGATAGCGTTCCGGTTTGTCTGCCGGCGGAATCAGTACAACGGCACCCGCAACGATCAAAACGGAATATTTGCAATTCATATAATCGCCCCCCAAAAAAAGCAGTCGACCTTCGACTGCTTTTTTCGATTTATCAGATATCAATATCTTCAATCTGATCGATACCCACCAGCTTTTTCTTGATCGTCTCACGCACTGCGTTGGCGACGTCGGTGTTTTTGGCAAAGAAAGTTTGAGCTCGATACAAACTTACATTACGAACATCGACATCCACGAACATCACTTTGGTAGAGGTGTTCTTGCGCAGAAAACGCACCGTTCCCAGCGCCATGATTGCCTCACCGTCGAGTTCGACACACGCTCCGGTGGAGATGCCGCCCACGCCGTGGTCCAGCAAATTTCGCTCATAAGCGGTCAACGCAGCAGTGTCCCGTTTTTGCAGGGCCGAGATTGCATCACCCGCGACCTTCAGCATCAGAACGCTGGTTGGTCCTGGCAGTGCAACATTAGCCAGCACGGAACCCAGAATCTCCAGTACCAGCTTGTCCATCCGCACACTCGTGCCTTCGATACTGAGGTCATTGTAGTACTGATCGACAGGCGTCCAGCCAGCGAGGGTCATCACCTCACGGAACCGCTTATACCAATCTCGGCCCTGATGCTCTTCGGGGTATAGCTTGTTCGCTGCACGTGTGGCGAACAGAAGAGCGTTCTGGGCATCCGACTTGTTCTGATCCGAAAGTTTGCCAGAAAAACCCATTGTGACTTCGCCGACAACAGAGCCTTTCGACGGTGCCTCGATTTCGTCCCCTACAGCCAACAGGCCACGAGAGCGAATAACCGGCGCACCCACATCACAGGCTTCAATCGCGTTAATACAGGAAGAGATATAAAGCTCATTAACGATTTGACTATGCACAATAAAAGTCCTTATTAATTAGTAGGCAAGCCCCTCTTGAACTTGCAAGAAAACAATAAACAAACAAGCCCAGCACCACAAACTCAAATCTGTAACATCTTATCCAGCAAACAAGATGCAACTAACAACATCACACAAAACAACTATCAAACAAAAAACGAAAAACCGACTGCCTCGCGCAGAATCTTCTGCACACACAAGCAACTAACCGACTGATAGACTCGCCGTCATCACTCTCCGGATGCGAGTCGCCCTCATGCTCCACGTGTTATTCAGCGTTTACCTGAAGATGCTGGTGCTCTACAGCCCGTTCTTCGTGTTGTCCTGCTTCATCAGCCTGACTCGTGGCTACTCGCGCAAGGAACAGCGGCGCCTGGCCTGGAAAGTGGCGATCGCCACGCTGATCTCCAGCGTCTTGCTTTATCTGTTCGGGCGGGTGATTTTCGATGTATTCGGGATCACTGCGGACGCATTCCGCATCGGTGCCGGCAGCGTGCTGTTCATTTCGGCGTTGGGCATGGCCCAAGGCAAGCCTGTGGTGCAGAGTGACAACGTGCAACAGGACGTGACGATCGTCCCGCTGACCATCCCGCTGACCGTCGGCCCGGGCACCATTGGCGCCCTGCTGGTGATGGGCGTCAGTCAGCCGCACTGGGACGACAAACTGACCGCGATCATGAGCATCACCCTGGCCAGTTTCACCGTAGGGGTGGTGCTGTATCTGTCCAATCACATCGAACGGGTTCTCGGCGATCAGGGCCTGCAGATCGTCAGCCGGCTGATGGGCCTTTTCGTCTGCGCACTGGCGGCGCAGATCATCTTTACCGGGATCAAGGGCTATCTGGTGTCCTGAACGAAAAAGGGCTGCGGAGGAAAATCTCCGCAGCCCGGTCTGATCTGCCAGCTCGCAATGGCTTACTGGTCGATGGACAGCCCGATCAGCGCGCCGAGTTCCAGCAGGGGTTCCGTGGCCATCGCACTCATCAGCTCCTCCAGGCTAACGGTCACCGAGATTTCGTCAGGTAACGCAATCCCGAATGTCACCTGCTGTTGCCGTGCCGCATCAAGGCTCGTGGCATTGCGCAAGATGATGCTGCTTCCCGAATCGGGATCCGTCAGCAGCAAATGGCCGTCGGACCTCGAGACCAGCCATCGCTGCATCGGCTCCAGTGTCAACGCCAGATGAATGCCTGCTTCCTCGGCGTCGACAATCAGGCAATCAAGCCGATCCCAAGTCTGTCGGGCCAGTGAAAGGTAATCTGCAGATTTCGCAAACTTGAGTACCAGTGTATCGACGCCATCCGGAATCGCTACAATCCTGCCCGATGAGCCAATACCGTCGATAACCAGCGTATCTGCAATCCGGCTGACCGCTTCCACAGTCATCCATATATCGATGGGTTCAATGCCTTCACTGGCATTGCTGAACAGTCGGCCCGTTACAGGGTCATGCAGCACCAGGGTCTGATCGTTCGCCACGCCCAGATATTGTGGCCATTCACGTCCTGACACCGAGACACTGAGCAGACGGCCGGCTGCGACGTCATACCAGCTGCAAAGATTATCGCTCCTGCCCGCAAAGAGGTAAGGACCGCTACGCTGACCGGCAAGCAGTCGCGCCAGCTTTTGCTCCCGCGCCTGACGAGACGCCAGGCCATTGAAGAATTCGACTTCCACACCGACGATACGCGGTGGCTCGCCATCGGCCAGGTCGAACAGCACGTGGTCATGCCGGCGGACGTGCAGGCCGGCTCCATGGGGCACGGCCCAGGCAAAAGTGTCCCGCGGCATGACTCGCTGCATCGGGGCCAGCAAGTGCGCCTGCAGCAGACGTGTCCCCGAACCGAATGCCGCCGCCAGGCTTTCAGGCGCCATGAAGGGCTGACGATAGATTCGTCCGGATACCCAGTCCATCATCCACGCCGCTTTTTTATCTGGCGTCAGCCTCAACACGCGCATGGCTTTGCCCGCCGTGTCGGCAATCAGAAATTGCTGATCCAGATAGATGACATACAGCGATGTCTTGCCCGTTGCGTCGCGGATACCCCCGACTTCCACGCCATCGGCGGACTCGTTCTGAATGCTGGTCCCGACCGTTTCCCACCACTTGAACCCTTGCCCAGTGCGCTGCTGGCGGGCCGAAAGCCATGCGTGATTGAGTCCCACCAGCCGCGTCTGGCCGTCGTCATTCATCTGGAACAGCATGCCTTCGTCAGTGAGGATGACGTATTGTCCGCCCTGGCGGTGCACATGCTGCACCTCAAGGTGCAAGACACTTTGTGCAAACATCTCGGGCATCTGATCCGCTGCGCCGATGTGCTGTCGATAAACAAGGCGATGGCCAAGATGATGAAACAACACTGTATCGCCGCTTGATTGAAGCGGATCAAGCAGCACCCAATCGAGAAAGTCAGGTGTACCTTCCGTATTGCGCAGCACAGGCCGAATGACGCGCTCATCTTCACTGCGCACCCAGGCTCGGGTGGCTTTACGCAAATTCTCGTCGAAGGTGTCGATCGTAATCATTGCGCCCAGTGTGAATTCCACTCTCTGGTCATCAAGTACCTCATGGTATGGGTAGTCGTGCCGTCGGAGGAAATCCGAAACATTGTCGCGTCCTTCGCGAATGATCCACGGATGGTCTGAATTCATATCGGAGATCGCAGTAAGGGCGAGGTAGTCTTCGCCGAGCAGGTAAGTCAGCTTGTAGAAGCTTTTCCACATGTCTTCAAAGCGCTGGACCACCTGCAGCAAACCCTCTGGCGTCGCCTGAATCGAAACAATGCAGGGGTTTTTTGATAAATGTATTTTCATCACCCGGTAAGTGCGTTTGATCTGCCCGGTGACCAGATCCGTACGCCAGATGATTCCCTGCGCCGGGCAGTAATAAAACATCTCCTCGCCGATCTTCGGGCCGATGCAGATCTGCGCCGCATACTGTGGGTCCAGTCCGCGCACCAAGTGCATGGCATCTTCGGTGTGGTCGTACCAGGCCGTGGTACGAACACCAGTCAGGGCATCGTGATAGTTGCGGATGACCGTCGGGCCATCGGCCAGACGATGAGCGCGGGCGAGTTCGCGCAAATGCTTGCGTGTGGCCGGGCCGTCGGCATCGTTGAGCGCGTCGAGTTCAGCAAAGAGCAGCGCTCCCGTTGCCCAGCCAACCTGATAGAAGCCCTCCGCAAGTTGCAGGTACACGACACTCCTGGCGGGCACCTGCACCCGCATCGAGCCCAACTGAAAAGTATCCTGTTCCAGCTTCACCGCCGCCGCACTCACCCATGGGGCACGCAATGACCACGTCATTGGATCATCGGAGGAAACCTGCAGCCGCAACGACTTGACGCCCTCGGTCAGGGTGATCGAGCAGTGCCCGCCAGTGGCATCGATGTCATAGCAAAGGTAACCGTGCACCTCCTGCGGCAATGGGGGGACGTGCAGAAAACGCTGATCAGGGCCAATCGCAACACTGACGCGGGTTTCCTCGTAGTTGGGCACCATTTTTTCGATGATGTATTCGGTCGGCAACCGGTAAAAAGTGAACCAGAATTGCCGCTTGCCTTCCCTGTCGTGCTCCAGCGCCAAAGCCGTTTCCAGGTTTTCCCTGAGTGTTGTCGAAAAGGGTAGACCACCGTATTCGTAGCCCAGGAAGCACTCTGGCAAACTCGGCAGCACGACGCTTTCAATACCGGGAGTCATATCGAGGGAAATCGTACCGCGAAGGTCGAGAGTCTCTCGAAGGCTGAAAGCCTTGCTGCGATCCCCAACGATCTTCGGCGGATGCAGATCGGAGTAATCGTCCGCTGCGAAAATTTTGTGGTGGCCGAAGGTAATGAGCCCTTTGCGCAAATCAAGCCCGGTATAGACCGCACAAGGATTGGCAATGTAGGTATCGCCTTGCACCGAATGGCTTTGCGGTCGATAGGCCGAATGCACATCATTCAGATACCGGCCGATCCGTCTTCCACGTTCTGCCCTGGCGCTGAACCCCTCGACCAGGGCGCCGATGCCCACCGCCAGCCCGCCCAGAATCACCCCGGCGCCGCCGAGGAAGGCCGCCGCCGTGCCCGCACCGGCAACACCGGCGCCCAAAGCGCCAACACCCAGCACCAGCCCAGCTGAATCGAAGGCCAGCTGCGTGGCATAGACCGCACGCTGGATATCGTTTTGTGCATTGACCAACAGATAAATGTCGAAGCCGATGCTGGCCAGCTGCAAAACGGTTCCGACACCCTCGTTCAAGACGTTGCCCAGTGCATTACTGACAATCGACGAGGTGGTTTTGGCCACCCGCAGTCCGTCGGTAAAGGCATGACGCACCAGATTCAGCAGTTGTACTGCGTCGACCACCAGCCCATGAGCCATCTGCGCGTAGGCCAGGTAACCGTGGATGCGCACTGCCGATGTCAACGCGGTCGACCCCATCCCGGACTCCGCGTTCTGCAACCCGAGCAGCAGGGCTTGAATGGCAAATCCGGCATTGAGCGTGTGCACCGCTCCGACATCCGTCGGATCGATCACTGGCGCCCCCGCGCGTCTGCCGGACAACGCTTCAAACGTATCGCTCAGGTAAGACTTGATCCCTTGCAGGCGCGTGTCATCGGTCTGCACTGTGCGTGTGCGCTGCGGATCACTGGCACTGACCATGGTGATTTCGCTGCGCCCTTGCGCAGTGCTCTTCAGGGAGTCGAACACCGGAACGAAGTCACGAGACAGTTGATGCTGGTCCTGTAACCGCAGGGTCGCGCTTTCGATCGTCCGCGCCCACTTGTGGCTGTCCACACTGCTCAGCGCCTGTCCCAGACGCGCGTTCTCTGACAGGGAACGCGCGCGCAAGGCGGCATGCTGACTCCAGGGTTCGACGGCACGCCCGCCACCCAGCGGATCACTGCTGAGCAAATGCTCAACGCTAATTTCCGAAGGCAACGATTTACCGGCAATGCTTGCGCCGTCGAGTTCGATGACCTCGAAAACGCTGGCAGCCCCCTGTTCCAGACCATAAAGCCGGGCAATCACTTCCTCCTGCATGAAGCGCTGGACGCCTTGTTGCAGATCCTCGATCCGGGCGAACGCATACAGCCCGAAGTTGGGATCGTAGAAGCGATAGGATGTCTCGCCTTGCGCTACAACCTTGCTCACCAGCATCGAATGATTGTCTGTGTTGAGCAACAGGCTGCCGGCAGCGGTTTTTGCTTCCAGCGTCTGCATCACAGTGGCCAGGTTCGCCGCCGGTCTCTTCTCGCCGAATCGCGCCATGGGTACGCCACGCAACTCGTCCAGCACCTTGAGCAGGGCATGGGCTTGCGGTGCGTCGGGAGTGAGATTGGCAATCGCCAGTTTGCCGATCAGCGCGCGCTCGGCCGGAGCGCCTTTCTCCAGTGCGGCGGCCATCACCAGCGCCAGTGGATAGCAGCGTCGGCCCGGATCCCCCGCACCGCGCAGCAGCAAATCCTGTGGCAATTGCCTGCCCGCGTAGGCGCCTGCCTGGACGAAGGTCTCACGTACCGCCTTGCCCCGAGAGAGGATCGACGCCCGGCGCTCATTCATGGCGGCGACTTCGACCCGACTCACGTACTCGCGCCATTGCCGTACGCTGATCGGTTCGGCAAATGCCTGCGCCTTCAACACCCTGGAGTTCTGCCCGAGCGATTCACGCTCCGATGCATTGACTCGTGCCTCGACCGGTGCAGGATCGCGACTGAGCAGTGTCTGTTCGATCACTTCGTAGCGCGCTATCAGGCCACGGTCTCGCGTATCTTCGGCAAAGCCGACGGTGGTTGCCCATGCGTCTGCGAACCCGAGCTGATCCAGTGTTGCGGCACCGAACAGGCCGCCGAACATCACCCGGTGCAACGGGCTCAACTGCTCCAGCGGCAACTTGCCCGCAGCGATGCGCGCCAAGGCCTCGTTGAGATTGCCCAGTGACTCGGCCCCCATGGACGTTGGAGCTTTGTCGACTGTCTGGTTCAGCACCTGCTGTCGAGCATCAAAATCGAGGCGGATGGGAACGTTGAACGTCACATCACCGGTCAAGCGGTCATTCATGGCGCGCACAAACGGCTCACCCAGATCATCCAGCAGTTGCTGCAGAACCGAGGTCAGCAACACGGACTTTCCTTCTATGACCGGCCAGCCCAGTTTGAACGTGAGGGTCCGCTCTTTGAGCAAATCGGACAGATTGCCGGCGTAGCGCGACTTGACCTTGCCCGAATTCCACTTCTCATGTTCTTTTGCCAGCCAGTCTTCGGGGGTATCCTTGACTGCCCAGCCGGAGATCATTTCTTCTTCGGTAAAGACGTTGAAGCCGTCGACCTGCTTCATATGATGGCGAATGTTGTTCAGCTGTTCACTCTGCAGTTCTCTTTCGACATAGCCGATTACACCGCCTTCAAGTGCGCCCGGACCGGTCATGTAGATGGTGCCCAAGGCGTCGAAACGAATCCCGTCCTGATAATACTGAGCTATGGCGCGTATGAGCTTCTCTGATGAATATTCACGCGATGTATTGGGCAAGCGCCCATCAGCCTGTGCTTCAGAGACGACCTTGATTGCAATATCATCGACTGACGACACATCTGCTGGCGTCACGCCTGCGAGTATCATGCGGCGCTCAACCTCATACAGGCAGTCATAAGCCACCCGGATGAAGTGCATGCTCGCATTGACCATCTTGCTGCCAGGATGAGCCAGAACATAGGCATTCATTTCCTTCGACGACGGATTGCCCCAGGCCGCGCCGCGCCCGATGGCATCCTGGGATAAAGACGTCGGCTGCGGCGAAGCGAAAATCTGCTCCACACCCGGCCTGCTCCGGGCAAATGCGCTCAGTGCCTCGAGATGTTCGGCGGGAATATGCCCGGTTCTGTCGGCATAACGTTGCCGATCGCGCCCCGGCATCAAGGTATCGTCATGGTTGAGCAATAACTGCAGGACACCGATCTTCGCGTCTGTGCTGAAACCACTGATATCCACGCCGCCCGGCTTCTCGATCAGTGGTGGCAAATAATCCATGTCGCTGTAACGCCCGCCCTCGAGAAACTCGGCCTGCAGTCGCACCACGTCACTGGCTGCAGCAAAGTTGCCGCGCATGGCGACTTCGCGCTGGTAGACGTCCGCCAGAAAGTGGCTGGCAAACTCCTGGCGAACATCGCGCAGGCGCAAGTCCTCACCCACCATGGCCTGATGCGAATCCAGACATTTCTGGCGGAAGGCTTCGAGCGTCGCACGTTCCTTGCCATAACCCCGCACCATCAGGTCGATCCGCGCCTCGTCTGCGCGTCCGGCCCAGCGTGGATGATTCAGGTAGTCGAACATCTGCTGTTTGAGTACCCGTGCGCGGTCTTCGATCATTCTCGACAGTCCCGTCGGGGTTACCTTTTCGTCCTTTAATACCTTCATCGTGTCCGCACGGGCACTGTCGAGAATCACCCGATTCATTTCAAAGGCCAGCAGCGCATCACTGTCATACCAGAGATTGAATGCATATCCCTGCGACGCCAGCACTTTGCGCCAGATGTTCATGTAATCGCGCTGATTCGGCCCGACCTCACTGCCACCGACCCAGACAAAATGCATGATGCGCGGTATCGGTTTGCCAGCGGAGAGCATCTTCACAGTCGCACTCAAGCGGCGGTCGTAGTCGCCCAGTTTCAGGCGCAGTTTATTGACCTGAGCATCCGCGGCGTCCAGCTGTGGTGATTCAATCGCGTCCTTGAGCAACCTGATCGCTATCAGTTGCTCCGGAAGACTGGTGGCCGCAGCGGCCCCGTCGTAGTAGCGCAAAGGAGCCTCCCCCAGACTACCGCTGACGGACTCAAGTTCTGTGCGCGCAATAAGATCGGCGAACACTCTGCCCATCGTGACTTCATCCATAGTGCTCAATGCAATTTCCTTTTTTTTGGCCAAACGAACCCATCGCGACGACATGAACCGTCGCGACATAGAGAGAAAACAAACTTCAAAAAACCCAACGAAGACTTTCGTCAGGCTGGCACCGCTCCCAGCAACTGCGCCAGCGTTGCACTGCCGTCGGCATCATCGACTTCGACGATTTCCCGCAGCCTCTGCACCAGGCTCGATACCGGATAGGAACGCCCGCCCTCGAACCCGAGGAAGACGTCACCGCGCATCGCCGGATCCACCGAGCACACATCCCGCAGGATCAGGCTGTGCTGGCGATCCGGGTCGACAATCAGCAAGTGCTCGTCGACAAACGACAGTTGCAGTGTTTGCGGTGCGTCCAGCGCCCAGACCAGCTTGCCGGGAATCGCCGGGACCTCGCCCAGCGGGTGACGGCAATCGACAATCACCGAGTCCAGCCGCAACCAGCAGGCCTTCGACAGGTGGTACGTGACGCCGCCCTGCCCCAGGCGCAACACCAGACAGCTCACGTCATCAGCGATCAGTGGCAACAGGTCTTCAACCTTGTTCTGGCCCTCGACCACCAACACCTCGGCGTCACGCCGCATGTATTCGAACGGGCCGATGCTCTGCTGACCGGGGTAGACGTGTACGCGGTGTGCCTGAAGTTCGTGCAACAGCACATGCCGATGGCGGGTGCCGAGCAATTCGCAATCGTCTGGCAGGTTCTGGCCCGCTACCCGAATCAGTTGTGCATTCGCCACGTCGTACCATTGCACGTTGCCCGCGCCAGACTCCACGGCGATGTAGGGCCCATGCTCGGCGGTCTCCAGCAATGCCTGCAGAGACTCCGGCAAATGTTCCGCGTGCTCGCTGGCCCAGTGATGATCGACGCCGATGATCCTTTCAGCTTCCTGATATCGCAGCTTGAGTGACACGCCGTTGACCGATGTCCCGTACAGACCGGAGCCGTCATTGCGCACGGCGCTGAACCGCCAGTCATCCCACTCGGCCTGCGGTGCCGGCAGCAAGTCGCTCGCCAGTAACTGGGCGCCGCTGCCGAATGCTGGCTCGAGTTGCCGGCTGTCGAAGAACCGCTGACTGCAGATTTCACCGCTGGCGACATCGAACAGCCAGACCGCCTGGTTGTCCGGTGTGACCCCGAGCAGGCGCATTTCCCGTTCGTGCCCCGGATCGCACAGCAGCAAGCGGTTATCCACATACCAGGCACACAGGCTGCGATCACCGGCGGCGTTGCGCAGACCCAGAATGGCGAAACTGTTGACCGGGTACTTCGCCGCCAGCGTTTCGAGTGCGTGCCACCACTGTGCGCGCCCCCTGAGCCAGCGCTCACTCAAGCCACCCAGATGCACTTCGCCCTCTGCGGTCAGGTTGAAGAACAGACCGTCGTCGGTCAGGGCCAGATACCCGTCCTGCACCGGTACCACGTCATTCAACCCGTCGGGCTGCAGCAATTGATGCGTCCACTGCGCCGGCCAGCGCTCGCTGCCAGCGGACGCGCTGCGTTGCACCTTGCACAGCTTTTGCGCCAGCCGGTCGTAGATGAAAAACAGCTCGTGCTCATCGTTGACCGGCAGAAGCAGCAGATCACCAAGCTGTTTGATCGAATCGACCCAGCCGCGGTCATGCCCGAAGGTAAACGGATGAATGCACAACAGGTCACGGCTGCGAATCCAGACCAGGTCACGTTTGCCCGGATCGAACGCCCAGCAGACCGACACGTAGGCGGCCGGTTGCCAGTCGACGGTACTGACGCCTGCGCGTTCGGGCACCGGCGATAACGTGAAATAGTGACCAAGCACTACCGACCAATCCGTCAAGGTCGGGTTGGCGAACACTCGCTGGCCCAGCTCACGGTCAATCTCCCGGGTAACTGCCACCAGTTGCAGTTGGCCCTCATGGATCAGATAGTTGAATTGCGTGACTTGCCGATCGGTACCCAGCCATTGCTGTTCGATATGAATCACACCCTGCGCATCGACTTCAATACGGCGAATGCTGCACTGCCCCTCCATGACAAGCAGACGGTAGCGGCACTTGAGCAAACCGCTGACGGCATCGACCTGCCAGATGTCGTAGTTGCGCACCTCATAGAAAAACGCAGAATCGTCGACCACCGCCGCCAGCAGCATTTCATCGGCCGCCAGTACCTCTTCACTGCGGATGTACAGAAAACGATCCTCGGCAGCGTCGTACCAGGCCGTGGTGTGACGCGGCTGGCTCTCGGGCTCGAAAGGAATCGGAAAGTGATGAACTGGCGTGTAAGGCAGCACCAGCCGATGCTCCCGGGCCAGTGTCTGGTAATGCGTGAGCAGCGACTGCTCATTCTCCCCGGCTGGCGCGCTCTGCTCGATAATGTCCAGTCGCCCGTCGCTGCGGTTAACCTTGAACGATTGCCGCCCGGTCAGTTGGAGCATGACCTCATGCCGACCTCTGCCGCCGAACGTCACCTTCACGCCACCCACCGAAAGAACCCCGCCAACGTCGATCCGCACATCCCTCTCAGTGGCCCAGGCGGCTACCAGATTCCAGCGGCACTGCTGCAGGCTGGGGGACTGCAACTGGAGATTGACCCCGCGATTGAGGATCAGTGAGCAGGCGCCGCCCGCACCTTCGATGCGGTACGACACCTTGTCGTGCCAGAGCTGCGGCATCATTGGCACCGCCAGCGCACGCTCGTGGGCATCCAGCCGCACCTCGATCACGGTTGGCCGATACGACGGTGCGAGACGGTTGATGATGTAGTGCACGGGAAAGGAGTAGAACGAAAACAGAAACCGCCACTGGCCAGCCGCATCCTTCTTCTCCAGCTTGCGGGCGGTATCGAAGCCGGTGTCGTGACGCAGCGTCGAGAAAGGGAGCGCTTTGTATTCGTAACCGTAGAACGTGGTCGGCGTGCACGGCAGGACGACCAGTTGCGTGCTCGGCGGATCGAAGTGGATGTAGCCGGGAAGACCCAGTTCACGCCGCAGATCGAGCGCTTGTTGATCATCCGGATTGAAATCCGGCACCCCGAAATGGTCGCGCAGCCGATACACCTTCGGACTGTCGAGCACCAGCATCGTGCGATTGAAGTCCAGGCTCTGGACGACCAGCGAAGGGTGAGCGACCCACGCCCCGAGTCCGTCGTCATACCGATAACCGACACCCCGACAGGCCCGCTCCAGCTCATCGAAGAACAGCCCGACCTCCTGCGCCTGCTCAGCGATCCTGGCAAACCCCTGGGCCAGGGCTGCCACACCCACGGCCAGTCCGCCCAGGATCACCCCGGCTCCACCGAGCACGGCGGCCGCTGTTGCCGCGCCCGCCGTGGCAGCCCCCAGACCACCGGCGGTCAACGCCAGACTGGCGGAGTCGAAGGCCAGTTGGGTGCCGAATTGCGCGCGCTCGATCTCGTTGTCTGCCGTCGCCAATTGATAGATGTCGAAACCGACATTGGCCAGCCCCAGCACCGCGCCCACGCCTTCGTTGGCAACATGTCCCAGCGCCTCGCCAACCACCGGCGCACAGGTGCGGGCGATGATCTTCTCTTCATTGAGCGCGGTTTTTACCAGACTGATCAGGCCAGCGACATCCGTGACATTGCCGTGCACCAGCTGCGCGTAATTGACGTAAGCGTGCAAGCGCACGGCGGTGGTCAGGGTGCGGTCATCCCCCTCTCGTCCACGCAGGACGTTCATCAGTGCCTGGATGGTGAAGCCGGTATTGAGCGTGTGTACGGCACCCGCCTCTGCCATCTGTGGCGAGGCTCGGGTGCCCAGTGCCGAAAACTGCTCCGACAGATAATTTCTGATGCGCAGCAGACGATGATCGGTGCTCACCACCTGCACCACATGCTCGGCCTGCGTGGGATCGACCAGGTTGATCCGGTATTCGCCGGCAGGCGTCATCTCCAGGGTTTCGAACAACGGCACCAGCGGTTTTGCCGCAGCATGCAAGTGCTGTAGAGCGTCAGTCGCCTGGGCAATCTGCTGTCCCCACCAATGACTGTCCAGATCGCGCAGGCTGCGCCCCAGGTGCGGATTACTGACCAGCGAATGGCCGCGAGCACTGTTCAGGCGCCGACGGATCGGTCGCTGTGTATGCTCCGGCAGCACATTGTCGGATTCCAGCAATTGCCCGACGCGCAAACCGCCGGACAGATCCAGCGCCGCTATCTTTTGCCCCTGCAGCTCGATCAGATCAAAGGTCGGGCGCGCGTCGTCGCCATAGGCCGCATAGTATTTCGCCATGCCCTGTTTCTGAAAAAGATCGGTCAGTGCCAACTGAAACTGGTCAGGCTGGCTGAACTCGAACACGCCGAAATTGGGATCATAGAAGTGATAGGTGGCGTGCCCACCATTGAAGATTTTCGCCACCAGCATGGCGTGGTTATCCGAGTTGAGCATCAGCGTGCGCGAGCTGGCGAACGCCTCCAGCGTGGTGCCGAGCTGCTGCAGATCGACCCGCCCCAGCGGCTTGCCGATATCGTGCAACTGCACGCCGCGCAACTCCTCGAGCGCCTCCAGAAATACAATTGAATCGCGCTGCTGCGGCTCGACGGTGGCCAGGAAGAATCGCTCGCGCAAGCGTCGCGACGCCGCCACGCCGTGCTCCAGAGCAGCGCTCATGATCAGCGCCAGCGGGTAACAGCGGCCACCGGGATCCCCTGGCCCCTGGAGCAACAGATCCTGCGGCACCAGTTTGACGTCACTGGCCTCGATTTGCCCCAGTACCTGACCCAGCCGCAGGATCACCTGCTCACGATGTTCGCGGGTGGCGATGGTCTGGATATGGGCAACATGACGCCCCCATTGAAACAGCGTGTGCGCCTGCGACAGCGCAGCTCGTTTCAACGTTAGCGCGCTGTCCGACGAGACCATCGGCTGGTCGACATGGCTGGCGAGACCGGCCATGAATTGCGGCGCCCGATGCTGATACAGATGGCGTTCAATAGCCGCATAACGCACCGATGCTCCTACCTCGGCAACGCTGTTGGCGAGGTTGTCGAGCTCGGGGGCAAGTTGCGTGAAGCTTGAGTTATCCAGTGAGCGTACCCCGAGCATCTGTCCCAACAGTACCCTTTGCAAGGGACTGATCTGGAAGAACTGCAGCGAACCCTCGGCAATGCCGCTTAGCAACTCATCCAGCGCCAGCCCCTGAATCCGCGCATCACTGAGCGACGCCGGAGCTTGCAGAGTGGCGGGTTGGGCCTTGATGGCCTGACGATCGTCGAACCCCAGACCCGGCCCTTCGGGAAAAACCAGCGGACCGTTATGACCTTGCCTCATCGCCGCCACAAACGGTGCACCGAGTCGGTCGATCATCCCTTGCAAGACCCCCGTCAATAACACCGGGCGTCCCTCGATGAGCGGCCAACCCTCTTCGAACACCACAGTCTGCTGTTTGAGCAGGGCAGCAACATCACCGCTGTAGCGGACACTGAACTGTCCTTGCCGCCAACGCTGCTGTTCGTCGACAACCCATTGTTCATCATCGCTGGCGTTGTCTTTCCACGAGTGATCCTGCTCCTCCTCGGTCTTGTCGTTGATCATCCAGAGCGGCTCGATGGCAGTCTCGACGCGCACTGTTTCATCTTCGCGCGGGACGAAATTGTGCTGTTCGTAATCGCGCATGCCAGCGCGCATCGCGGCCGGGCCAGTCAGAAAAATTGTCCATTCGCTCTGCGGGCGGATACCGTCTTCGAAATATCCGGCGACCGCCAGAATCAGTTCGTTCACCGTTGCATGCTCGATCGAGGACAGAGCGGCAATAGAGCCGCAGTTTTGCTCGAATACCTCGCGCGCAAGCGTCGACATGCCGTAAAAATCGCTCAGCGCAACACCGCGCTTGGCCGCCAGTCGAGCCGTCAGGTCGATGAAGTCATAATTGAAGCGAAACCGGTCGATCACGCTTTTGAGCATCGGCGATCGGGCATGGGCCATCAGGAAGGAATTGCTCAGCGAGCTCTGCACAGCAACTGCCCGCAAGTCCTGTGGGCGGACGAGCAGCTCGGCCGGCGCCTGGAACACTTCATTCAGCGCCGGTTTTTGTCGGGCAAACGTCTCAAGCGCGGCGCGGTGTTGCTCGGGAATGCTTGCCAGATAATCAGTGTACTGGTGGCGCAGCGCCTCGCGTGCAGGCATCCAGTGCCGATTGTGATCGAGCAGCAGTTGCAGAACGCCAACGCGTGACCGGGGATCAAACCCGCTGATGTCAACACCTCCCAGAGTCTTGACCAGTGGCGGCAGATTATCGACATCGGCATATCCGCCGCCCTCTTCGTAAAGGACCTCGGCGCGCACCACATCGGAAGCAGCGGCCAGATTGCCGCGCAACCGGATTTCACGCTCGTAGATATCCTGTAATTGCAGCGGAGTATCAAGGGCGTTCAAGTCGCGCAACTGCAGGTCGTCTCCTGCGAGGTCCAGCAGACTGCGGCGGTTTTGCTCGATCAGCGCCTCCAGTTGCGCGGCGTCCTGCCCATAGGCGCGGGCCAACAGATCGACGCGTGCTTCATCAGCTGAAAGTCCCCGCTCCAGTGCGGCATCGATATGCATGGACATCTGTTGTTTAAGGACGATGGCCCGTTCTTCGTACAGCGTGCCCAACTGGTCTTTGGAAATACTGTCGCTGCCATCTTGTTGCAGGGCGTCAGCCTTGGCCGCCTCGACGATCAGCCTGTTGGTTTGCCAGGCCAACAATGCGTCGCTGTCGTACCAGAGATGGAGGCTGTAACCTTGCCCGTTCAGCACCTGTTTCCAGAGGTTGAGATAGTCACGCTGTATCGCGCCCAGTCCTCCACCGAGCCAGACAAAGTGCAGATTCTTCGGCACCGCAGTCGGGGTGCTCTTCGCGTACGCCAGGCTGTTTTGCACACGGGTCTCGAAAGCCTGGATGCTGTTATAGATGCGCGACAACTGTGCAGGCTGGCTATCGGATTGCGAGTATTTATGTGGCGAACCGATCAACTGGCCGATCGACTGCTTGAGCAGTGCCAAAGGCTCGATCAGTCGTGGAGAATCGAGCAAGCCGATACAGGCAAAATAATAACGCCACACTGACTGATAGGATTCACTGCCCCTGTACGCCGACATGGCCTGTTCCAGATCCGCTTGTTTGAACAGTTTGATGAATTTGACAAACCCGCTGGCGTCTTGAGTTCTTCGGTCCTGCATGAAAGTTGCTCCTTTGCCCTGACCAATAACGAAAGTGCCCGCTGGCACTTGCATAGCGGCCAAACTAACTTCTGGCGAATCGGAGCTCAAACTTCAAAACTTTCAATACATGTCAAAATCAACAACTAAAAAACAACTGATAACGCATGTAACGGCAACAAGTTATTTCTACAATTAATATATAAATCAAACGCACCCGAGCAGAACGCGAAACTACCAAGGCTGCAATTTCAGGTCTGTCTATCAGTATTCAAGATAAGTCGAACAGAATGTAAGCAAAGAGAAAGCTCTCACACAGAAGCGGAGCAGATCGTACAGGTCGCGTTGAACAATATGACGCGGTCAGATCCGGAAACAATCTGTGCGGGAGATCGCGGTTGGCGAGGCAGCAAGCTCCCTCGCCAACGGCTCAGGACTGGGGCTTTTCGCCGTACCAGCGCGGCGTGTAGACCCACTCGCCACCTTCAGCCTTGGGGAAGGTGCAAGTCGTTGAAGAGCCAACCAGCACCATGGTGCGCATGTCCACCTGATCCGGGGTCAGTTGCCCCAGTGTCGTCACGCGCAGGGTTTGCCCCGGGCGACCGATGTCGCGCCCCAGCACCACCGGTGTTGCCGCGCTGCGATGCTGCGCGACGATTTCCAGCGCACGCCCCAATTGCCACGGGCGTGCCCGGGAAATCGGGTTGTAGAAGGCCAGCGCCAGATCGGCCTCGGCCGCCAGATCCAGACGTTTTTCAATGATCGACCACGGCTTGAGGTTGTCCGACAGCGACATCACGCAGAAATCATGCCCCAGCGGCGCCCCCGCTTGCGCAGCCGTGGCAAGCGAGGCGGACACCCCCGGCAGGATTTCCAGCTCGACGCTGTGCCATTTCGGGTCGGTCGACTCGTGCAACGCTTCGAGCACCGCCGCGGCCATGGCGAACACGCCGGGGTCGCCGGATGAGACCACGATGACCGAACGCCCCTCGGCCGCCAGCCGGAAGGCGTGGCGGGCGCGCTGCATTTCTTCGCGATTGTCGGTGCAGTGCTGCACCTGATCATCGCGAAACGGGCCGGCCATGCGCACATAGGTTTCGTAGCCGAGCACATCGGTGGCCCGCGCCAGTTCCGCCTTGACCGCAGGCACCATCAACTCGGCAGCGCCGGGGCCAAGGCCGATCACCGCCAGGCGCCCACGTTGACGACCGATCTGCGCGACGTCCAGCGGCTGTTCGGCGCGCGCAATCGCCAGACCGTTGGTATTGCTGATCGCGGCCTGCGGCAGTGCCTGACGAGCCAACTCGCCGAGGTCTTTCTGCGCCGCGACAAAGCGAAGCGGCACCCCCAGTTCGAGGGCGGCTTCACGCAGTCTGGCCGACGCCATTTCAGTGTCAGCCGCCAGCAGACAGGCCAGCGACTGCTGCGCAACCCCGGCCTGCTGCAACGCGGCGCGCACGGCATGCGGCAGATCGTCCAACTGCGCACTCACCGCCACCGCCACACTGCGGGGATAGATCAGCAACTCGTTGGCGCTCGCGACACGCTCGGCACTGCCGACATGAATCGAGCGCTGCGCCTGCGGGTCTTGCGGCAACTGCGCCTGATCCAGCCACGGCGCCGCCCCTTCAATGCGCACGCTGTGCCCCGCCAGCAGATCGGAAACGAAACGCTTGCCCAGTTCCAGATCAGCCAGCGCATAACCGCTGGGTGGATTGAGCAGGCAGGTGCCAAAACGCAATTCGCCACTGGTGGTGATCGCCGCGGCGACCTGCAATGCGGCAGCGATTTCCCGGGCCATGACATTCACTCCGCCGAGGCCACCGAGCAGCGGCACCACGGCGCTGCCGTCTTCAGCAACGGCGAGCACCGCCGGTTCAGCACCTTTTTCCAGCAACAACGGCGCCAGGGTGCGAATGACAATACCAGCCGCGCACAGGGCAATGATCGGCGTGTCTTGCTGATACAACTCACGCAGGGTCGCGCCGAATTCCTGATAGCTGCAGTCGGCGCCTTCGACGCGTCCGGCGAGGCCATGGATCTGCGCCGTCGGATACAACTGCTGGATCCGCCGTGCGGTGGCGAGCGCGCCCTGTCCGAGGATGACAATGGCCGGTGTGGATGGCGTCATCAACCTTGCCACCGTTCGCCCGGGACGATGATCAGCGAGAAGTACGGCGAGGACATCGGCTCGACCTGATCCAGCGGCACGATCTTCTGATTGGCCATGGTCGCGCGTTCGACGTACAGCGCCCGCTCGGCCAGACCGAGTTCTTCGAGTACCGTACGAACTTTGGGAAAGTTGCGCCCCAGCTTCATGATCACCGCCGCATCGGCGTCGGCCAGACGTCGCTTCAGATCCTCATGCGGCAATACGCCGGAGAGCACCGACAGGCTCTGGTTGCGATACACCAGCGGCGCACCGAGCACCGAGGCGCCGCCGAGCATCGAGCACACGCCCGGCACCACTTCGGCTTCATAGCGCGTGGACAACCGGTCATGCAGATACATGTAGGAGCCGTAAAAGAACGGATCGCCTTCACAAATCACCGCCACATCGCGGCCGGCGTCCAGATGTGCGGCCACAGTCTCGGCGGCATCATCATAGAAATCGCTGATCACTTGCTCGTAGGACAGCGGCGCCGGCAGCACTTCGGTGGTCACCGGGTACACCAGCGGCAACAGATTCTGCGCGTCCTGCAGGTGCGCTTCGATAATGCCGAACGCATTGCCTTTCTTGCCCTTGGCGACGAAGTACGCCACCACTGGCGACTCGCGCAGCAGACGCAGGGCTTTGACGGTGATCAGTTCCGGATCACCGGGGCCCACACCGAGGCCGATCAAACGTCCTTTGGCCTGCATCATTCGATCTCCGTGGCGAGGGCATTGACTGCTGCGGCGGCCATGGCGCTGCCGCCGAGCCGGCCTTGCATGATCACGAACGGTACGCCGCGACTGTCAGCCGCCAGCGCCGCTTTCGATTCGGCAGCGCCGACGAAACCCACCGGGAAGCCGAGGATCAGCGCCGGTTTCGGTGCCCCGGCGTCGAGCATTTCCAGCAGATAGAACAGCGCGGTCGGCGCGTTGCCGATCACCACCACGCTGCCTTCCAGATGCGGACGCCACAGTTCCAGCGCGGCCGCCGAGCGGGTGTTGCCCAGCTCACGGGCCAGCTGCGGCACGCTGTCGTCACGCAAAGTGCAGATCACCTCGTTGTTGGCTGGCAGACGAGCGCGGGTCACGCCTTCGGAGACCATCCGCGCGTCGCACAGGATCGGCGCACCGGCCGCCAGCGCATCGCGCCCGGCCTTGCCGGCACCTTCGGAAAACTGCAGACCATCGACCGCCTCGACCATGCCGCAGGCGTGGATCACCCGCACCGCGAGTTTTTCCAGATCGGCCGGGATGCGCGCCAGATTGGCCTCGCTGCGAATGATCGCGAAGGAGTTGCGATAGATCTCCTGACCGTCGCGGATGTAATCAAGCATCAAGGGGGCTCCGTGAGCGGGCGTCGAGCAGGATCGCGGCCGCTTCAATAGTAAGGTTGCGTGCGTGCAGCGTGCCGAAACCCGGCAGCGCTGCATCGCGAAAATAAAGGTCGTAATGACCGGGGCTGACCGCCAGCAATGTCGCCGGGGCGCAATGGGCCGCCGCACAAGAGCGCGGGCAACCGGACAGGTGCACGTGCTGCGCCTGTGGCAACAACGTCGCCAGCAGCCGCGCGTCGTGTTTGGTATCGGCCAGGCCTTTGCCGCAGCCACTGGAGCCGGTGCAGGCAATCAGCCGGGACAGCGGCTCGCGGGTGTCGGTCAACCAGTGCAATTGACTCAGGTGTTGCAGGACTCGCCCCGCGTCGGCGGGCTTCACATTCGGCAGCAGCAGACTTTGCCAAGGGGTGAAACGCAGGCTGTCATCACCGAACTCGCGAGCCAGCCGGGCCACGCCCCGCAGCATGGCCGGATCGAGACGGCCGAGCGCCGGCACCGCACCGACATATACCCGGTCGTCAGCGTTTTGCGCGTGAACACCGATATGCAGCGCATCCGCCATCGGCGTGCGCTGTCGGGCAATGGCGGCTCTGATCGCCACGCGTTCGCGCAACTGTTCGACAAACGCCAGCATCGGCCATTCATCGAGCAAGTGGCGCATGCGCGTCTGCTCCGGCCGAGCCAGCTCAAGGAACAATTCCAGCACCGCGACCACCAGCGCATGGCCGTCTTCCACGGTCACGGCACCGGCCGCACGATCAGCCGGGCAGCCGGCCAGACCGAACGCCAACAAAACTTCACCGTCACGTTCGAACGCCGACAGCCACAGATCATGCGGATGCTTGAGCATCGCCAACGCCTCACCGCCGTCCAGTTGCACGGCGAACTTGGCACTCAACTGGTGAAAGCGCGGATGCGTCTGCAATGTCGCCAGAGTCTGTTCGGCCAAAGGCCGGGTATCGAACAGCAACTGCCGATCGATCCCGGCAGTCGGGCTGAGCATCAGGTTGCGCACATCGTCGCCCGCTGCGGTTTGCGGCCCCAACCCGGCGGCCAGCAAACTGTCGACCAATGCCGCGGACTGCTCGCCGATGCCGCGAATCTGCAGATTGGCGCGGTTGGTCGCCTCGATCGCGCCACTGGCGAAACGCTCGGCGGCATCAGCCACCGCGTCGGCCTGATTGGCAGTGATCGAGCCGCCATTGAGCTTGATCCGGCAGATGCCGCCGTCCAGCGCCTGGACAATACGCAGCAACCCCGGACAAGCCGAGGGGCGCAGAGCGGTGGACATAGAGCGTTCGTTCAAGGGATGACCGGCTGACGGGCAGCGCTGTGGTGGGCGAAAGGTCGCCATTATGCCTGCTTTGCCCGAGCGCATGAAAATGCCTGCCGGTCGGAAACTGCGGCTTTTCAGAGTTCGACCTCCTCAAGGTCGGCCACGCTCTCGCGAATCGCCTGATCTACAACGTCCCGGTTTTTGTCGATGTCCCGGCGATTGATCACCATTCTTCTGGCGCGGATGTCCAGTTGCGACATCGGTTGATGGACCTGCCAGAACAGGTAGTTGGTACTCAATACCAACTTGAAAAAGCGGATATGGCTGAGCACCACCACCAACTCGCCGCTGGCATTCTTACTGACCGGCACAATATGCGAAGTGAAGGTTTTGCCACTCAGAGCAGTAAACTTTTGCAGCAGTGCTGTATCTCTTTCCAGCGCTGCCAGCCCAGCCTCAACCTGCTCTAATTGACCGCGCGCGAGCAAAGGGGCTGTCAACCGCCGCCACGCCTCCTGCACACTTCCGGAAAACGCCTCCTGGACTAGCACCACCGGCTTCTGTTCCAGGTTCCAGCCACATGACCAAAGGCCCCCGGCAAAGTAATCGAACCACTCTGCAGGCTGCAGGCTGCTGTCACAACGGCTGTCCGCCGCGATCTGGGCAAGATAAATGCAGTTCCTCACAAATCTGTTATCGGCCTCTGCCCGTCCCTCCAGTCCGGTGAACAACATATTATTAACGGCAACTGCATTACTCTGACTTAAACCTTTAGCTGAATTGATATCCATATCGCTCCCTGCCAACTTGGCACGTATTAATTTTATAGTTTCATTGCGCCAGACTTATTAAAAAGAACTGACTTGAATCAAACTAACAAAAACGGAAGTTGAAAAAATCACTATTACTCGACATTAAGTTTCCGCGTTGCTCTCGACACGCCGCGACGACAGACCCGCGTCAGGTGCCGGCAGTCGCGTTATCATGCCGCCCGTGAAGATCTACTCAGGATTAAGGAACGGCATGACACCCTGGCTGACGGTTGTGGGAATCGGTGAAGACGGCTTCAAGGGCCTGGGCAAAAATGCCCGGCGCGCCCTGATGGGCGCCTCGCGGATCATCGGCGGCCAGCGGCAACTGGACTTGCTGCCGGTGTGCATTCGTGGCGAACGCGAATTGTGGCCGAGTCCGTTTTCCCTCGCGCCGGTATTGGAGCAGCGCGGCGAAGCGGTGTGCGTGTTGGCCAGTGGTGATCCGATGTTCTACGGCGTCGGCGCCAGCCTCGCGCGGCACGTGCCGAGTGTCGAGATGCTGATCCTGCCCGCGCCCTCTTCCTGTTCGCTGGCCGCCGCCCGGCTCGGCTGGCCGTTACAGGAGGTGGTCACCCTCTCGCTGGTGGCGCGACCACTGGCGGCACTCAATGCGCAGCTGTTCAGCGGGGTGCGCCTGTTGCTGTTGAGCAATGACCGGCACAGTCCGGCGGCAGTCGCGGCGCTGCTGCGCGAGCGCGGTTTTGGCGGCAGCCGCCTGACTGTACTTGAGCACTTGGGCGGCGATGCCGAACGGCGCCTCGAAAGTACTGCCAATGACTGGAATGACCCGGCGATTGCCGATCTGAATGTGATCGCCATCGAATGCCTGGCCGATGCGCAGGCACCGCGCCTGTCACGTCTTGCCGGACTGCCCGATTCGGCATTCCAGCACGACGGCCAACTGACCAAACGCGATGTCCGCGCCATCACCCTCGCCCGCCTCGCGCCGATCCCCGGCGAACTGCTGTGGGATGTCGGCGGCGGTTGCGGCTCGATCGGCATCGAATGGATGCGCGCGCACCCGAGCTGCCGCGCGATTGCCATCGAGGCGGACGAAGGCCGACAGGCCTTGATCGAACACAACCGCGACGCGTTGGGCGTACCCGGTCTGCACCTGGTGCGTGGCCGCGCACCGCAGGCCCTTGCCGGGCTGGAGCGACCCGACGCGATCTTCATCGGCGGCGGCGTGACCCGTGAAGGCGTGTTTGAAACCTGCTGGGAACAACTCAAACCCGGTGGTCGAGTGGTTGCCAACGCCGTGACCCTGCAAAGTGAAGTCACTCTGATGCACTGGCGCGAACGCCACGGCGGCGAGCTGACCCGCATCCACGTGGCCCAGGCGCAACCACTGGGCGAATTCGACACTTGGCGTCAGGCGTTGCCGATTACCTTGCTGGATCTGGTCAAACCCCTCGATGCGTGACGAAACCGCCGAACAACCCGCGCCCCTGCGCAGCGGCCTGACCACCGGCAGCTGCGCCACCGCCACCAGCCTCGCCGCCGCCCGCCTGCTGCTCGGCGGTACGTCGGCGGATGCGGTGCAGATCGTTCTGCCCAAAGGCAAACAAGTGCAGATGCGCCTGGAGTTCTGCCGCCTGACCGAAGGCGGCGCCGAGGCCGGGACGATCAAGGACGCCGGCGACGACCCGGACGTAACTCACGGTGCGCTGCTCTATTCGCACGTGCGGCTGCTGGCCGAGCCGGGGATTCGCTTTGTCGCGGGCGCAGGTGTCGGCACCGTGACCCGGCCGGGGCTGGTGCTCGGCGTCGGTGAACCGGCGATCAACCCGGTGCCGCGCAAGATGATCAGCGACCACCTGACGCTGCTCGCCACCGAAAGCGCTTATGCCGGCGGTTTCGAGGTCACGGTCAACGTCGAGGGCGGCGAGGCGCTGGCGCTGAAAACCATGAACCCGCGGCTGGGCATTCTCGGTGGTTTGTCGATCCTCGGCACCAGCGGCATCGTCCGGCCGTTTTCCTGCGCGGCGTACATCGCCTCGATCCATCAGGGCATCGACGTCGCCAAAACCAATGGCTATCTGCACATCGCCGCGTGCACCGGCAACGCCAGCGAAGACACCATGCGCCGGGTCTACGACCTGCCGGAAATCGCCCTGATCGAAATGGGCGACTTTGTCGGCGCGGTGCTCAAGCATCTGCGCAAAGTGCCGGTGGATAAACTCAGCCTGTGCGGCGGCTTTGGCAAGATCAGCAAACTGGCGGCCGGGCACATGGATCTGCACTCGAGGCATTCGAGCATCGACCTGCCGCAACTGGCTGAATGGGCGGCGGCGATTGGTGCCGATCAGGCATTACAGCAGAGCATTCGTGAAGCCAACACCAGTCAACAGGCCCTGACGATGGCCAGCGCGGCAGGCATTGCCCTCGGCGATGAGGTCTGCCGCCACGCGCTTAATTTCGCACGCAGCGTGGTGCCGGCGCAGGTGCAGGTCGAGGTGTTTGCGATTGATCGCCAGGGCGGCATTGTCGGCCACGCCGGAGGTTTTGCATGAAACGCATTCTGTTGCTCGGCGGCGTCACCGAGGCGTTGGCCATCGCCCGTACGCTGGGGCCAGAACACATTTACAGTCTGGCCGGCGTGGGCCGGGTGCCGACCGACCTGACCTGCCAGGTGCGCGTCGGCGGCTACGGCGGGGCCGAAGGTCTGGCACAATTCATTCGCGCTGAAGGCATCGACCTGCTGTTCGATGCGACCCACCCTTACGCCGCGCAAATCAGCCACAACGCCGCCATCGCCGCACAACTCGCCGGCATCCCCTGCTGGGCCTTGCGCCGCCCCGCGTGGCAGCCGCAACCGGGCGACGACTGGCGAGAAGTCAGCGACTGGGCCGAACTGATCGAAGCCCTCAAACCGTTCCGCCGCCCGCTGTTCACCCTCGGCCGCGAACCGCTGCAACACCTCGACGAAATCCCTGCCAACCAGTATTGGACCCTGCGCGCCCTCGACGCTTATCCCGGTAACGAACGCTGCGAAGTCATCGGCGCCCGTGGGCCGTTTCTGCTGGAGGATGAACGCGCACTGTTCGAACGCCGGCAGATCGATGTGCTGATCAGCAAGAACAGCGGCAGCACCGCGACCGAGCCGAAACTGGAAGTGGCGCGGGAGTTGGGGGTACCGGTGCATGTGTTGAAGCGGCCAGTCTTGCCGGGGGTTGATCGGGAGTTTGGGTCTACGTCTGAAGTCCTCGCGGCCCTTGCCGCCTTCACCCGACTTTAACCAGGCGCAGACCTCGAGTGCGCCTTCGCGGGCAAGCCCGCTCCCACAGTGGTCGGCGGCGACCGCATAGTTTGTGTATGCCAGGGCTCCTGTGGGAGCGGGCTTGCTCGCGAAGGCGCCGGTACTGTAATCCTCTCTCCAACGCCCTACAGCTAAACCGGACGCTACGTACAACCCTTTAAAGAAACACTGACTGTCTGCACTAAATGCCCGGTTTTATGCTCACCGCTTTTGAGCCCATAGGTGAACATTGCGATGACCGAAAAATTCACCCGTTTCGACGCCGCCGAGTACCTTAAAACCCCCGAGGACATGGCGGCTTATCTGGACGCTTGCTTTGATGATGATGAAGGCGATGGCGTACTCATCCGTGCAGCACTGAATGACATAGCCCGAGCCCAGGGCATGACACAGGTGGCACGTGATGCCGGCCTGGGTCGTGAAAGTCTCTATAAAGCGCTGAGCAGCACTGGTAACCCCGAATTCGCAACTATCATGAAGGTCATGAAGGCTTTGGGTTTGAGATTGCACGCCGTCGCGGTGTGATTGATCTGCGACACCAAACCGCACGACGCCTTTTTACTTATCGGCCCTGATCAGGCTAAATAGCCCGCGCCTGATCGCCCACCCAACGGATCTGTCCCATGAACCGACACCGGCTCGCATTTGCCTGGATCGCCTGCTTTGCAGTGCTGTTCAACATGCTCGCCATGCCGATGACCGGGGCGATGGCGCAGGCGGCCAGTTCACCGGCCGAACAGTTGCTGTGGAGCAGTTTCTGCACCGGCAGCGGGACGAAGATGGTGGCGATCAACATCGGCCCCCCGGAGCAGAAAGCCCCGTCCAACGACAGCCATTCCAACATGCAGCATTGCTGGTGCTGCTCGGGTTCAGCGCCGCTGGTGGCGTTGCCGGGCCATACGCCGCAGCTGTATTTCGCACGCTACGAAAGCAATCGCAGCGTGGCGCCGCCCTCGTTGCAAACACCGACACCGCGCCAGCAATGGCCGAGCCTCAATCCCCGCGCCTCGCCTCTGGTCTGATCTGTCTCGCAATTGACCTGCGTTTCACATCGTTCTGGAGAACTGCCATGTTGAACAAACTCTTCGTCATCGCTGCGCTGTTGCTGCCGGCGTGCTTCGCCCATGCCCACGAATACAAGGCCGGCGAGCTGGAAATCGCTCATCCGTGGTCGCAGGAGCTGCCGCCCAACGCGCCGACCGTCGCCGCTTATTTCGTGATCAGCAATCCCGGCAAGACCGACGACCGCCTGCTCAGCGTCGACTCGCCAATCACCGCCGAAGCGCAACTGCATGAGCACGTGATGCAGGGCGACCTGATGAAAATGCAGCAGGTGCCCGACGTGGTGATTCCGGCCGGCGGCAAGGTGACGTTCGCGCCGATGGCCTATCACGTAATGCTGCTCAACCCGAAAGACCGCAGCCTGCTCAGCGACGGCAAACGCTTCCCGCTGACCCTGCATTTCGAGAAGGCCGGTAACGTCACCGTCGAAGTCGCGGTGCAGAAGAAACCTCCGCAAGATACCCAGGCACACGATCACGCCCAGTAACCGATCCGGCTGACCACGCCCGTGCGCCTGCAACGCGCCGGGGCATCCCACCTGCATCGCCAGAGCCAGACTCTGACCCGCGGTAGCTGGATCGCCCTGTTCGCCATGTTGATGATCTTCATCGGCCCGCTGATTTCTCAGTCGATGCCGATGGATCAGCACGCCTCGACTTCCATGCCGATGAGCATGGACATGGCGATGGACATGCCGGGCATGGATCACGCCGCGCACGGCGCACAACCGGCTGCCGAACACTGCCCGCCACAGTCCTCGCACCACGCCCTATGGGAAAAGTGCGGTTATTGCAGCCTGCTGTTCAATTGCCCGGCGCTGACCGGTGGCGGCACGTTCGCCACGTTCAGCATTGCCCACGTCAACACCTTCACCCCGCCCTCCCCGCGTCTGGGCCATGCCCGGCAGACCTTCTTCCCCGGCGCCCGCACCCGCGCCCCGCCCATCACGGCGTAAACACCGCACCTTTGATTGCACACGGTTGAGAAGACAGCTTCAGGCTGCCGGCCGTGTCGTTTACGACTGTTTGATGGAAATTGTCATGTCCAGGTTTTCTGCTGTTCCACGCTCGGGTTCTGCCCAGGCGTCTTTCGCGCTGAACGCATCGCGCATTCGTTTCTCGCACGCCACCGCCGTCCTTTGCGGCGTCCTGCTGTCGCCGCTGGTGCTGGCCGATGACCACGCCGGGCACAACGAAGAACTCAGTCCGACGGTGATTACCGCGATCGCCCCCAGCTCGCCGTTGACCATCGTCACCAACCCCAAGGATCCGCGTCAGCCGGTGCCGGCCAGTGACGGCGGCGATTACCTGAAGACCATTCCCGGCTTCGCCCTGGTGCGCAATGGCGGCACCAACGGTGATCCGGTGCTGCGCGGGATGTTCGGTTCGCGCCTGAACATTCTCACCAACGGCAGCATGCTGCTCGGCGCCTGCCCGGGGCGGATGGACGCGCCGACCTCGTACATCTCGCCGGAAACCTACGACAAACTCACGGTGATCAAGGGCCCGCAAACCGTGCTCTGGGGACCGGGTGCATCGGCCGGTACGGTGCTGTTCGATCGTGAGCCGGAAAGCTTCGGCGAGCTCGGCACACGGGTGAATGCCAGCGTGCTGGCCGGCTCCAACGGACGCTTCGACAAAGTTGTCGACGCCGCTGCCGGCGGGCCATTGGGCTACGTACGGGTAATCGGCAATACCGCGCACTCCGACGACTATCGCGACGGCAACAACGACAGCGTGCCGTCGCGCTACGACAAGTGGAACGGTGACATCGCCGTCGGCTGGACCCCGGACGCCGACACCCTGATCGAACTCACCGCCGGCAAGGGCGATGGCGAAGCGCGCTACGCCGGGCGCGGCATGGACGGTTCGCAGTTCCTGCGCGAAAGCCTCGGCCTGCGCTTCGAAAAATCCAACATCACCGACGTGCTGGAGAAAGTTGAAGCACAGGTTTACTACAACTACGCCGACCACGTGATGGACAACTACACCCTGCGCACGCCATCCGGCACCGGGATGATGGCCGGGCCCATGGCGTCCAACGTCGACCGGCGCACCCTCGGCGCGCGGATCAAGGCAACCTGGCGCTGGGCCGACATCCAGCTGATCACCGGTCTCGATGCGCAGACCAACGAGCATCGCCAGCGCAGCGGCATGGGCATCGACACCTACAAGGATCAGCCCTACACCAAGGACGCCGATTTCCATAACTACGGCGTGTTCAGCGAAATGACCTGGTACGCCGCCGACCGTGATCGGCTGATTGCCGGCGCCCGGGTCGACCGTGCTTCGGCCAAGGATTACCGGCAGCGCATTGGTTCGGGAATGATGAGCCGGCCAAATCCGACCGCCGACGAGACCCGCGCCGACACCCTGCCAAGCGGCTTCGTGCGTTACGAGCATGACCTCGCTGACAGCCCGGCCACGCTGTACGCCGGTCTCGGTCACGCGCAGCGCTTCCCGGATTATTGGGAGCTGTTTTCGCCGAAGTCCGGCCCGGCCGGTTCGCTGAATGCGTTCGACTCGATCAAACCGGAAAAGACCACCCAGTTCGACTTCGGCGTGAACTACAAGACCGCCGAACTCGAAGCCTGGGCCTCGGGCTACATCGGTGTGGTGCGCGACTACATCCTGTTCGACTACACGCCAACGATGATGGGCATGAGCACATCGCGCGCGGAAAACATCGACGCGCGGATCATGGGGGGCGAGCTCGGTGCCGCCTACAAACTCACCGATAACTGGAAAGCCGACGCGACCCTGGCTTACGCCTGGGGCAAGAACAGCAGCGACGGCAAAGCCCTGCCGCAAATGCCGCCGCTGGATGCGCGCTTCGGCCTGACCTACAGCGAAGACAACTGGAGCGCCGGGGCACTGTGGCGCGTGGTCGCGGCGCAAAACCGTATCGACCAGAACAAGGGCAACGTGGTCGGCAAGGACTACGACAAGAGCGGCGGCTTTGGCGTGTTCTCGCTCAACGGCGCCTACCGGATCAACAAAAACTGGAAGGTCAGCACCGGCGTCGACAACCTGTTCGGCAAGGCTTACGCCGAGCACCTGAACCTGGCGGGGAACGCCGGTTTCGGCTACCCGGCCAACGACCCGCAAGCGATCAACGAGCCGGGGCGCACGCTCTGGACCAAGGTTGATATGAGTTTCTAACCGAGCGGCACGCCCTGCCCTTGTGGGAGCGGGCTTGCTCGCGAAGACGGCGGTACATCCAGCATGGGTGGCGCCTGACACGACGCTTTCGCGAGCAAGCCCGCTCCCACAGGAGTGCAGTGGTGAAACTCCCCATACAGAACAAAGAAAAGATCCAAGCCAAGCGGAGCAAACGTGATGCAAAAGCCCAAACCGAACTTCTACAACCTGGCCTGGCGCTGGCATTTCTATGCCGGATTATTCGTCGCGCCCTTCATGGTGATGCTGGCCCTGACCGGCATCATCTACCTGTTCAAACCGCAGCTCGATTCGCTGATGTACAGCAGCCTGCTCAACGTCCCCGCCGGGCATCACACGGTGCCGGCCGATGACTTGCTGCAACGGGTCAAGAGCGCTTATCCACAGGGTCAGATCACCCAGTACCTGCCGCCGGCCAACGCCGAACGCAGCGCGCAGTTCGTGGTGAAAAACGCCGGCCATGAACTCAACGTATTCATCGATCCGTACCACGGCGACATCCTCGGCGAGCAGGATGCGAAGAAAAATCTGCAAGCCGTCGCCCGCGCCATTCACGGCGAATTGATGATCGGCACGCTCGGTGATCGCCTGATCGAACTCGCCGCAGGTTGGGGTGTGGTGCTGGTGGTATCGGGGGTGTTTCTGTGGTGGCCGCGGGGTCAGGCCGCCGGGATTCTGTGGCCACGCCTGAACAGTCGCGGTCGGGTGTTGTGGCGTGATCTGCACGCGGTCACCGGGTTCTGGGGCGCGGCATTGCTGCTGGTGATGCTGCTCAGCGGCATGACCTGGACCGGCTTCTGGGGCAAGCAATATGCGCAGGTGTGGAACGTGTTCCCGGCCGCGATGTGGAACAACGTGCCGACCTCCGACGTCGAGGCCGGCAGCCTCAATAACGCCGCGCGCCAGACCGTGCCGTGGGCGATGGAAAACACGCCGATGCCGATGTCCGGCGACCACGCCGAACACATGGCCCACGGCGGCATGCAACACGGCCCCGCCGCACCCGCGATCAGCCTGCAAGAGGTGCAGAACATCGCCATTGAACGCAAGGTCGAACCCGGCTACAGCATCACCCTGCCAACCACCGCGACCGGCGTGTTCACCATCGCCGTGTTCGCCGACGACCCGCGTAACGATGCGACCCTGCATGTCGATCAGTACACCGGCAAGGTCCTCGCCGATGTGCGTTTCGAGCAGTACGGCGCAGTCGCGCGGGCCACGGAAATCGGTGTGATGCTGCACGAAGGCAAGATGTTCGGCACCTTCAACCAGATCGTCGTGCTGCTGATCTGCCTGATGATTCTGCTCAGCGCCGTCAGCGGTGTGGTGATCTGGTGGAAGCGTCGTCCGCAGGGCAAATTCGGCGTGCCGCCGCTGCGCCATGACCTCCCGAAATGGAAAACCGGGGTGGCGATCATGCTGGTGCTGGCAGTGATCTTTCCGCTGGTGGGCGCTTCGCTGGTGCTGGTCTGGCTGCTGGATCGGCTGCTGTTGTCGCGTCTGGGCCGCCAAGCTGAATCTGCCTCAACTTCAACGTGAAGCAGGCGAGATGCGCGTTTCAGACAGATCTTTAAACTGCCGGGGCTTAAACTCCGGCAGATTCCTGTGGGAGCGGGCTTGCTCGCGAAGGCGGAGTATCATTCAACGAACAGGGTGTCTGGCACGCCCTCTTCGCGAGCAAGCCCGCTCCCACAATTGCCGCTCTGCCCGCCACCAAAAGTGGCGGGCTGTCTTTTGAAGAAGTGATTCACCGTCCCGATGAACAAGTACCTCTTGTCCAGTCTCTGCCTGCTTGCCCTGAACAACGCCAGCGCTGATGGCCAGCCGCTGACGCTGCCCACCGGCACAATCTCCGCGCCTGCGGTTGACGAAGAAAGTGTCAGCCTGACCACGCCGACCACCGCTGGTTCGCGCCTGAACCTGACGGCCATGGAAACTCCGGCCAGCGTCGAAAGCCTCAGCGGCGAGCAGGTTCGCGCCCGTGGCGATCGCAGCGTGCAGGACGCGGTGTCACGCAGCACCGGCATCAGCCGCACCGGCACCCCGGGCGATGGCGGCACCTCGTTGCAGGCACGCGGTTTTACCGGGCAGAGTTCGGTGATGCAGTTGTATGACGGTAACCGCATGTACACCGGTATGGGCACCGTAACTTTTCCGGTCGACACCTGGGCGGTGCAGCGCGTCGACGTGCTGCGCGGCCCGGCCTCGGTGCTGTACGGCGAAGGCGCGACCGGTGCGGTGGTCAACGTGATTCCGAAGAAGCCGTTCGAGGGCGAAATAGAAAATCACCTGCGCCTCGGCTACGGTTCCTACGACAGCCAGCAGCAGGCGTTCGACAGCGGCGGCTCGCTGAGCGACACCCTGAGCTATCGGCTCAATCTCAATCGTCTGCGCAGCAACGGTTGGATCGATCGCGGTGACTCATCAAGCGACTTCATCAGCGCGGCGCTGCGCTGGCAAGCCACTGATGACCTGGCGTTCACCCTCGCCCACGACTACGGCGATCAGCGCCCGCAGAACTACTTCGGCACGCCACTGATCAACGGCCGATTGCAGGACAGTCTGCGCAATAAGAACTACAACGTGCGTGACGATCAGCAGCACTACAACGATCAGTGGACGCGCCTGACCACGGATTGGCAGATCAACGACGCCGTCAGTGCCAGCAACGAGCTGTACTACCTCAAGGCCCAGCGCCGCTGGCAGAACGCCGAGAACTACAACTTCGACCGCGACAGCCAGCAACTCAGCCGCAGTGGCTACTTCGGCATCGGCCACCAGCAGGAGCAGGTCGGCGACCGCCAGACCTTCACCTTCAAGCACTCGCTGTTCGGCCTCGACAGCCAGACCGTGACCGGCGTCGATTACAACCGCATCCGCTTCCAGCTCAACAGCAACTCGCCGTTCAACGACGTGCTGCCCAACGGTCAGCCCTTGGATCTGTATCACCCGCAGCCGGGCTATTTTGAAAGCGCCAACCCGTACCGCGACCAGTTCGACAGCACCACCAAACAGATGTCAGTGTTCGCCGAAAACCGCACGCAACTGAGCGAGCGCTGGTCGCTGGTGACCGGCGTGCGCCGCGACTATGTGCATGTGGATCGCAACAATCTGATCGACGACAGCCAGAGCGACAAGACCCTGACCGGCAACAACTGGAAGGCCGGACTGGTGTTTGCCCTCACGCCCGAGACTTCGTTCTACGGTCAGGTCGCGACCAGCACCGACGGCATCGGTGGCTTGATTTCTCTGAGCCCGAGCCAGCAGCAATACGACCTGTCGACCGCGCGCCAGACCGAGGTCGGCATGAAGCAGTTGCTCTGGGATCAACGCGGCGAGTTCACCCTGGCGGCCTATCGCATCGTCAAAAAGAAACTGCTGACCGACGATCCGGGCAACCCGACGCTCAAGCAGCAAGTCGGCCAGCAATCGTCCAACGGCCTGGAAGCCAGCCTCGATCTGCAACTGCCGCACGCCTGGCAATTGCAGGCCAACGCGGCGGTTGTGAAGGCCAAGTACGATGACTTCTCCGAAGTGGTCGACGGGCAAACCCTGTCGTACAACGGCAATCGCCCGGTGGATGTACCACAGCGCACCGCCAATCTGTGGCTGAACAAAAACCTCAGTGATGATCTGAAGGCCGGGGCCGGCGTGCGTTATGTCGATGCGCATTACGCCGACATGGCCAACCGCAACGAGCTGCCGAGTTACACCGTGGTCGATGCGACGCTGTCGTGGCAAGCCTTGCGCAACACCACGCTCGGTCTACAGCTGAACAATCTGTTTGACCGCCAGTACGCACAAAGCCAATACAATGCGGGCCAGCAGTGGATTCTCGGCGAGCCGAGATCGTTCTTCGTCACCGCTGATTACACTTTTTGATTGAAGATTGCGCCCTCACCCTAGCCCTCTCCCGGAGGGAGAGGGAACTGACCGAGGTGTTTGGGCAAGTTGCACCGACTTGAAAGTCCGAGTCGAACTCAGTTTTGAAACGCATGAAGATCGGCTCCCTTTCCCCCTCGCCCCCTCTGGGGGAGAGGGCTGGGGTGAGGGGGATGGATCTACCGAAAAAACACGAAATCGAGAACACACCGAACGCCCTATGACGTCACTCACCCTCACCCACCTCGCCTGGACACCTCTGGGCCACGGCCACTGCCATCACCAGTTCCAGCTGCGTGACGCCTCGTTGCAGGTGGCTGCCGGTGAGTTTGTCGGGCTGATCGGCCCCAACGGCAGCGGCAAGACCAGCCTGCTGCGCTGCGCCTATCGCTTCAGTCAGCCGGAAAGCGGTGAGGTCAGACTCGATCATCACAACGTGTGGAAACAGTCTTCGCGCTGGTGCGCAAAGCGCATCGCCGTGGTCCTGCAGGAATTCCCCGATGCCTTTGGCCTGACCGTCGAAGAAGTGGTCGCCATGGGTCGCACGCCGCACAAAGGCCTGTTCGATGGCGACACGCTGGAAGATCGCAATCTGGCGACGCAAGCGCTCAAATCCGTCGGCCTCGACGGCTTCGAAGACCATGCGTTCGCCACCCTGTCCGGCGGTGAGAAGCAGCGGGTGATCCTTGCCCGCGCCCTGACTCAGCAACCGCAACTGCTGATCCTCGACGAGCCGACCAACCACCTCGACCCGCGTTATCAGCTCGAACTGCTGCAACTGGTCAAACGTCTGCAGATCGGCACCCTCGCCAGCATTCACGACCTGAACCTGGCCGCCGCGTTCTGTGACCGACTGTACGTGATCAACCACGGCCGGATCGTCGCCAGCGGCACGCCGCAACAGGTACTGACCACCGAGCTGCTGCGCGACGTGTTCGGCGTCGAGGCGTTGATCGATTCCCATCCCCTCCACGGCTACCCGCGAATCACCTGGATAACCCGACCATGACTGTGCGTTCCCTGCTTTGTGTCGCTCTTTTGTTGTGCAGTGCCCAGGCCTTCGCCGAAGCCACGAAATACCCGTTGACCATCCATAGCTGCAACCGCGAAGTGACCTTCAACGAAGCGCCGAAACACGCGGTCAGTCACGACATCAACATGACCCAGATGATGCTCGCCCTCGGCCTCAAATCGCGTATGGCCGGCTACAGCGGTGTCAGCGGCTGGAAGTCAGTAACGCCCGAAATGCAGTCGCTGCTCGACGGCTTGCCGGAGCTGGCCGCGAAATACCCGTCGGTGGAAACCCTGCTCAACGCCAACGTCGATTTCTTTTTCGCCGGCTGGGATTACGGCATGCGCGTCGGTGGCGACCTCACGCCGCAGACCCTGCAACCGCTGGGCATCAACGTATATGAGCTGACCGAATCCTGCGCCTTCGTGATGAAGCGTCCGGCGGCGACGCTGGACGACACCTACAACGACCTGCGCAATCTGGGGAAGATTTTCGACGTGCAGGATCGCGCCAACGCACTGATCGCCGACATGCAGAATCAGGTCGCCGAGATCCGCAAAGACCTGCCCGTCGACAAGCCGCGGGTGTTTCTCTACGACAGCGGTGAAGACCGCGCCATGACTTCCGGGCGTCTCGGCATGCCGCAGGCGCTGATTGATGCTGCGGGCGGGCGCAACATTCTCGACGACGTCGACGCGAGCTGGACGAGGGTCAACTGGGAGACCGTGGTCGAGCGCAATCCGCAGGTGATCGTGATCGTCGACTACAGCGAAATCACTGCTGAACAGAAGATCGAATTTCTGCTGAAGAACCCGGCGCTGCAATCGGTCGATGCGATCAAGAACCAGCGCTTCATCGTCATCCCTTACGTGCAGGCCACGCCGGGGATCGATAACGTGCTGGCGGTGGAAACCCTGGCCAAAGGATTCCACGGCGAATGATCGACCGTCGCTACGCCTTGTTGCTGATCGCCCTCGGTGCCCTGTTGCTGGTGTCGTGCGTGGTCTCGCTCGGTTTTGGTCCGGCGCGGGTGCCGGTGGAGGTGGTGTGGCGGATTCTGCTGCACAAGACCTTGGGTTTCGGCGAGGTGAGCTGGAGCGCCGGGCAGGAGCACATTGTCTGGCTGATCCGTGTGCCGCGCATGTTGCTCGGGGCGTTGGTCGGTGCCGGGTTGGCGTTGATTGGCGCGGTGCTGCAAGCGGTGACGCGCAATCCTCTTGCCGATCCGCACCTGCTCGGCGTCACCTCCGGCGCGACCCTCGGCGCCGTGATCGTGGTGCTGCACATAGGTGAGATCGTCGGTCTGCTGACCTTGCCGATTGCTGCTTTCATCGGTGCGTTGCTGAGCATGTTTCTGGTGCTGGGCATTGCCAACCGTCAGGGTCGGCTCGACAGCGACCGGTTGCTGCTGTGCGGCGTGGCGGTGTCGTTCGTGATGATGGCAATCGCCAACCTGCTGCTGTTCATGGGCGACCATCGCGCCAGCTCGGCGGTGATGTTCTGGATGCTCGGCGGCCTCGGCCTGGCGCGCTGGGAACTACTGACGGTGCCGGCGCTGAGTGTGTTGCTCGGCCTCGGTTTGCTGCTGGGCATGGCCCGACCGTTGAACGCCTTGATGGCCGGTGAACAGACCGCCGTCACCCTCGGCCTGAATGCCCGCGCGGTGCGTTTGCGGGTGTTTGTGATCGCGTCCTTGATGACCGGGGTGCTGGTGTCGATCAGCGGCTCGATCGGTTTTGTCGGGCTGATGGTGCCGCACATTGCCCGGCGTCTGGTCGGTGCCGAACACCGCCGACTGCTGCCGGCCTGCGTCCTGCTCGGCAGCCTGTTTCTGGTGTGGGTCGATGTCGCCGCGCGAACCCTGATCGCGCCGGAAGACCTGCCCATCGGCGTCGCCACCGCAGCTATCGGCGGTCTGTTCTTCATCGGCCTGATGCGCCGCCGCTGATCCAGCACAATCAACTTGTAGGAGTGAGCCTGCTCGCGATGACGGCGACACATTCGACATCAATGCGGATGACAGAACGCTATCGCGAGCAGGCTCACTCCTACAGGGGACAGTGTTGTCCTTGAAATCGCGCCCCAATCTGGCGCGGCCGCTTGCACCAACGCTCTCTCCGCGTCCCTTCATGGTGCACCCCACCCGCGCGCAACCGCTCTAAACCGACATTTTCCTGCCCGATCCCGACCGGGCACAGCCCTTGCAAAACACACCTTCAGTCGTCCGCATCTGCCAACCATAAAAAACTTTAACGTTCATGGAGATCGCACAATGAAGCGTCGCAGTTTGATCAAGGCTTTCACACTCACGGCATCCATTGCCGCGATGGGCATGACCTGGACTGTCCAGGCCGCCGAGACCATCAAGGTGGGGATTCTGCATTCGTTGTCCGGGACCATGGCGATCTCCGAAACGTCGCTCAAAGACATGGCGCTGATGACCATCGACGAGATCAACGCCAAGGGCGGCGTGAACGGCAAGATGCTCGAACCGGTGGTGGTCGACCCTGCGTCGAACTGGCCGCTGTTCGCCGAGAAGGGCCGGCAGTTGCTGACCCAGGACAAGGTCGCGGTGGTGTTCGGTTGCTGGACGTCGGTGTCACGGAAATCGGTGCTGCCGGTGTTCGAAGAACTCAACGGCCTGCTGTTCTACCCGGTGCAATACGAAGGCGAAGAGATGTCGCCGAACGTGTTCTACACCGGCGCCGCGCCGAACCAGCAAGCGATCCCCGCCGTTGAATACCTGATGAGCGAAGAAGGCGGCAGCGCCAAGCGCTTCTTCCTGCTCGGCACCGACTACGTCTACCCGCGCACCACCAACAAGATCCTGCGCTCGTTCCTTCATTCCAAAGGCGTGGCCGACAAGGACATCGAAGAGGTCTATACCCCGTTCGGTCATAGCGACTATCAAACCATCGTCGCCAACATCAAGAAATTCTCCGCCGGCGGCAAGACTGCTGTGATCTCCACGGTCAACGGCGACTCCAACGTGCCGTTCTACAAAGAGCTGGCCAACCAGGGCCTGAAGGCTACCGACGTACCGGTGGTGGCGTTCTCGGTGGGTGAAGAAGAGCTGCGCGGCATCGACACCAAACCGCTGGTGGGCAACCTTGCGGCGTGGAACTACTTCGAGTCCGTGGAGAACCCGGTGAACAAGAAGTTCGTCGCTGACTGGAAGGCTTACGCGAAGAAACACAACCTGCCGGGCGCCGACAAAGCGGTGACCAACGACCCGATGGAAGCCACTTACGTCGGCATCCACATGTGGGCGCAAGCGGTGGAGAAAGCCAAGTCCACCGACGTCGACAAGGTTCGCGAAGCACTGGCCGGCCAGACCTTCGCCGCGCCGTCCGGTTACACCCTGACCATGGACAAGACCAACCACCACCTGCACAAACCGGTGATGATCGGCGAGATCCAGAACGACGGTCAGTTCAACGTCGTGTGGCAGACCGAAGGCCCGATCCGCGCCCAGCCTTGGAGTCCGTTTATCGATGGCAACGACAAGAAGCCGGATTATGCGGTGAAGAGCAACTGAGCCATTGGGTGTCGGCCTCGCGCCTGGCGTGAGGCCGACTCGATCCCCCTGTGGGAACAATATTTTGTGGTGAGGGGATTCATCCCCGATGGGTCGCGAAGCGACCCCAAATGCTACAGGCGCGATGTACCTGTGAATCGCGGCGACTGTTTTTGCGACTGCTTCGCAGCCGATCGGGGATGAATCCCCTCGCCACAAAGACTGTGCCCACCATTAGTCCGCGCAAGGCGACTCTTTATGCCGACTACCCTTTACCGCTTCATCCTCGCCATCGCACTGCTGTTGCCGATGACTGCCTTTGCCGGTGACGCCGAAGACTTCGTCGCCGCCAATCCCGTGCAGCAAGCCAGACTGCTGGAAGCCTGGGCCGCGCAGCCCGAGCCGGCGCGTGTCGAGCTGATCAACGCCCTGCAACAAGGCGAATTGACCCTCGACGGCCAGCCGAAAACCCTGCGCCTGAACAACCGCCTGCGGGGTCTGATCGACACCGCGTTGGCCAGCCACCAATTGCTCGCCGCCGATGCCAAAACCCGTCTGACTGCCGCGCAGCAATTGCAGAAAAGCGCGAAACCCGCGCAGCTGAAATTCCTCGACCAGCAGCTGGCTGGCGAAAAAGACGAGAACGTCCACGCCGCCCTGAGCCTGGCGCTGGCCAATCTGCAGCTGGTCGACAGCGATCCGGCGGTGCGTCTGGCCGCCGTGCGCCTGCTGGGTGAAACCGGCGATCCGCTGGCCCGCACCCGCCTCGAAGGCCTGCTCGAGCCCGGCGTCGAAAGCGATGCCGGGGTGCGCACCGCCGCCGAAACCAGTCTGGCTCAGGTCAAGCGCAAACTGCTGATCGGCGAAGTGTTGGGTCAGGCGTTCAGCGGCATGTCCCTCGGCTCGATCCTGCTGCTCGCGGCGCTCGGGCTGGCGATCACCTTCGGCCTGCTCGGGGTGATCAACATGGCCCATGGCGAGATGCTGATGCTCGGCGCCTACTCGACTTACGTGGTGCAGCTGATGTTCCAGCGTTACGCACCGCAAGCCATCGAGTTCTATCCGCTGATCGCGCTGCCGGTGGCGTTCTTCGTCACGGCGGCGATCGGCATGGCGCTGGAACGCACAGTGATTCGTCATCTCTACGGCCGACCACTGGAAACCCTGCTCGCCACCTGGGGCATCAGCCTGATGCTGATCCAGTTGGTGCGCCTGCTGTTCGGCGCGCAGAACGTCGAGGTGGCGAACCCGGCGTGGCTGTCCGGCGGGATTCAGGTGCTGCCGAATCTGGTGTTGCCGTACAACCGCATCGTGATCATCGCCTTCGCCTTGTTCGTGGTGGTGCTGACCTGGCTGCTGCTGAACAAGACCCGCCTCGGCCTCAACGTCCGTGCGGTCACGCAGAACCGCAACATGGCTGCCTGCTGCGGCGTGCCCACCGGACGCGTCGACATGCTCGCCTTCGGCCTCGGCTCGGGCATCGCCGGCCTCGGTGGCGTGGCGCTGAGCCAGATCGGCAACGTCGGCCCGGATCTGGGTCAGAGCTACATCATCGACTCATTCCTGGTGGTGGTGCTCGGTGGCGTCGGGCAACTCGCCGGCAGCGTGCTCGCCGCGTTCGGGCTGGGCATCGCCAACAAGATTCTCGAACCGCAGATCGGTGCGGTACTCGGCAAGATCCTGATCCTCGCGCTGATCATTCTGTTCATCCAGAAACGTCCGCAAGGCCTCTTCGCACTGAAAGGACGGGTGATCGACTGATGAACCAGCCTCTACTTGTCACGGCCACGCAAAAAGCCGGGCCGAAAGTCACCCTTGCCATCGGCGCGGTGATCCTCGCGCTGCTGATCGCCCTGCCGCTGCTTTCGCTGTTGGCACCGGACAGCGCGCTGCATGTCTCGGCCTACACCCTGACGCTGGTCGGCAAAATCCTCTGCTACGCGATCGTCGCTCTGGCGCTGGATCTGGTCTGGGGCTACGCCGGGCTGCTGTCGCTGGGCCACGGCCTGTTCTTCGCCCTCGGCGGTTATGCGATGGGCATGTACCTGATGCGTCAGGCCGCCGGTGATGGTTTGCCGGCGTTCATGACCTTTCTGTCGTGGACCGACCTGCCGTGGTACTGGAGCGGCACCAGCAGTTTTATCTGGTCGATGTGTCTGGTGGTGCTGGCACCGGGTCTGCTGGCGCTGGTGTTCGGCTTCTTCGCCTTCCGTTCGCGGATCAAGGGTGTGTATTTCTCGATCATGACCCAGGCCCTGACCTTCGCCGGGATGCTCCTGTTTTTTCGCAACGAGACCGGCTTCGGCGGCAACAACGGTTTCACCAATTTCCGCACGATTCTCGGTTTCGGCATCACTGAGCCGGGCACCCGCGCGGTGCTGTTTCTGGCGACCGTGTTGCTGCTGGTGGCGAGTCTGTTCATCGGCTGGCGTCTGGCGCAGAGCAAGTTCGGCCGGGTGCTGACCGCGCTGCGCGATGCGGAAAACCGCCTGATGTTCTGCGGCTACGACCCGCGCGGCTTCAAGCTGTTCGTCTGGGTCTTGAGCGCGGTGCTGTGCGGTCTGGCCGGGGCGTTGTATGTACCGCAGGTGGGGATCATCAACCCCAGCGAAATGTCGCCGACCAACTCCATCGAAGCGGCAGTGTGGGTCGCCCTCGGCGGTCGCGGCACGCTGATCGGGCCGTTGCTCGGTGCCGGTGTGGTCAACGGCATGAAGAGCTGGTTCACCGTGGCTTTCCCCGAATACTGGCTGTTCTTCCTCGGCGCGCTGTTCATCGTCGTGACGTTGTATCTGCCCAAAGGCGTGATCGGCCTGCTGAAGAAACGAGGTGAACAATGAGAGTCACTGCGAGTGCTGAATTCATGCTCGAACCGGCGTTCTTCCCCGTGGAACCGAACAAGGACGAAGGCACCAGCCGTGACTCGATCGGCCTCGGCCAACGCGTCGGCCCGGGCCTCGACACCCGCCACGGCACGATCCTGACCCTGGAAGACATCAGCGTCAGCTTCGACGGCTTCCGTGCGCTGAACAATCTGAACCTGTACATCGGTGTCGGCGAACTGCGCTGCATCATCGGCCCCAATGGCGCAGGCAAGACTACGCTGATGGACGTCATCACCGGCAAGACTCGCCCCAGCCACGGCAAGGCGTGGTTCGGCGAAACCCTCGATCTGACGCAGATGAGCGAAGTGCAGATCGCCCAGGCCGGGATCGGCCGCAAGTTCCAGAAACCGACAGTGTTCGAAGCGCTCAGCGTGTTCGAGAATCTGGAGCTGGCGCAGAAGACCGACAAGTCGGTGTGGGCCAGTTTGCGCGCACGCCTGAGCGGCGAGCAGCGCGATCGCATCAGCGAAGTGCTGGAGACCATCCGCCTGACCACCTCGGTCAATCGCCCGGCGGGCTTGCTGTCACACGGCCAGAAGCAGTTTCTGGAGATCGGCATGTTGCTGATGCAAGACCCGCAACTGTTGCTGCTCGACGAACCGGTGGCGGGCATGACCGATGCCGAAACCGAATTCACCGCCGAGCTGTTCAAATCGCTGGCCGGCAAGCATTCGCTGATGGTGGTGGAGCACGACATGGGCTTCGTCGGCTCGATTGCCGACCACGTGACGGTGCTGCATCAGGGCAGCGTGCTGGCGGAAGGGTCGCTGGAGCAGGTGCAGGAAAACGAGCGGGTGATCGAGGTCTATCTCGGCCGTTGAACTGCAAACACCTTTCCAATGTGGGAGCGGGCTTGCTCGCGAATGCGGTGTGCCATTCAAGTTGATGGCGACTGATCCACCGCATTCGCGAGCAAGCCCGCTCCCACAGGGGGATTTGAGGAGATTTTGAGAATGCTGCAAGTCGACAAGTTGCACCAGTACTACGGCGGTAGCCACATCCTCCGTGGCCTCTCATTCGACGTAAAAGTCGGCGAAGTCACCTGCCTGCTCGGGCGCAACGGCGTGGGCAAGACCACCCTGCTCAAATGCCTGATGGGCCTGTTGCCGGCCAAGGAAGGTGTGGTGAACTGGGAAGGCCAACCGATTACCACGTTCAAGCCGCACCAGCGGGTACACGCCGGGATCGCCTATGTGCCACAGGGCCGGGAAATCTTCGGCCGGCTCACCGTGGAGGAGAATCTGCTGATGGGCCTGTCACGGTTTCCCGGCAGTGAAGCGAAAGAAGTACCAGGTTTCATCTACGAATTGTTCCCGGTGCTGCTACAAATGAAGCAGCGCCGCGGCGGTGACCTGTCCGGCGGTCAGCAACAGCAGCTGGCTATCGGTCGCGCCCTGGCCAGTCGTCCGCGTTTGCTGATCCTCGACGAGCCCACCGAAGGCATCCAGCCCTCGGTGATCAAGGAGATCGGCGCGGTGATCAAAAAACTCGCGGCGCGTGGCGACATGGCGATTTTGCTGGTGGAGCAGTTCTACGATTTCGCTGCGGAGCTGGCCGATCAGTACCTGGTGATGTCCCGGGGCGAGATCGTGCAACAGGGGCGCGGCGAAAATATGGAGGCCGAGGGTGTACGAGGTCTGGTAACAATTTAATCTGTAGCTTCCTAACGATAATTACAAACCATGAATCTAGCGCTTCCCACTGCCCTGTTTACCCCGAGCTGGCATGCCGAGCTGGAGCTGGCCTACGCCCGCTTCGGCGACTGCACGCGCCCGGTTCAGCGCCGGCATCTCGGCCCGCTGCGCGTGCAAAAGCACCTGTATGCCGAAGGCCCCGAGGTCTGCCAGCACATCATCGTCCACCCGCCGGGCGGGATCGCCGGGGGTGACCGGCTGAACATCAGCGCCCGCGTCGAACGGGACGCCTGGGCGCAGATCACCAGCCCCGGCGCGGCCAAGTGGTATCGCGCAGCGGGGCCGGCGTATCAGCAAATCGATCTGAAAGTCGCGGCCGGCGCGACGCTGGAATGGCTGCCGCAGGAAACCATCGTCTACAGCGCCGCTCAGGCTGAACTCACCACCTCGATCGAGCTTGAAGGCGATGCGCGGTTGTTCTACTGGGACGTGGTGGCGCTGGGCCGACCGGCCAGTAGCGAGCGCTTCGACCTCGGACACTTTCAAGCGCATCTGGATATCCGCCGTGACGGGCGATTGCTCTGGCACGAGCGTCAGAGGATTACTGGCGGTGACGGCTTGCTCGATTCGCCGATCGGCCTGGATGGCCATCCGGTGTTTGCGACGCTGCTGGTGACCGGTGAAATCGATGCCGAATTGCTGGAGCGCTGTCGTTCGCTGGGGCATGCAGTGCGCGGCGATCTGACCCAGTTGCCCGGCCTGTTGGTGGCTCGGTGTTTGGCGTCAGAGGCACTGCTCGCCCGTGCCTGGCTCATCGATTTATGGCGTTTGTTACGCCCGGTTCTGCTAGGCCGTGAAGCCCAGCCCCCGCGAATCTGGAACACCTGAAATGCAATCCAACTGTGGGAGCGGGCTTGCTCGCGAAGGCGATGTGTCATTCACACAGATGCTGGCTGACCTACCGCTTTCGCGAGCAAGCCCGCTCCCACAGGAGATTTGTGCACATTTTTCAATCTGCCCTGATGGATACCCGCAATGGACCTGACCCCACGCGAAAAAGACAAGCTGTTGATCTTCACCGCCGGCCTCGTCGCCGAACGCCGACTGGCCCGAGGTGTGAAGCTCAACTACCCGGAAGCCATGGCCTATATCTCCGCCGCCCTGCTCGAAGGCGCCCGTGATGGCCAGACCGTGGCCGAGCTGATGCACTTCGGCACCACCCTGCTCAGCCGTGAACAGGTGATGGAAGGCATCCCGGAAATGATCCCGGAGATCCAGGTCGAAGCGACGTTTCCCGACGGCACCAAACTGGTCACCGTCCACCAACCGATCGTCTGAGGCCGCGCCATGACCTACACCATTCGCGATGCCCTGCACGCCGACCTCCCTGCAATCCGCGACATCTACAACGACGCGGTGCTCAACACCACGGCGATCTGGAACGAATCGGCGGTCGACCTCGGCAACCGCCAGGCGTGGTTCAGCGCCCGTCAGGCCCAGGCCTACCCGATTCTGGTGATCGTCGACGCCGACAACGTTGTGCTCGGCTACGCTTCCTTTGGCGACTGGCGGCCGTTCGACGGTTTCCGCCATACCGTCGAGCACTCGGTCTATGTCCGTAGCGACCAGCGCGGCAATGGCCTTGGCCCGCAATTGATGAGCGTGCTGATCGAGCGGGCCAAAGCCTGCGACAAGCATGTGATGGTCGCCGCCATCGAAAGTGGCAACGCCGCTTCCATTCGTCTGCATGAACGCGCCGGTTTCAGCATCACCGGACAAATGCCGCAAGTCGGCACCAAGTTCGGTCGCTGGCTCGATCTGACCTTCATGCAACTGACCCTCAATCCTGGCGCCCAGCCGCCGGTCGCCAACAAGGAGTGACACGCGATGAACCCCGCCCAACTGCGACGCGTCAATGCGGAAAGTTTTGCGCACTATCGTCAGGGCCTGATTGATCTGCTGCTCGACGCCGTGGGTTATGGCGCCAGCGTCGGTTTCATGGCCGATCTCGATGCCGCGCAGGCCCGCGCCTATTTCGATGAAGTGCAGCAACAAGTGAACAAGGGCAGCGTGTTGCTCTGGGTGGTGGTCAAGGATGAAGAGGTGCAGGCCAGCGTGCAGTTGGGCCTGTGCCAGAAGGCCAACGGCCTCAATCGCGCCGAAGTGCAGAAGCTGCTGGTGCGTGAACAGGCGCGCCGCCGTGGCCTCGGCCAGCAGTTGATGAATGCGCTGGAGCTCGAAGCGGCCAAGCACAAGCGCGGCATGCTCTACCTCGACACCGAGGCCGGCTCCCCCGCCGAAGATTTCTACAAGGCCCTGGGTTACACCCGTGCCGGCGAAATTCCCGACTACGCCTGCGACCCGCACGGTACGTATCGCCCGACCGCCCTCTACTACAAGATTCTGCAAGGAGCCCGGCCATGATTCCCGGCCAGTACCAGATCCAGCCCGGCGACATCGAACTGAATGTCGGCCGCCGCACCCTCAGCCTGAAAGTCGCCAACAGCGGCGACCGACCGATCCAGGTCGGTTCGCACTATCACTTTTTCGAAACCAACGACGCGCTGACCTTTGATCGCGCGGCCAGCCGTGGCATGCGCCTGAATATCCCGGCCGGCACCGCGGTGCGCTTCGAGCCGGGGCAGAGCCGCGAGGTCGAGTTGGTGGAGTACGCCGGGCATCGGCGGGTGTTCGGCTTTGCCGGGCGGGTCATGGGTGATCTCTAAGTAATGCGGTGTCTGCTCTGGCCCCTTCGCGAGCAAGCCCGCTCCCACATTCGACCGCGTTCCTTCAGTTGAAATGCGGTCAATTGTGGGAGCGGGCTTGCTCGCGAATCTGTGAGCGCAGCGAACAGCCTCAAAGACCATTGAATTCCAAGGCGAACACATGAAGATTTCCAGACAAGCCTACGCCGACATGTTCGGCCCCACCGTCGGCGACAAGGTGCGCCTGGCGGACACCGAGTTGTGGATCGAAGTCGAAAAGGACTTCACCACCTACGGCGAAGAAGTCAAATTCGGCGGCGGCAAAGTCATCCGCGACGGCCAGGGCCAGAGCCAACTGCTCGCCGCCGAAGTGGTCGACACGCTGATCACCAACGCGTTGATCATCGACCACTGGGGCATCGTCAAAGCCGACGTCGGCCTCAAGGACGGGCGGATCGCCGCGATCGGCAAGGCCGGTAACCCGGACGTACAGCCCAACGTGACCATCGCCATCGGCGCCAGCACCGAGGTGATCGCCGGTGAAGGCATGATCCTCACTGCCGGCGGCATCGACACGCACATCCACTTCATCTGCCCGCAGCAGATCGAAGAAGCGCTGATGAGCGGCGTCACCACCATGATCGGCGGCGGCACCGGGCCTGCCACCGGCACCAACGCCACCACCTGCACCTCTGGCCCGTGGCACCTGGCGCGCATGCTGCAGGCCGCCGACGCGTTCCCGATGAACATCGGCCTCACCGGCAAGGGCAACGCCAGCCTGCCGGAGCCGCTGATCGAGCAGGTCAAGGCCGGCGCCATCGGCCTCAAACTGCACGAAGACTGGGGTACCACCCCGGCGAGCATCGACAACTGCCTGAGCGTCGCCGACCAGTACGACGTGCAGGTGGCGATCCACACCGACACCCTCAACGAATCGGGTTTCGTCGAAACCACCCTCGGCGCGTTCAAGGGCCGCACCATTCACACCTATCACACCGAAGGTGCCGGCGGCGGTCATGCGCCGGACATCATCAAGGCCTGCGGTTTTCCTAACGTGCTGCCGAGCTCGACCAACCCGACCCGGCCGTTCACCCGCAACACCATCGACGAACACCTCGACATGCTGATGGTCTGCCACCACCTCGACCCGAGCATCGCCGAAGACGTGGCGTTCGCCGAAAGCCGTATCCGCCGCGAAACCATCGCCGCCGAAGACATCCTCCACGATCTCGGCGCATTCTCGATGATCAGCTCCGACAGCCAGGCCATGGGCCGCGTCGGCGAAGTCATCACACGCACCTGGCAGACTGCCGACAAGATGAAAAAGCAGCGCGGCCCGCTGCCGCAGGACGGCGAAGGCAACGACAACTTCCGCGCCAAGCGCTACATCGCCAAGTACACGATCAACCCGGCGATCACCCATGGCATCAGCCATGAAGTGGGTTCGATCGAAGTTGGCAAATGGGCCGACCTGGTGCTCTGGCGTCCGGCGTTTTTCGGTGTGAAACCGACGCTGATCCTCAAGGGCGGCGCCATCGCCGCCAGTCTGATGGGCGACGCCAACGCGTCGATTCCAACCCCGCAACCGGTGCACTACCGCCCGATGTTCGCCAGTTACGGCGGCTCGCTGCACGCCACCAGCCTGACGTTCATCAGTCAGGCCGCGCAGGAGGCCGGGTTGCCCGAGGCACTGGGACTGAAGAAGAAAATCGGCGTGGTCAAAGGCTGCCGCGAGGTGCAGAAAACCGACCTGATCCACAACGATTACCTGCCGAACATCGACGTCGACCCGCAGACCTATCAGGTCAAGGCCGACGGCGTGCTGCTGTGGTGTGAACCGGCCGAGACCCTGCCGATGGCCCAGCGCTACTTCCTGTTCTGACGCACGGCAAAAGGCCCCGGTTTCGTGTCTTGCGCACGATCCCGGGGCCTTTTTCATGTCGCTGGAAAAGCACTGTGCAAACGGTCGTGTATTTCCCGCCAAAGGGGCTAATATTCGATTCGCTCCGCCTTTTTTCAGGAACTGCCCATGCGTCTTTCCGAGTTCATCGTGGCCAATATCGACCCTATCGTCGATGAGTGGGAACAGTTCGCCGCGACCATCACGCCGGCCGCCGACTATCTGGATTCCACTGCGCTGCGCGATCACGCCAGCGAGATTCTGCGGGCCGCCGCCCGCGACATGAACAAGCCGCAAAGCCCCGCCGAACAGGCTGCCAAGGCCAAGGGCGAAGGCCCGGAAAAGACCCCGAGCCTGGACGAGGCCGGCGCCAGCCATGGCGAGCTGCGCCACACCGTCGGTTTTGACCTGGTGCAGATGACCAGTGAATTCCGCCATTTGCGTGCCTGCGTGATCCGCCTGTGGGTCAACAGCCTTGAATCGCCGGACATGACCTATTTTCAGGACATGATCCGTTTCAACGAAGCCATCGACGAGGCACTGGCCGAATCCACCGCGGCCTACGCCGAGCAGGTCAATCGCTCGCGGGACATTTTCCTCGCCATCCTCGGCCATGACCTGCGTGCGCCGCTGCAGGCGGTGAGCATGTCCACCGAACTGCTGCTGCGCAAATCCAGCCTTGAAGGCGATGCCCTGGCCTGCGCCCAGCACATCAAGCGTGGCGCGCGGCACATGGCGACGATGGTCAGCGATCTGCTGGAACTGGTGCGCAGTCGTCTGGGCCGTAGCCTGCCGATCGAGCCGGCACCGATGGATCTGGCCGTTGCGGCGCGAGCGGCGATCGCCGAAGCTTGCGCCGGTCAACCGCAATCCGATCCCAGGCTCACCGTGCACGGTGACACCAGCGGCGTGTGGGACGCCGGACGGATCGACCAGTTACTGCAAAACCTGATCGGCAATGCCTTGCAGCACGGTGCCAACCAGCGCGACGTGACCCTCGATCTGCGTGGCGAGGGCGACCACGTGTGCCTGTCGGTGCACAACTACGGCACACCGATTTCCGAAGAGGCGATCGGTACGATTTTCGACCCGCTGGTGCGCAGCGCCGACGAAGAACTCGGGCAGCCGTCGACCAGCCTCGGGTTGGGTCTGTTTATCGTCAAGGAAGTGGTGACCGCCCATGGCGGGACGATCGATGTCAGCTCGAGCGAGGCTGACGGGACGTTGTTCAGTGTGGTGTTGCCGAGAAAGGTTTAAGCAGGCTTACCGCGTAATCGTTCTTCGCGAGCAAGCCCGCTCCCACATTTGACTGCTTTTCAACTGGAAAACCGCGGTCGAATGTGGGAGCGGGCTTGCTCGCGAAGGGGCCGGCAAAGACACTCAAAAACCAACGGTAAAACTATTCGACCACCAAACGCCCCAACCGCTGGCGCAGCATGCGATTCTCGGCTCGCAATTCCTTCACTTCATCGAGCAGATCAAGCGCCAGGGCGACGCCCTCCCACTCCAGCTCCAGCTCGCGCCGCAACTTCGCGGCGCGCTTGGCCAGGCTCAGCTCGTAGTCGGTGAACCGCCATTCCCGGGGCTGCGCGCCCTGAGGTTCGAGGATGCCGTGTTCGACGATTTCGATCACGTAGACGTCCGACAGATCGGCCGCCTCACAGAATTCTGCCATGTCCAGTTGAACGATCAGGGGGCTGCTCATGATGGGCTACTCCGTCGTCGGATTCAGAAGTTCTCTCTTGGGTTGAACGCGGCTTTTTTCGCCAGTTCCTGCCACAGCGCCTTGACCTCGTCGTCCGAGGTTTTCGGCATCACGGCCTTGAGCTGCACGAACAGATAACCACGCTCACCGGCCTTGTTTTTCAAGCCATGACCCTTGGCGCGCATGCGCTGGCCATTCTGGCTGCCGGCCGGAACCTTGAGGTTGATCTTGCCGGTCAGGGTCGGCACGGCCACTTCAGCGCCCAACGCCAGCTCCCACGGTGCCAATGGCAGGGTGATGATCAGGTTTTCGCCTTCGACATCGAATTTCGGATGCGGCGCAAAGCGAATGGTCAGGTACAGGTCGCCATTGGCCCCGCCACCGATGCCCGGTGCGCCCTGCCCTTTGAGGCGGATGCGCTCGCCGTCGGTGACGCCCGCCGGGATCTTCACGTTCAGGCTCTTGCTGGTGTTGCTGACGTGCTGACCGTTGGCGTTGTATTGCGGGACCTGGAAGCTGACCTTCTTCGACTCGTCCGACAGGGTCTCCTCAAGGAAGACCGGCAGTTCCATTTCCACGTCTTGCCCTCGGCGCCCTGCACTGCGTTGTTGCCGACCGTCGCCACCGAAACCGGCGCCGCGATTGCCGAAGATCGAACTGAAGAAGTCCGAAAAGTCGCCGGTGTCGCCACCGCCGCCACCAAAACCGCCACGGCTCTGCCAGCCCGGCGGGCCCTGGAACGGCTGACCGTGCTGGCCATAACGGCGCAGCTCGTCATATTCGGCGCGCTTGTCGGCGCTTTTCAGCGCTTCATAGGCTTCCGAGGCGTCCTTGAACTTGGCCTCGGCGTCTTTTTCCTTGCTGACATCGGGGTGGTATTTGCGCGCCAGCTTGCGATAGGCAGCCTTGATCGCCTTGTCGTCCGCTGTCGGCTCCACGCCGAGTATCTTGTAATAGTCTTTGAAGTCCATCGAAGGAATCACCATCCGTTATCGATTTCGCGCCGAGGCCAGCATGCGCTCATTCGCGCGTGCCGGGTTGACCGATCTCAACTTTGTGACCGGGTGGCGCAGCAGAAGTTTATCGGCAGTGGACGACGGTTCTTGCGACCGCCGGTATGTCTGCCGGCCCATGCCAGCAAGTTTGGGGCGAAGCTGCGACTTTCAAGAAGCTTAGTCGTGAAATAGCAGATGACCGGCCTTCGAATCTGCCGCGCACTGACATACACTGCGCGGCCGTTTTTTGACCGGAACCCGAAAGACATGAACAACGCCTCTCCAGCCCGTGCCTGCGGTATCGACTTCGGCACCTCCAACTCCACCGTCGGCTGGCTGCGCCCCGGCATGGAAACGATGATCGCGCTGGAAGACGACAAGATCACCCTGCCGTCGGTGGTGTTCTTCAATATCGAAGAGCGCCGTCCGGTTTACGGGCGCCTGGCCCTGCACGAGTACCTGGAAGGCTACGAAGGCAGGCTGATGCGCTCGCTCAAGAGCCTGCTGGGTTCCAAGCTGATCAAGCACGACACCAGCGTCCTCGGCACGGCGATGCCGTTCAAGGATCTGTTGGGGCTGTTCATCGGCCAGCTCAAGAGCCGTGCCGAAACGGCCGCCGGTCGGGAGTTCGAGCAGGTGGTGCTGGGGCGTCCGGTATTTTTCGTCGATGACGACCCGCTGGCCGACCAGGAAGCCGAAGACACCCTGGTCGAAGTGGCGCGCAAGCTCGGTTTCAAGGACGTGTCGTTCCAGTACGAACCGATCGCTGCGGCATTCGACTACGAGTCGACCATCGAAAAAGAAGAGCTGGTGCTGATCGTCGACATCGGCGGTGGTACCTCGGACTTCTCGCTGGTGCGCCTGTCGCCCGAGCGTCGCGGCATGGACAACCGCCACGATGACATCCTCGCCACCGGCGGCGTGCACATCGGCGGTACCGATTTCGACAAACAGCTGAGCCTGCAAGGCCTGATGCCGCTGTTCGGCTACGGCAGCCGGATGAAGAGCGGCGCCTACATGCCGACCAGTCACCACATGAACCTGGCGACCTGGCACACCATCAACTCGGTGTACTCGCAGAAATCCACCCTGGCGCTGGGCAGCATGCGCTACGACATTGAAGACACCGGCGGCATCGACCGGTTGTTCAAGCTGATCGAACAGCGCGCCGGGCACTGGCTGGCGATGGAAGTCGAAGAAACCAAGATCCAGTTGACCCACGCCGACAGCCGCCACGTACCGCTGGACCGTATTGAGCCGGGCCTGAGCGTGGAACTGAGCCGCGCCCTGTTCGAATCCTCCATCGACGCCTTGCTTGAGCGCGTGCGCGGCAGCGTTACGCAGCTGTTGAACGATGCCAACGTGTCGGTGGCTCAGGTCGATACGGTGTTCTTCACCGGCGGTTCAAGCGGCATTCCGGCGCTGCGCAACAGCGTTTCGGCGATGCTGCCGAATGCGCGACATGTTGAAGGGAATATCTTTGGCAGCATTGGCAGCGGTCTGGCGATTGAGGCGATGAAGCGCTACGGTTCGATGGCCTGATCCAGAATCAGCGGCGCGCCATTCGCGAGCAAGCCCGCTCCCACAGGATCACACTGAACCTGTGGGAGCGGGCTTGCTCGCGAAAGGGCACTTTCAAACGCTATAAGGCTTGAATCAAACCATCCCGCCCAGCTTCAACTCACTCTTCAGGTACGCGTAATAAATCGGCCCCGCCACCACCCCCGGCAGGCCGAACGCGGCTTCGAACACCAGCATCGCCAGCAGTAATTCCCACGACTTGGCACTGATCTGCCCGCCGACGATGCGCGCGTTGAGGAAGTATTCGAGCTTGTGGATAAAGATCAGATAGCCCAGCGCCGCCACCGCCACCCAGATCGACAGCGACAGACCGACGATGGTGATCAGCGTGTTCGACATCAGGTTGCCGATCACCGGCAGCAGGCCGAGCAGGAACGTCAGGACGATCAGGGTCTTGGTCAGCGGCAGCTTGATGCCGAACAGCGGCAAGACCACCACCAGGAAAATCGCGGTGAAGAACGTGTTCAGCAGGGAAATCTTGATCTGCGCGAAGACGATGTTGCGAAAGGCTTGAACCACCAGATGCAGACGGTCGAACAGGGCGGCGGCCAGCGGTTTGCGTTTGGTCAGATCCGGTACTCGCTGCAGAGCAATGATCGCGCCGAGAACCATGCCAATCAGCAGGGTGACAAACATGTGCGCCGCGTCCTTGCCTACCAGTTGCAGCTCGGACAGATGCTTGCTCGCCCATTCGCCGATGGCCACGCGAAATTCCGCAGCGCTGGCCGGCAGGTAGGCATCGAGGAACGGCGGCAGTTGGCCGCGCGCGCGATCGACCACGCCCATGAATTTGTCGAGCGAGGCGCCCGGATTTTCCGCTTCGTGCAGCAGGAAACTGATGGCGCCAGCAAAGATCAGCGCCAGCACACTGACCACCAGGGTGCCCAGCAGCGCCACCGCCAGCCAGCGCGCACGCCGACCTTCGATCAGCCGTTGCAGTTGCGGGGTGAGCATGTTGACCAGCTCGAACACCAGCAAACCGGCCAGCAGGCTGGGCAACAAGCGCAGCGGCAACGCCAGCAACAAACCGCCGCAAATGATGATGCAGCTGACCCAAAACACAACATGACGCTCAGAAAACGTTGGCATACAGCCTCAAAACGAACGGCGTAAAAGGATTGGCAGTCTGCCAGCGATCCGGGGAGAGCACTAGGGATATGCAGGGGCTATTGTCGTGCTCAATGGCCCCTTCGCGAGCAGGCTCGCTCCCACATTGGAATGCGCACTCCTGTGGGAGCGAGCTTGCTCGCGAAGAGGCCAGCCCGCTCACCACAAGACTCAAGTGCTTACTTTTTCTTCAGGCAATCACTCATGAAGGTCTTGCGCGCATCGCCGGTCAGCGCCTTGGTTTTCGCGTCGGCGTTGCAGGTTTTCATTTTCTCCTGCTGCGGGGTCAGCACTTTGCCGTCATTGGCGGCCGGTGCAGCCTTGAGGCAAGTGCTCATGAAAGTCTTGCGCTCGTCGCCCTTGAGGCTTTTGGCGGTAGCGTCAGCATTGCAGGTGGTCATTTTGTTCTGTTGCGCCGTGGCGGCGAAACCCTGGGAACACAGGAGCAGACCGATCATCAACAAAGGGACACGCAACATCTTCATGGAGTTTTCTCCTTGTCGCCGCATCGATGGATGCGGCCTCCGCTGAAGTGTAGCCAAATCTTGTTACACCTTCCTGCCTTCCACGTGGCTACGCCGATACTGTTCCGGCGTACACCCGGCCTGCCGGGCAAACATGGCAATGAACGCCGAGCCGCTGCTGTAGCCGAGATCGAAAGCGATTTCCTGCACGCTCTTCGTGCTTTCCAGCGCCTCGATCGCCGCGAGATAACGCAGGCGCTGACGCCATTCGCCGAAACTCAGTCCCAGTTCGCGCACGAACTGCCGGGCCAACGTACGCTCGCTGACGTGCACTTGCGCCGCCCAGTGGGCCAGCGGGAGGTTATTGCCCGGATCGGCCTGCAAGGCGTCGAGGATCGCCAGCAACCCGGGATTGCTTGCGTACGGCAGATAACATTCATGCACCGGCGCCTGTTGCAATTGATCGACCAACACCTGGGCCAGACGCTGGTCGGCATCCAGTTCGGGGATTTTCACGTCGCGGGCGGCGAAGTCCTTGAGAATCGCCTTGAGAATGTCGCTGATTGCCAGCGTGCAGGCGCGCGGCGGCAGATCGGCGCAAACCTTCGGATCGAGGCACACCGCGCGGTAGTTGACCGGTTGATGGCTGTAGAAACTGTGCTCGACCTGCGGCGGCACCCACACCGCGTAGTGCGGCGGCGACATGAAGCGGTTGCCGTCGACGTCCATGTGCAGCACACCGTGGGCCGCGTACTCCAGCGTGCCCCACGGATGACGGTGCGGCGCCGCGTATTCATGGGCGTTGAAGTCGGCATAGCGAAAGTACACCGCCGACGGCAGTTCGCTGAAATCCAGCAGATCGATGTGTTTGCTGTTCATGCTGTCCGGTTGCAGTGGCAGGTTGTCCGGTTCGCAGTATAGGGCTGCATCCAGACAGGCGATAATCACCGTTCATCAACGTTCTGGTTTTAACCCATGCAATACGCGTTTCCCCTGCTGGCGATTTTCATCTGGGCCGGCAATACCGTGATCAACAAACTGGCGGTCGGGGCGATCTTCCCCGCCGAGATCGGTTTCTACCGCTGGCTGCTCGCCGGTCTGCTGTTCACCCCGTTCATGCTCAAAGCGGTGATCGCGCACTGGCCGCAGATCCGCCCGAACTTGGGCAAGATCTTCATCCTCGGCGTGCTCGGGATGGCGGTCTATCAAAGCCTGGCCTACTTCGCCGCGACGCTGACCACGGCGACCAACATGGGCATCATTTTGTCGCTGATGCCGCTGATGTCGCTGGCTATGGCAATCATCAGCCTCGGCCAGCGCCTGACCGCTGGGGCATTGTTCGGCGCGGTGCTGTCGTTCGCCGGCGTGCTGGTGGTGGTGTCGTCCGGCAGCCTCGGCGCGCTGCTGCAACATGGAGTGAACCTGGGTGACGCGATGATGCTGATCGCCACCCTGGCCTACGCGATCTACAGCACCCTGCTGAAAAAATGGCAGCTGCGCCTGCCGCCGCTGGTGTTGTTGTACCTGCAGGTGCTGGTGGCGATTGTGGTGCTGTTTCCGCTGTACGCCGCCTCGCCGAAAACCGGCTTCACCGCGCAGAACATTCCGCTGGTGCTGTACGCGTGCCTGCTGGCGTCAATGCTTGCGCCGCTGGCGTGGATGCAGGCGGTGCAGCGTCTGGGGCCGAGCCGCACGACGTTGTTCTTTAACCTGCTGCCGCTGATTACCGCGCTGATTGCGGCGGTGGTGCTGAAGGAGCAGTTGGCGATGTATCACCTGGTGGGTGGGGTGTTGACATTGGGTGGGGTGATTCTGTCGGAGCGCTGGACCACCGTTCTAGGCCGAAAACTCAGCGTTGCCTGATCTGGCCCTGTGGTGAGGGGATTTATCCCCGAAGGGGCGCGAAGCGACCCCGCTATTTATCTCAAAACAAGGGCTGCTGCGCAGCCCATCGGGGATAAATCCCCTCGCCACAAAAGCGAGTCACAATCCGGCAGCCTTTAGCCGCGCCGCATGCTCGACAAACAACCGCACCGGATCCGCGCCCTTCCCCACCAGCCCCAGCGACTGATTGACGATGTCGAAGTGATCCAGCGGATAGTCGTCGCCAATCACCGTGCCGAGGTGCGAGCTGTAACGCCCGACCATCCCGTCACACTGCCCCGGCTCACGCACGAAGGTTTTTGCGAACAAGCGGCAGCTGCGGTTGGTGCCGTCGAACAGGTTGCCACCGCGATCAGTTTTGCCCGGTTGCAACGTCCCCGACCACGAGTAATAACGCACGCCGTTGACCTCTTCCGGCCCGTGACCGCCCCAGGTCTCGGGCAGGCCCTGTGGATAACGCTGATTGAACAGCGCCACGCCTTCGCTGGTCAGCGATTGATGCGAAGCGTGGATGTCCACCGGCAGTTTCGGCCCGTGGTAACCGGTTTCCAGCAACGCCATCAGCCAGCCGACAAAACGCAACAGCACCTCCAGCACGCGGCCCTTGGCGCTGTTCGCCGGGTAGTGTTTCTGCAGATAGTCGGCCAGTTCAGAACCGTGATTGGGCCCGGCCACGGAGGTTACCGAGGCGACCAGATCCGGCCGTTTGGCAGCAGCATAACGTGCGGTCAGCGAACCCTGGCTGTGGCCGAACAGATTGACCCTGGCTGCGCCGGTCTCGCGCAGAATTTCGTCGATGCGCGCCAGCAACTGCTCGCCACGCACCTCGGTGGAATTGAGCGGCGATACCTGCACCGCAATCACCGTCGACCCGCCACGGCGCAACGCCTTGATGATGCCGTACCAGTACGGATACAGCAGCAGCCGGATAAACCCGAGCATGCCCGGCACCAGTACCAGTGGATAACGTGTCGCCGAACTTTGTGACATGGGCAAACATCCTTGTGGTCGCTGAGTGGATGCCAGACGTGCAAAACGCCCGCCAAGCCTCCTCCTTGATGATGACAACTGCACCATCAGCCTACTTCAGGCCCACCACCCCCGCCACAATCAGCCCCACCGACAGCAGTTTGACCAGAGTCAGGCTCTCGCCGAGCAGGGCAACACCGAGAAACACCGTGCCCAGCGAGCCGATCGCCGTCCAGATCGGATAGGCGATGCTCACCGGCAACTCGCGCAGCGCCAACGTCAGGAAGTAAATCCCGCCAATCGCCGCCACCACCGTGATCAGCGACGGCCACAAGCGGGTGAAGCCTTCGGCGTACTTCATGCCCATGGCGAAAGTCACCTCGAAACCGGCGGCGATCAGCAAGAACAGCCAGGCCACTTAGAACGTCCGGACGAGGTCGAGCAAACGCTGCTCGGCCTCGGCCACTGATACCGCGAAGGTGCGCTCGGCCGACTCTTCGCCCTCAGCCGCGACCACGCTGACGTCGTTGATGCCGACGAAACCCAGCGCCGTGCGCAGCCATGGATCGGCATGGTTCAGTGCTTCCAGTTCGCCGCCGGGGCCGAAGCCGAACCCGCCGCGACTGGTGACGATCAGCGCTTTCTTGCCTTGCAGCAGCGGCGTGTACTGGGCCACGCCGTTGTCCAGGGTGTGGTCGAACGTCAGGCCCAGACGCACGATCTGATCGACCCACGCCTTGAGGCCGCTGGGTACGCTGAAGTTGTACATCGGCGTGGAAATCAGCAGCAGGTCATGCTCGAACAACTCGCCGACCAGTTGATCGCTGAGCGCCAGATCGGCCTGCATCGACAGCGGGCGTGCCTGCGGCTCAGGGTAAAACGCCGCCGCCACAAACGCTTCGTTGACCGCTGGAATCAGCGCCCGTCCGACTTCCCGGCGAGTGACTTGAGCCTGTGGATGGCGCACCTGCCAGGCGCTGAGAAAACTTTCTGCCAAACGCCGTGAGTGCGAACGATCACCGCGAGGGCTGGCATGGATCGCAAGAATCTTGCTCATCTGAATCTCCTTGGGACTAGACTTGAATGGCTGTGTAGCGCCAGATTGGCGCCGACCCGCCGCTGTCTCAAATGAGCAAAAATCAGTCGGGATGAATTTGTTTCATCCATGGAGTATTCAATGTTCGCCTCGTTGCCGCTGACCGCCCTGCGCGCCTTCGAATCCGCTTCGCGGCTGTTGAGCTTCAAGGCCGCTGCCGAAGAGTTGTCGGTTACGCCGACGGCGATTTCTCATCAGATTCGTGCGCTGGAAGACTGGCTCGGCGTGGCGCTGTTCGAGCGTTTGCCGCGTCAGGTGCGCCTGACCGAAGGGGGCGAGCGGCTGTTTCGCAGCCTGCACGGGGCGCTGCTGGAAGTCGCGCAAAGCGTCGACACCCTGCGTCCGCAACGCAGCGGCAGCAACCTGACACTGTCGACCACCGCCGCGTTTGCCGCGCTGTGGCTGGTGCCGCGCCTCGGAAGGTTTTATGCGCAACACCCGAACATCAACGTGCGCCTCGATACCCACTGCGAAGTCATCGACCTGCATCAGGACGCCAGCGTCGATCTGGTGTTGCGCTACAGCCTCGACGACTACCCCAACCTTTACGGCTTGTGCCTGTTCGATGAGACCTTCGGCGTGTATGGCTCGCCGGAGCAGGTAGCTCTGGCCGCCCGACGCACACCGGCGCTGATCAGCGTGCGTTGGCACAACTCGAAGCTGTATGCCCATGGCTGGGAAGCGTGGTGCGCTCGCTCCGGCGAGTCGTGGCTGAACCAGCATCCGGCGATCCGTGAATACGACGAGGAGCATTACGCCCTGCAAGCAGCGATTGCCGGGCAAGGTCTGGTGCTGGCGAGCAATATTCTGGTCTCGCAGAGCGTCGCCAGTGGGTTGCTGGTGCCGTACAAGGGGCAGGTGCAAGTCGATGGTGCCGGATACAGCGCGCTGTGTGTGCCGGGACGGGAGCGGCATCCGCCGGTGCGGGCGTTCTTTGCCTGGTTGCGCGAAGAAGCGCAGTTGTCCGGGCTGGTACCAAGTTCGCCGGAAATCTCATAAAACTTTTTGCGTCGCTCAGGACTCACAACTTGGGTAACCGATCACGCCTGTAGAGCGTGGCGCCATTGGATTAGCCTCCTGGAGATCAACATGAGCGACGACCTGCACTTGTCAGATGTCAAAACCCTGCGCGAACGTGCGCGACAACACGTCGAGAACGGCGCGGTAACCGAGAGCTACAGCGCCGACCGTGACGAGGTGCTGCGCTTGCTCAACGAGTCGCTGGCCACCGAGCTGGTCTGCGTGCTGCGTTACAAGCGTCATTACTTCATGGCCAACGGCGTGAAAGCCCACGTGGCCGCGGAAGAATTCCTCGAACACGCGACCCAGGAAGCGCAACACGCCGACCGTCTGGCCGAGCGCATCGTGCAACTGGGCGGCGAGCCGGAGTTCAATCCGGACCTGCTGTCGAAAATGTCCCACGCTCAATATGTGGCGGGGAACACCTTGAAGGAAATGGTCTACGAAGACCTGGTGGCCGAACGGATCGCCATCGACAGCTACCGCGAGATCATCCAGTACATCGGCGAAAAAGACCCGACCACCCGGCGCATCTTCGAAGACATCCTCGCGCAGGAAGAAGAGCACGCGGATGACATGGCCGACATTCTGAAAGACCTCTGAACCTTTGATACCGCTATCGCGAGCAGGCTCACTCCTACAAGTTTTGCGCTGTACCTGTAGGAGTGAGCCTGCTCGCGATGACGCGTTTACAGACGCTGAAGATTTACTTGGTTGGCTTGACGGTCACTGGCGCCTTTCCCGCCTTCATCTGCTCAAGCAGAGGCGCACACTGGTTCGGCTCCCCACCGCTCGGCGCCACCAGCGCCAACAACCCCGCCGCCGGTGCAGCAATCACGCCCAGTGCAACCATCCCCGCGCCGCGTAGCATCAACGGCACGGCCTTCACCCCGGCGTCCGGCTTGATGAACTTGCCGCGCACGTACAACGGTGAACGCAGCGAAATCAGACGCCAGCCTTTGGACTCCGGTGTCACCGTCAGATCCAATTGCTCGGTGGCCATGTTCGCGGTGCCGTCGATGTAGATGATCGCGTTCTCGGTATCGAACACAAACAGCCGCGTGGTCGCCAGGCCGGTCTTGATGTCGAAGTCCGCCGCCGCGCAGTTGATCTTCACTTCCTTGTCGCCAAAAATCTTGCCGACCACGTAGTTACCGACGTTGAGTCCCGCCAGCTCCATCAGTTCACGGCTGATCGCGCCGTCGTTGATCAGCATCTTCAACTGGCCATTGGCGCCGCCAAGCAGCTTGGCCACCGAGTTGCCGCGACCGCTGATATCAGCATCACCGTTGAGCTCACCGAAGCTGGTTTTCATCGGTTCGAAGGTCGGGAACAACTGCTTGAGCTTGAAGCCGCGCGCAGTCAGTTTGGCCCGGCCTTCCAGCGGTTCGGTGCGACCGTTGAGGCGGATCTGCGCGTCCAGATTGCCGCCGGCCACGCCGAAGCGCAGCGGTTCGAGGCTGAGTTCGCCGTCGTTGAGTTTCAGGTGGGTATAGAGGTCGGTGAACGGCAGCTTTTCACTGTGGACGATGCGCTTGCCGGTGAACTCGACGTCGGCATCCATCGCGCGCCAGCGGTCGGTCTTGAATTCTTCCACCGGCAGCACTTTGTCGGTCGGCTGCTTACTCTCGCCGCCGCGGGCCTTTTGCTTGTCATTCGAGTCGGCGCCGATCAGCGGCGCGAGGTCGGCGAACAGCAATTGATTGGACAGCAACGCGCCGCTGAGCTTGGGCCGTGGCTGGCTGGCGACGTAGGTCAGATCGCCGTGAATGTCACTGCCGCCGATCTTGCCGTTGAACTGTTCATAAGTGAATTTCGCACCGGCGGCGTCATGCAACTTGGCAATCAGATGACCGTCGGTGGAATACGGCGGCGTATCCGGCAGGGTCACGCCGGTCAGTGGATAGAGGTTGCCTAGGCTTGCGCCCGCCAATTTAAGACGCAGATCAAGAGCGCCAAGGTTCAGCGGGTCGGTCAAGGTGCCAGCGAGTTCGATGCTGGTGGCGCCGATCTTCGCCTGGGCCTGCAGCGGGAATGGCTTGTTCGCGTCCTGCAACGCCAGTAATCCGCCTATCTTGCCCTGGCCGGTAAGATTCTGACCGTGGTACTGGCCTTTGACCTTCAGCGCGAATGCATAGTCCTGCGGCGCGGCGCCCTTGTCCTGCGCGGTCTTCGCGGCTTTGGCGCCGACGATATCGCTGAACGGAATCGGTTTGCCCAGCGGATCGATCAACACGTCGAGATTAGTCTTGAGTGTCTGGTCATCCAGGGTGACGTGGCCCTTGTCGAAACCAATGGCTCCGATGTCCACCACCCAGTTCGACGGTTCGGCATTCGGGTCTTTCGGGTCGAACTTGAAGGTCCAGTTGGCGCGGCCATCGGCCAGGCGTTGCAGTTGCGCGTTGGGTTCGGTCAGGTCGATGCGCGGGATCGTCACCCGTTGCGCCAGCAGTGCCAGCGGCGAGATGCGTAGTTCCACACGTTTGAGCGTGACCATCTGCGGCTGCTTCGACCAATCCGGGTTGCCCAGCGTCAGGTCCTCAGCCACCACGTGCGGCCACGGCACCCAGGCCCGCCAGCCGCCCTCGTCCGGCTCACGCTGCCAGATCACCGCGAGGTTGCCATTGATGGCGAACGGACGATGCAATTCTTCCGAGACTTTGGCGTTGAGCGGCGGTTTGATCCGGTTCCAGTCGAAGAACACGATGATCAGAACCAGTACCGCCAACAGCAGTAAGAGGATGGCGAAGGTCCAACTGAAGATTTTTCCGGTGCGCGTCATGCACAAAACTCCTGATGACGACCGCACGCCGACTTCGCGACGCACAGCTGAAACGGCGGGCCAAAGCGACCCTCATGAATTCTACGACTGGCAAACAGTGCGCAGGTTTAATCGGAATATAGATTCCGCGGCAAAAAATCGCCCGAATGCTGACCGATTGGTCGAACAGCGTTACCGCTGCCCGCACATTTGCGAGGCGCGAGTGAGTCGAAAATACCCACTGCGGTGCAACCCCCCCCCCCGCAAATGCCCGAGCTAGAGCGCTTCCGCAGAACAATCAATTCTGTTGATTATTACCATTGCGTTTATGAACTTTTATATCGACTTATCGAGAGTAGCATTGGCTTCGTACCCACTTTATCGCCCTCCCAAGGAGCAACCCATCATGAAACGCCAATTACTGCTCAGCCTTACCCTGTCGATGCTAGCCAGCACCGCTTTTGCCCTGCCCGCTGCCGATCAGGCTACCCCACAAGTGAAATCCAGCCACTCGGTGTTCAGCCAGACTGTGGCGGCTGACGGCAGCGACCGTACCCCACAAGGTCAGACTCTGGCTGAAAACGGTCGTCATCGTCTGGAAGAAAAAGGTCTGGTTGAAGATGGCTACGACAAGACCCCACAAGGTCAAGCTGTAGCAGAAGGCGGCCGTGATCGCCTGGAACAGAAAGGTCTGGTTGAAGACGGCTATGACAAAACTCCACAAGGTCAGACCCTGGCTTCCGATGGCAGCGACCGCACTCCACAAGGCCAGACCCTGGCTGAAGACGGTTTCGATAAAACCCCACTGGGCCAAGCCGTTGCCGAAGGCGGTGGTGACCGTGTGATCGAACGCAACAGCGCTTTGAGCTAAGCCCATGGCGGCCTGGAAAAAAAGCCCAATCACCGGATTGGGCTTTTGACTTTTTCAGTACCGACAATCTGCGAAACCTTTTTTCCTGCTGACTTTCCCTCCTGCCGTTCGACGCCAGCAAAGCCGATTTGCTAGAGTGCGGCGCTTGTCCCGCTCAAGAAAACGCCTTTGCGATGCTGCCCCGCGCCGAACAGAAACAACAGACCCGCAACGCCCTGATGGACGCTGCCCGCCATTTGATGGAAAGCGGCCGAGGTTTCGGCAGCCTGAGCCTGCGCGAAGTGACCAAGACCGCCGGCATTGTGCCCACCGGTTTCTATCGGCATTTTGCTGACATGGACGAGCTGGGTCTGGTGCTGGTCAGTGAAGTCGGTCAGACCTTCCGCGAAACCATCCGCCTGGTGCGCCACAACGAATTCGTCATGGGCGGGATCATCGATGCGTCGGTGCGGATCTTCCTCGACGTGGTCAGCGCCAACCGTTCGCAGTTCCTGTTTCTCGCTCGTGAGCAATACGGCGGCTCGCAGCCGGTGCGTCAGGCGATTGGCCGTCTGCGCGAGAACATTAGCGCCGACCTCGCCGCCGACCTGACATTGATGCCCAAGCTGCAACATCTTGACGCTGCCGGGCTGAGCGTAATCGCCGACCTGATCGTCAAATCGGTGTTCGCCACTCTGCCGGACATCATCGACCCGCCCGCCGAGGCCCTGCCGGAGCATCTGACGCCGCAGGCGAAGATCACCCAGCAACTGCGCTTCATCTTTATCGGCCTCAAGCACTGGCAAGGGTTGGGCAGTACCGAGTAATTCCCCTTTTTTCAAACCCAACACAAATCCCTGTGGGAGCGGGCTTGCTCCGGGCGGCGATCCGACGAAAGCGGTGGGTCAGTCACTTCATTGTTGACTGATGCACCGCTTTCGCGAGCAAGCCCGCTCCCACATTGGTTATGTGTCAAAGCTCACATTTGGTGCATGTAAAAATCTTCACGCACCAAAACCTTCCAAAATTCTGCAACATCTTGAAACATCCTCTACGCTCCGACAGGGATTTCCTACATCTCGTCCGGTTGGCAAGCCCCTTGCTCTAGCCCTCCTACAAGTCCACTGCTGGAAGCTTTCCGATGCTGGTGATTCATCGCAGAATCGACCCTCAACCTGTCTGGTCCGCCGAGTTGCACCTGACCTTCGAAGCGCGGAGCAAAAGCCGTCTGCGCTGTTTCAGTGCCGATGGCGAAGACGTCGGGTTGTTTCTGGAGCGCGGTCAGGCACCGTTATATGACGGCGAATGCCTGCAGGCCGAGGACGGCCGCATCGTTCGCGTCTGCGCCCGCCCCGAGCAACTGCTGCACGTCACCTGCGCCAATGCCTTCGAACTGACCCGCGCCGCCTATCACCTCGGTAACCGCCACGTTGCCTTGCAAGTCGGCGATGGCTGGCTGCGTCTGCTCGATGATTACGTGCTCAAGGCCATGCTCGAACAGCTCGGCGCCCAGGTCGAGGCGATTGAAGCGCCGTTCCAGCCGGAACACGGTGCCTACGGCGGCGGCCATCACCATTCGCGGCATGGCGACGAAGATTTCAACTACGCGCCCAAACTCCATCAGTTCGGCGTACGTCTGTGAATCCGGCCTGGGCGCTGTTGCGCCTGGCTAGTCCGCAACTGCCGATTGGCGGCTACAGCTATTCGCAAGGCCTGGAAATGGCGGTGGATAACGGCCGCGTGAACAACCCGGACAACGCCCGCCGCTGGATCAGCGATCAACTACTGCTCAACCTCGCCCGTTTTGAGGCGCCGCTGCTGCTGGCCCATTGTCAGGCCGCGGCCGAGGAAAACTGGCCCAAGTTGCTGCATCTCTGCGAAACCCACCGCGCCAGCCGCGAGACCCGCGAGTTGCATCTGGAGAGCCGGCAGATGGGCTACTCGCTGCAGCAATTGCTCAACGGTTTGCCGGAACTCGACGCGCCGGCCCGCAGCTTTCTTGAGCAATGCGCTGAACCGCACCTGGCCCTTGGCTGGGCACTCGCTGCCCGCGCCTGGCAGATCAGCCCACAGGACGCCCTCGCTGCGTGGCTATGGAGCTGGCTGGAAAACCAGCTCGCGGTACTGATGAAAACCCTGCCGCTGGGCCAGCAAGCCGCCCAGCGCCTGACCAGCGAACTGTTGCCGTTGCTGCAACAGGCGCAGCAGGACGCCACCCGCATCAATCCCGAACACATCGGCAGCGCCGCATTCGGCCTGTCTCTGGCGTGCATGGCGCATGAGCGCCAATACAGCCGTCTGTTTCGCTCTTAGGGCCTGTCATCTTGGAGAAGCACATGAACACACAACCCCTGCGCGTCGGCATCGGCGGCCCGGTCGGTTCCGGCAAGACTGCATTGACCCTGGCCCTGTGCCTGGCGTTGCGCGATCGCTACAACCTGGCCGTCGTTACCAACGACATCTACACCCGCGAAGACGCCGACTTTCTGGTGCGCAACGAAGCGCTGGCACCGGAGCGGATCATCGGCGTGGAAACCGGTGGCTGCCCGCACACGGCGATCCGCGAAGACGCTTCGATCAACCTCGAAGCCGTCGATCAACTGAACCGGCGCTTTCCGGGGCTGGACCTGATTCTGGTGGAATCCGGTGGCGACAACCTGTCGGCAACCTTCAGCCCGGAGCTGTCAGACCTGACCATTTACGTGATCGACGTCTCCGCCGGCGACAAGCTGCCGCGCAAGGGCGGCCCGGGGATCTGCAAGTCCGACCTGCTGGTGATCAACAAAATCGACCTGGCGCCGCTGGTCGGTGCCTCGCTGGAAATGATGGATAGCGACACCCAGCGCATGCGCAACGGCAAGCCATTCGTCTTCAGCAACCAGAAAACCGGCCAGGGCCTGGAAGACATCATCGCCTTCATCGAGCGCCAGGGCCTGCTGAACGCCGCCTGATTCAATGACCAACAAGGAAGCTTATCCATGACACTCAAACGCATTCTCGGCGCCGTGGCGCTGCTGCTGACCCCGGCACTCGCCTTCGCCCACCCGGGCCACGGCGACAGCGGCTTGATCGCCGGCATCAGCCACCCGATCGGCGGCCTCGACCACTTGCTGGCGATGGTTGCAGTCGGCCTGTGGGCCGCGCAGCAGCAAGGCGCGGCACGCTGGGCGCTGCCCTGCACATTCGTCGGCACCATGCTGATCGGCGGCATGCTCGGTTTTGAAGGGCTGGAGTTGCCGGCGCTGGAAAGCGGGATCGCCGCTTCGGTGCTGGCGCTGGGTCTGGCGGTGGCACTGGCGGTGCGTCCACCGCTGGTGATGGCGGTGGCGGCGACGGCGTTGTTTGCGCTGTTCCATGGTGTGGCGCATGGCCTGGAACTGCCGGACATGAGCAGCCCTTGGGCGTATGCCGCCGGTTTCGTCGCGGCGACTGCAGCGCTGCATGCGGCGGGTTATGGCCTGGTGCGCGTGTTGCCTCAGGCTGCTGCACCATTGGTGCGAGTGGCGGGGGCTGCTTCGGCGGTGACCGGTGCATGGTTGCTGGCCGGCTGATCTTTATCGCCTGAACCGGCCTCTTCGCGAGCAAGCCCGCTCCCACAGGTTTTGTGTACAGCACAATTCCAGTGTGGGAGCGGGCTTGCTCGCGAAAGCGGTCTGACAGACACCGCGTCTCTAAAGGACGCGGCTCTGCTACCATGTCGCGCAATCGCCCCAGCCGTGACGACGTCCGCCAATGCCCCATGCTTGCCGCTCCACCTCCCTGCCCGAATTGACCGCCCTGTTCAGCGATGTGCAACAGCACTTTCTGAACGTGATCGTGCCGCTTTGGCAAGGCCCGGGCTGGAACGCCGACATGGCGCTGCCCTACGAGGCACTCGACGCGGCGCATCAACCTTTGCCACCGCAACGCTATCGGGCGATGGCCTGCGCACGGCAGCTGTACCTGTTTTCCAGCCTGATCGGGGTTGTGGATAACGCCGAGGTGCGCGCCGCCGCGCTGTTCCGCTCGCTGCAACGGCATTTCCACGATGCCGAGCACGGCGGCTGGTTCTACAGCATCGACGCGCAAGGCAAGCCGCTGGATCAGCGCAAAGACCTCTACACCCACGCTTTCATCCTGTTCGCCTGCGCCCATTACTGGGCCAAGTCCCGGGAGCCGCTGGTGGAATCCACGCTCAACGCCGCACTGGAAATCATCGGTCGGCGCTTCACCACCGGTGATGGCCTGTACGAAGCCTGTCTGGACCGCGACTGGATCACCCTGCAAACCGGACCGCTGCAGAACCCGCTGATGCACTTGGCCGAAGCATTTCTCGCCACCCTCGCCGTGCGCGAAGACGCGGCGACGCAGCAAGCGCTGGTGGAGTTATGCACAGCCATGCACAAGCAGTTCGTCGACCCGCAACATGGCGTGTTGATGGAGAAACCGCTGGGGGCTGTGGATAACTGGTACGAGCCAGGGCATCAGTTCGAATGGTATTTCCTGCTTGAGTCTTCAGCCCTGCTGCGTGGTTCGAAACTGCATGCAGCGCTGGACCGGGCATTCGCTTTCACCGAGCAATTCGGCGTTGAACAACCTTCAGGTGCGGTGCGGGCGATGCTCGATCTGGAACTGGAACTGGACGGTCGCCCGAAAGATTCGACTCAGCGCATCTGGGCGCAGGCGGAATACCTGCGCGCCCTGACCTTGCGCCCGAACAGCGAAGGCACCGTGCTGCGCCAGTTGCAGGCGCTGCAGCAGCGTTTTCTGCACGCGGGCGGGTGGCATGAATGCCGAGATGAGCTGGGAGAGGTCAGCCGCAAGGACATGCCTTCGACGACGCCTTATCACCTGGCGACGTGCTACAGCGGGCTGGCTGAATATCTGCGTTGATTGAAAAATAGCTTTCGCGAGCAAGCCCGCTCCCACATGGGAATTTCGGCGAACACATAATCTGTGAACAGCCTGGATCCCTGTGGGAGCGGGCTTGCTCGCGAATAGCCGTTACACGGTCTCTAGGCAATCCACTTCTTGTCACCGGTAAAGCTGATCGTCAACCAGCGTGCCGCATCCGGCTCGCCGAGCTGCGCCGAAATTTCCTCACGCAACGCATCCAGCTGACCTACGCTGCTCAGCGCATAATCCGCCGGCAACACCACATGAATCTCGATAAACCGCGCCCGCCCGTGCTTCTGCACGTAGGTCACGTAATCATCGAAACCATGCTCGACCTTCGCCGCTTCCATGACCTGACGCACCTGATCATCCAGGGTGTCCGGTGCAATACCCAGTACATCACGCAGTGCCGGGCCGAGGATCTTGAACGCCGGTGGCAGCATGGTCAGCGCCAGCACGATCAGGATCAGCGGGTCGACAAACTTCGCCCACTCGCCGAAGCCCTGGGCCTGGAGCAGCAGCGCCACGAGAAAACTGATCAACAGGCCCACCGAGAGCATCGCGTCCACCAGCCAGCTGATGTTGTCGAACTGGATCAGGCTGGACTTGAGCTTGCGATTGCGCCGACGCACATAGAAGAAATAGGCGAATTCGACGACGGTGAACACCGCCGCATAAATGATCACCAGCCCCAGCTCGATGTCGCGGCCGCCGTTGATGATGCCGAACACACCGTTGAGAAAGGCATAGATCGCGATCAACAGCAGGAAGCTGCCTTCGATCAGCAGCACCATCGGCTCCAGATGCCAGAAACCGAACTGGAAGCGGTGATTGCTTTCTTTGGCGATCAGCCGGGCGGTGATCAGCATCAGCACTTTGATGAACGTTGCGATCAGCGAGAAAAAACCATCGAAAAGGATGGATTGCGAACCTGAAACAAAACCGGTGACGATCCCGGCAATCGACACCGCGAACATCAGGATGGTCGATTGTTTGAGCAGTGACTGCTCACCTCGGTTACTCACTTTAACTCCTCGAAAACCTTGAAAACCGCAGGGTGCGGTGGGGTTGTTGCGAGGAGAGTTTACCTTATCGGTATTTATTGCCTGTGACGGCCCCTTCGCGAGCAAGCTCGCTCCCACATGAGACCGCGATCAAATGTGGGAGCGAGCTTGCTCGCGAATGGCCTCAACGCGGTGTCAGGCCTTGTTACGCTCGATCGCAAACCCCGCCCAGGTCTGGCTCACCGGCATCAGCTCCAGGCTGTTGATGTTGATGTGCGCCGGGGCGTTGAGCACCCAGAAGATGGTCTCGGCGATGTCCTGCGGCTGGATCGGCTCAGCACCGGCGTAAGTGGCGTTGTAGCGTTCCTGGTCACCGGCAAAGCGCACCAGCGAGAACTCGCTTTCGCACAGACCCGGCTCGATGTTGCTGACACGCACGCCAGTGCCCTGCAGGTCGCAACGCAGGTTCAGCGAGAATTGCTTAACGAACGCCTTGGTCGCGCCATACACGTGGCTGCCCGGGTACGGGTAGTTGCCGGCGATGGAGCCGAGGTTGACGATACCGGCGCCACGGCCGTGAGCGATCAACCGCGGCAGCAGCAGACGAGTGCTGTACATCAGACCTTTGACGTTGGTATCGACCATGGTGTCCCAGTCGTCGAGGTCGCATTTGGGCGCCGGATCGACGCCCAGCGCCAGCCCGGCGTTGTTGATCAGGCCACGCAGCTTGGCGAACGACGGCGGCAGATTGGCAATTGCCTCTTCCATCGCCTTGCGGTCACGCACGTCGAGCACCAGGCCATGCACTTCAGTCTGCTTCGACAACTCGGCGCACAGCGCGTCGAGACGTTCTGCACGACGGCCGGTCAACACCAGTTTCCAGCCAGCCTCGGCGAAACGACGGGCACAGGCTTCACCAAAACCGGAGGTTGCGCCGGTAATAAACAGGGTGTTGGACATCGTGTTCTCCTTGCGTCGGCCGCCAGCGCAGCCATTGGAATAGAAAATCAGCAGCCAGCATGCCCGGCCCGGCATTTACGAGCAACACCCGCACCGGGACAACTTCCGATCAAATTTTGATCAACCGTCGCTACGCCATACCTGCCGTGGCCTGTAGCCATGTGCACGCACGTTATCCACAGTCCCTTCCACAGTTTCCGGGGGCAAGTGGAAACGCGCAAAGCCGCGCCATACAAGGCTTTGCGCGGGAAACAGAAAGTTTTTTGCTTGACCCTGAAGCGGCTGATGTGCCGGAGATGGCATTTTGCACGACCGGACGGTCAGTGCAGTGATTGCGCGAGGCCAGTAATTACGGCCCTCAGCGGAGTCTTTCCAGAGTTTAGTCACAGACTTATCCACAGGCTTGCTCACACGTAATTGTCTCTACAGAACAGCCTAGAAAAAGGTTGACAACAGCGTCTTCAGCTCCAGCAAAAACGCCTGATCAAAAAGCGATCACCAGCCTGCAGGCCACGGAACACAAGGGCTTCAGCCAGCTACTCCCACGTTATTCACAGCCAGCTCCACAGTAAACGGGGACAAGTCAAAACTGTGGAAAAACAGCCATTTGCAGCGTCTATATGTCGCGCTTTGGCAGCTATGGGAATTTGTTTTCCACAATTCTGAAATCTGGCGCAGATCAACTGTGGGAGCGGGCTTGCTCGCGAAGAGGATGTGTCATAAAACACGGCGTTATCTGACACACCCTCTTCGCGAGCAAGCCCGCTCCCACAAGGGATTTGTGCGGGACTTGGGATGTAAAAAGCCCCGGGACTTTCGTCGCGGGGCTTTGTGGACAACTCAAGCAGAATCAGTGCCCGCCCAGGTAAGCGTTACGCACCTCCTCATTCACCAACAACTCCTTACCGGTACCGGTCAGACGAATCTCGCCGTTGACCATCACGTACGCCCGATCCGACAGCTTCAACGCATGGTTGGCGTTCTGCTCGACGAGGAAAATGGTCATGCCGGTTTTCGCCAGTTCCCGCAGGGTGGCGAAGATCTGCTTCACCACGATCGGCGCCAGGCCCAGGCTAGGCTCATCGAGCAGCAGCAATTTCGGCCGGCTCATCAGCGCACGGGCGATGGCGAGCATTTGCTGCTCGCCGCCGGACATGGTCATCGCCCGCTGAGTGCGGCGCTCTTCGAGCCGCGGGAACAGCTCGAACATGCGCTGCATATCCTCCTTCGCGTACTTGTCGCCGATCGGGATGGTGCCCATCAGCAGGTTCTCCTCGACGGTCATGTCGGGGAACACCCGCCGCCCTTCCGGCGACTGCGCGATGCCGTTGGAGGCGATGTAGTGCGAGGACTTATGGGTGATGTCGACGCCTTGATAGAGGATCTGCCCACCCGCCGCGCGCGGCTGGCCGAAGATCGACATCAACAGCGTCGATTTACCCGCGCCGTTGGAGCCGATCAGGCTGACGGTCTCGCCTTCGTTGATCTGCAGCGACACGCCCTTGAGGGCCTGGATCGGGCCGTAGAACACGTCCAGGTCTTTGAGTTCGAGGATCGGTTTGCTCATACCAGCTCCTCTTCGTCGGCGCCCAGGTAGGCGGCAATCACTTTTGGATCGTTGCGAATGGCTTCAGGCCCGCCTTCGGCGATGACCACGCCGTGATCCAGCACCACGATGTGGTCGGAAATGCTCATGACCATGCCCATGTCGTGTTCGATCAGCACCACGGTCAGATCGTGCTCGTCGCGCAGCAGCCGGATCATCGCGCTCAGCGCTTCGGTTTCCTGAGGGTTGAGGCCAGCAGCCGGTTCGTCGAGGCAGATGATCTGCGGCCGCGTGCACATGGCCCGGGCGATTTCCAGACGGCGTTGCTGGCCGTAGGACAGTTCACCGGCCAGACGGTTGGCGCAGTCCACCAGATCCACCACTTCCAGCCAGTAGAACGCGCAGTCCAGCGCATCACTTTCGGCCTTGCGGTAGCCCTTGGTGTTGAGGATGCCGGCGAGCATGTTGCGGTTGACCCACATGTGCTGCGCCACCAGCAGGTTCTCCAGCACCGACATTTCCTTGAACAGGCGAATGTTCTGGAATGTCCGGGCCAGGCCGGCGCGGTTCACCAAATGGGTGCCGCCGAACATCTTGTAGTACAGGCGACTGAGGAAGCTTTTCGGCGAGACGAAGTCGGTCGGTTTGAACGACTCGCCCAGCAGCTGGATGACGTTGGTCTGCTTGCCGCGCACGTTGAGTTCGATCTTGCCGCCGGAGGCCTTGTAGAACCCGGTCAGGCAGTTGAACACCGTGGTCTTGCCGGCGCCGTTGGGGCCGATCAGGGCGAAGATCGAGTTGCGTTTGACCTTGAGGCTGACATCGCTCAGGGCCTTGATGCCACCGAAGTGCATCATCAGTTTTTCCACAGAGAGTACGACTTCACTCATGGCGCAGTCCTCTCATAGTGAATGGCACCTTTGCGTGGAGTGACCCCGGTACGGCTGATGCGAATCAGCCCGCGAGGTCGCCAGATCATCATCAACACCATCAGGATGCCGAACAGCAGCACGCGGTATTCAGCGAAGCCGCGCAGCAGTTCTGGAGCAACCGTCAACACGAATGCCGCAATCACCACGCCGATGGTCGAGCCCATGCCGCCGAGCACGACGATGGCGAGGATCAGCGCCGATTCGAAGAAGGTGAACGAGGTCGGGTTGACGAAGCCCTGGTAGGTGGCGAAAAACACCCCGGCCAGGCCCGCGGTCGATGCACCGATGGTGAACGCCGAAAGCTTGACCAGTACGTGGTTGAGGCCCATCGAGCGGCAGGCGATTTCATCTTCGCGCAGCGCTTCCCAGGCGCGACCCACCGGCATTTTCACCAGACGATGCTTGATGTACAGCACGGCCAGTACCACCAGGAACAACACCGTGTAGATGAAGTAATACTTCACGTCCGGGTTGTAGGCGATGCCGAAGAACTCGTGGAACGGCACCCCGCCATCCTTGGCCCGTTTGCCGAATTCCAGACCGAAGAACGTCGGCAGTGGCGCCGGCATGCCGTTCGGCCCGCCGGTCAGCGACAGCCAGTTGTTGAGGATCAGGCGGATGATTTCACCGAAGCCCAGAGTCACGATCGCCAGATAGTCGCCGTGCAGACGCAGCACCGGGAAACCGAGGATGCAGCCGGCTAAACCGGCAGTGATTGCCGCCAGTGGCAGCACGGTCCAGAAGCCCAGCCCGAGGTATTGATAACCCAGCGCCAGACCGTAGGCGCCGATGGCGTAGAACGCCACGTAACCGAGGTCGAGCAGGCCGGCCAGACCGACCACGATGTTCAGCCCCAGGCCCAACAGCACGTAGATCAGCCCGAGGATGACCACGCCCAGCAGGTACGAGTTGGAGACAAACGGCACAATCACCGCCAGCACAATCAACAGTGGAATGATCCAGCGCAGGCGTGATTTGTGATCGGCAGGCAGCACATGCACACCGGAGCCGGTGCTCTCGAATCCGTCGAGAATCTTCAGGCCCTTGGGCGTCTGCAGAAACAGACTCAAGGCAAAGCGGCCGATCATGACAATGCCGATAAGCCACGCCACGCGGGTTGGTTCGAGGTTGAAGCTGTAGCCTTCGAGCACGACGCCGACAATCGGGCCGAACACGATCAGGGCAATCAGGCCGGCCAGAATCGCCTCAACCAGGCTTTTTTTGATATCGATATTTTTTTGAGTGGTTGAAGACATCGCTTACACCTTCGACACAAGAGGACGGCCCAACAGGCCCTGAGGCCGGAAGACCAGAACAAGTACGAGCAGCGAGAAGCTGAACACGTCTTTGTAGTCGGAGTTGACCAGGCCCGAGAACAGCGACTCGGAGATGCCGAGAATGATCCCGCCGAGCATCGCGCCGGGCAGTGAGCCGATCCCGCCAAGCACGGCGGCGGTGAACGCCTTGATGCCGATGACGAAGCCTGCGTAGAAGTCGAACGTGCCGTAGTTCATGGTGATCAGCACGCCGGCCAGCGCCGCCATCGCTGCACCGATGATGAACACGTAGGAAATCACCCGGTCGGTGTTGATCCCGAGGATCGAAGCCATCTTGCGGTCTTGCTGGGTGGCGCGGCACATGCGGCCGAGCTTGGTGTACTTGATCACGTAGGTCAGCAGGCCCATGCCGACAAATGCGGCGACCAGAATGAAGATCTTGGTGTAGGTCAGTTGGACGAAACCGCTGCCGACGTCGATGCGCCAGGCACCGGTGAGCAGCGTCGGAACACCCTGTTGACGGGCGCCCTGGCTGATCTGGGCGTAGTTCTGCAGGATCAGCGAGATACCGATGGCACTGATCAGCGGTGCCAGTCGAGTGGAGTTGCGCAGAGGTTTGTAAGCGACGCGTTCGATTACCCAGCCATAGACGCCGGTGACGACGATAGTGAAAACCAGCGTGCCAAGCATCAACAGCGGGAAGGATTCGATACCGAAGTAAGCCAGCAGAGCCAGACTGATTGCCGCGAGGTACGCGGAAATCATGTAAACCTCGCCGTGGGCGAAGTTGATCATGCCGATGATGCCGTAGACCATTGTGTAGCCGATGGCGATCAGGCCATAGACCGACCCGAGGGTCAGGCCGTTGACCAGTTGCTGCAGGAAAATACCATCCATAACGCAATCTCACGCAATGAGAACCTGCCCACCGGAGCGGGCGGTTCTTCTAGGAAAAATACAGATTTACGTCGGAGCAATGCAGACACGTTCCCCCGGAACACCATCGCCTCCTGTGGGAGCGGGCTTGCTCGCGAAAGCGGTGTATCAGCTACCGTTGATGGCGACTGACATCCCGCATTCGCGAGCAAGCCCGCTCCCACAGGGGTTCATGGTGTTCGGATGATCGCGTCAGCCCTTACTTCTGTTTTTCCAGCTGATGGTATTTGCCGTCCTTGTCCCACTGGTAAACCACGTAGTCAGAGACTTTCAGGTCGCCCTTCTTGTCCCAGGCTTTCTCGCCCATGACGGTTTTCACCGGGTTGGCCTTGAGCCACTCGGCGGCTTTTTCGCCACTGTTGGACTTGGCGCCGTTGAAGGCGGCAGCCAGGGTCTGGACCGACGCGTACGCGTACAGGGTGTAGCCTTCAGGCTCGGTGCCGGCCTTGCGGAACGCGTCCACTACCGTCTTGCTGTCTGGCAGCAGGCGAGGGTCGGCGCCGAAGGTCATCAGCACGCCGTCAACGTATTGCGGGCCACCGGCGGTGGTCACCAGTTCGTCGGTGACGATGCCGTCGTCAGACATGAACTTGACGTCTTTCAGGCCTTCGGTACGCAGTTGCTTGACCAGCGGGCCGGCTTCCGGGTGCAGGCCGCCGAAGTAGACCACGTCGGCACCGGCTGCACGAATCTTGGTGACCACGGCGCTGAAGTCTTTCTCGCCGCGGGTCAGGCCTTCATACAGCACCGGCTTCACGCCACGTTTTTCCAGTTGAGCCTTGGTCGCATCGGCCAGGCCCTGACCGTAGGTGTCCTTGTCGTGCAGCACGGCGACTTTCTTGCCCTTGAGCACGTCGACGATGTAGTCGCCCGCGACGATGCCTTGCTGGTCGTCACGCCCGCACATACGGAACATGGCGCTCAGGCCGCGCTCGGTCACTTGCGGGTTGGTGGAACCCGGGGTGATCGCGATAACGCCGGCTTCGTCGTAGATTTCCGAGGCGGGGATGGTGGAAGAGGAGCAGAAGTGACCGACCACGCCGGCTACCTTCTGGTTGACCAGATCCTTGGCGACTGTCACTGCCTGTTTCGGTTCGCAGGCGTCATCGCCCTTGACCAGTACGATTTTCTCGCCGTTGACGCCGCCTGCCGCGTTGACTGCGTCCGCCGCTGCCTGTGCACCCTTCATGTACTGCTCGCCAAATGCCGCGTTGGCGCCAGTCATCGGACCCGCTACACCGATTTTCACATCAGCTTGAGCAAACGCAGAAACACCCAACGCAGTAGCTACTGCGAGGGCCAGAAAGCCTTTCTTGTAAAACGTCTGGGACATGAGGTGGTGCTCCAAGGTTTTTTTTAGTTGGCACTGCGACTTCACTTCACTGAATGCTCTGAGCAAGCGCCGTGCCATCGGTTTTTTATTCTTCAAAAAGTCGCTGCTTTCTTGTTATTTCGACTGTTTCGTTCCCATTTTCATTGGGCGTGCAACCGTCTAAACCGCGGAAGGTGAAACCTTTTTAAATCTGAGGCGCAACCCGCTTGCGCCATCATTGCAACCGCGGCACCAAACGACGTGCAACCAGCCTGTAACAGCTCGCGTCACCGAACTGCACACTGCTGGTGCGGGACTGCTACAACCCGCACCATTAGAGGCTAGTCGCTACGCCGAAAAGCGCCGCTTCCGGCAACATATTTCAACACTCAAATGACGATGCGCAGGCACTGGCCCGCGTGATACAGCGAGAAGCCGGCCTCGTACAGGCAACTGCGCAGGCCGACGCCGGCCAGGGGCTGCATCGGTGCGAAGGGGATCGGCAGGGCTTGAGGATTTCCGTCACACAGGTAGTCGGCGAAGGCTTTGCCGACCACAGTGCCGGTGGTCACGCCACGACCGTTGTAACCGGTGACGGCCACCAGTCCCGGCGCCGGTTCGAACAGGCGCATCAGGTGATCGGGGGTGAAGGCGATGCGCCCGGTCCAGGTGCATTCCCATTCCACCGGTTTCAGGTTGGGGAAGTAGTGTTGCTGCACCCGGTCGGCCCAGGCCTTGAGGAACCACGTCGGCTTCTGATTGCCGTTGCCCAGACTTCCGAGCAACAACCGGCCGTCCTTGTCACGACGGATGCTGCTCAGCACTTGGCGCGTGTCCCACGAGCCCTGCCCGCCGGGGAGGATGTCATGGGCGGCGTCTTCGGTCAGCGGCACCGAAGCGACCTGATAGTAGTAACCGGGGAAGAAGTTGCGCTTGAGTTCGGTCCAGTCGCCCTCGGTGTAGGCGTTGGAGGCGATCACCACTTGCTCGGCGAGTACCGAACCTAGCTCGGTCTGCACCGACCATAGCTGGCCCACGCGTTCGAGACGGGTCACTGGCGAGTGATCGAACATCTGCCCGCCCAAGCCCTTCACCGCGTTGGCCAAGCCGGTGACATAGGCCATCGGATTGAGCGTACCGGCGCGGCGATCGAGCAGTGCGGCGGCAATCTTATGGGTGCCGGTGGCTTGCTCGCAGGCCTTGCCGGTGAGCAACTCGACCGGCGCCCCGCGACGCTTCCATTGTTGCTCGCGACTGCGCAGATCCGCCTCGCCCTTGGCGTTGTGCGCCATGTGCAGGGTGCCTTCGCGGCGCAACTGGCAATCGATGTTGTATTTATCCACAAGGCTGAACACCAGCGCCGGCGCCGCCCCGAGCATGCGGTTGAGCTGACTGCCGACCGCTTCGCCGAACCCGGCTTCGATCTCGTCCGGCGGGATCCACATGCCGGCGTTGACCAGCCCGACATTACGTCCGGAGCCGCCATGCCCGGCACGATGCGCTTCGAGCACGCAGACGCTTTTGCCTTTTTCCAACAGATGCAGCGCCGCCGACAACCCGGTAAACCCGGCGCCGATCACGCAGACATCGACTTTGACCTCACTCTTGAGCGCGGTGTTATCCGGGCGCTGCGGCGTGAGTTTTTCCCACAGACATTCTTCGCGTAACGGCATTGCCAGACTCCAACAGAAACCTGCCAAACACACTGCTGATCCTGTGGGATAAAGCCCTGTGGCGAGGGGATTTATCCCCGATCGGTTGCATAGCAACCGTAAAACCAGTGCATGCGGTGTATCTGAAACTCCGCGATTGCATGTTTTGGGGCCGCTGCGCAGCCCATCGGGGATAAATCCCCTCACCACAAAAGCCCGCTCCCAGGATCTGCTTCATTCCAAACTCAGTCGAAGGTAATGCCCTGCGCCAGCGGCAACTCCAGCGAGTAGTTCACGGTGTTGGTCTGGCGGCGCATGTAGGCGCGCCAGGCGTCGGAGCCCGACTCACGACCGCCACCGGTCTCCTTCTCGCCACCAAACGCACCGCCGATTTCCGCGCCGCTCGGGCCGATGTTGACGTTGGCGATGCCGCAGTCGCTGCCGACCGCCGACATGAATTGCTCGGCCTCGCGCACGTCGGTAGTGAAGATGCACGACGACAGGCCCTGCGGCACCGCATTGTTCAAGCGCAGTGCTTCCTGGAAGTCGCTGTAGCCGACCACGTAGAGGATCGGGGCAAAGGTTTCGCTGCAGACCACGTCGCTCTGCTCTGGCATTTCGACAATGGCCGGCGACACGTAGTAGGCGTTGGGGAACTGATCTTCGAGCTGACGCTTGCCGCCGAACACCCGGCCGCCCTCGCTCAGCGCCTGCTCCAGCGCGTCCTGCATGTTTTCGAAGCTGTGTTTGTCGATCAGCGGGCCGACCAGATTGCCTTCCAGCGGATGGCCAATGCGCACTTTGGCGTACGCGGCTTTGAGGCGGGTGACGATTTCTTCCTTCACCGATTCATGAGCAATCAGCCGCCGCAGGGTGGTGCAACGCTGCCCGGCGGTGCCGACCGCACTGAACAGAATGGCGCGCACGGCCATGTCCAGATCGGCGCTCGGGCCGAGGATCATCGCATTGTTGCCGCCCAGTTCGAGAATGCTGCGAGCAAAACGTGCGGCGACTTTCGGCGCCACTTCGCGGCCCATGCGGGTGCTGCCGGTGGCGCTGACCAGCGCGACACGCGGGTCATCCACCAGCGCTTCGCCGGCATCACGGCCACCGATGATCACCTGGCACAGGTGCGCCGGCGCATCGGTGAAATTCTTCACCACGCGATCGAACAGTGCCTGGCAGGCCAGTGCGGTCAGCGGGGTTTTCTCCGACGGCTTCCACACCACCGGGTTACCGCAGACCAGCGCCAACGTGGTGTTCCACGCCCACACCGCGACGGGGAAGTTGAACGCGCTGATCACGCCGACCACGCCCAGCGGATGCCAGGTTTCACGCATGTGGTGGCCCGGGCGCTCGGAGGCGATGGTCAAACCGTACAGCTGACGCGACAGGCCGACGGCGAAGTCGCAGATGTCGATCATCTCCTGCACTTCACCGAGGCCTTCCTGAGTGATCTTGCCCGCTTCCCACGACACCAGTTCGCCAAGGTCAGCCTTGTACTCACGCAGCACTTCGCCGAACTGACGCACCAGTTCGCCGCGACGCGGGGCCGGCACCTTGCGCCACAGCTCGAAAGCATGATCTGCGCGACTGATGTGCTGCTCGACTTCGGCCGGGCCTTCCCAGTTCACGGCGGCGATGCGGCTGCCGTCGATGGGCGAATGCACCGGCACTTTGCCGTTCTGATACAGGGCCGGGTTCACACCAAGACGATCAAGCAATGCGGCAACCATGGGTCACTCCTCAAGCGAAAAACAGAATGTGTGCGGACGCATTTTCGCGACCGGGCAGGCCTTTAGTTGTAGCTTCCCGAGGGCAAGGCAACAAACGACCTTTACGCGAGATATCATTCCGTTTATTCATGCTGCGCACAGAAAGACAAGAAAAAGGGATCACCCATGCTGAATAAACGCCACCTGCCATCGATCACCGCGTTGCAGTGCTTCGAGGCCGTGACCCGGCACCTGAGCTTCACCCGGGCCGCCGAAGAGCTGAACCTGACCCAGAGCGCTGTCAGCAAGCAAGTGGCGCAGCTTGAGGAATTGTTGCAGCACTTGTTGTTCCGTCGGGTGCGTCGTCGCTTGCAGATGACCCCGGCCGGGGATTTGTACCTGGTGGAAGTCCGAAAAATCCTCACCCAGGTGGAAATGTCCACGCACTACCTGCGCTCCTACGGCGGCGAGACCGAAGTCCTGCGCGTCTCTACACCCTCGACCTTCGGCGCGCGCTGGCTGGTACCGCGTCTGAAGGGCTGGCGTCTGCGCCATCCGTCGATCCATCTCGACTTGTGCAACGAGCAGGAGGCCGACGATTTGCTACAGGGGCGCAGCGATCTGGCGTTCTATTTCGGCCAAGGCTCACGGCCCGGCACCGAATGCCTGAAGCTGTTCGGCGAAGAGCTGGTACCGGTCTGTGCGCCCGGCAGCCTGCCGGATCAGCCCTTCACCGACCCGACGCAACTGACCGATCTGGTGCTGCTGCAAAATGCCTCGCGCCCACAGGCCTGGCATGACTGGTTCGACAGTCAGGGTTACCACACCGAACACAGCTACCACGGCCCGCGTTTCGAAACCTTTTATATGTGCATCCGCGCCGCCCAGGTCGGCTGCGGTGTGGCGCTGCTGCCACGGTTTCTGGTGGAAGAGGAATTGGCCGACGGCAAACTGGTCATTCCATGGCAGCATGCAATGCCCAGTTCCGACGCCTATTACCTGGCCTACCCGGAGCACGCGGCGGAAGTGCCGAAGGTGCGGGATTTTGTGAAGTGGATGCTGGAGCAGATTGATAGCCCGGACCTGACGCCGATATAGAGTTTTCAACAACCCTGTGGGAGCGGGCTTGCTCGCGAATGCGGTGCATCAGTCACATTTGAATTGACTGACCCACCGCATTCGCGAGCAAGCCCGCTCCCACAGGTGATCTCGACGCTCTTAAAAAATGCTGGCAATCCCCACCGCTGATATGCGCCACTAGCGTCATTGATTGATCCCGCGCATCCGCGCGGTGTACCTGGAGACCCCGTTTATGAGCGAGAGTGTGTTTGCCGATCGCATCGTGCAGAACCTGCTCGACACCGACTTCTACAAACTGACGATGATGCAGGCGGTGCTGCACAACTACCCCAACGTCGAAGTCGAATGGGAGTTTCGTTGCCGTAACAGTGAGGATCTGCGGCCGTATCTGGCCGAGATTCGTTACCAGATCGAGCGTCTGGCCGAACTGAGCCTGAGCGCCGACCAGTTGAGTTTTCTCGAGCGCATCACCTTCCTCAAGCCGGATTTCCTGCGCTTTCTCGGCCTGTTCCGCTTCAACCTGCGCTACCTGCACACCGGAATCGAGAACGGCGAACTGTTCATCCGTCTGCGCGGTCCGTGGCTGCACGTGATTCTCTACGAAGTACCGCTGCTGGCGATCGTCAGCGAAGTGCGCAACCGCTATCGCTACCGGGAAATCGAACTGGTACAGGCGCGCGAACAGCTGTATCGCAAGTTCGACTGGCTGAGCGCCAACGCCTCGGCCGACGAACTGGCGCAATTGCAGGTCGCCGACTTCGGCACCCGCCGACGCTTTTCGTATCGCGTGCAGGAAGAAGTGGTCAACGTGCTCAAGCACGATTTCCCCGGGCGCTTTGTCGGCACCAGCAACGTTCACCTGTCTCGCGAGCTGGACATGAAACCGCTGGGCACCATGGCCCATGAATGGATCATGGCCCACCAACAACTCGGCCCACGCTTGATCGACAGCCAGATCGCCGCCCTCGACTGCTGGGTGCGCGAATACCGTGGCCTGCTGGGGATTGCTCTCACCGATTGCATCACCACCGACGCCTTCCTCGGCGATTTCGACCTGTTCTTCGCCAAGCTCTTCGACGGTCTGCGCCACGATTCCGGGGATCCGGTGCAGTGGGGTGAAAAGTGCATCGCCCACTACCACAAGCTCGGCATCGACCCGATGAGCAAGACCCTGGTGTTCTCCGACAGCCTGACCCTGCCCAAGTCGCTGGAGATCTTCCGCGCGCTGCACGGGCGGATCAACGTCAGCTTTGGCATCGGCACCAACCTGACCTGTGACATTCCGGGTGTCGAACCGATGAGCATCGTGCTTAAAATGACCGCCTGCAACGGCCAGCCGGTGGCGAAGATCTCCGACGAGCCCGGCAAGACCCACTGCAAAGACCCGAATTTCGTCGCCTATTTGCGACATGTGTTCCAGGTTCCTGCCGATTCCAGTCTATCTAGCAAGGAGTGAATTCATGCAAGCCGTACAGCGTGAGATTGCTGAACAGCTCAAGGTGCAACCGCCATTCGCCGGGCATCAGGCCCTCGAAGCGGAAGTCGCCCGGCGCATCACCTTTATCCAGGATTGCCTGGTCAATTCCGGCCTCAAGACCCTGGTGTTGGGCATCAGCGGCGGCGTCGACTCGCTGACCGCCGGCCTGCTGGCCCAGCGCGCCATGCGTGAACTGCGCGAGCGCACCGGCGACGACGCCTACAAGTTCATTGCCGTGCGCCTGCCGTACGAAACCCAGTTCGACGAGCACGACGCCCAGGCGTCGGTGGACTTCATCGCTCCGGACGAACGCCACACGGTGAACATCGGCCCGGCGGTCAAATCCCTGGCCAAGGAAGTGGCGGCGTTCGAAGGCAAACATGCGGTGTCGGTGGATTTTGTGCTCGGCAACACCAAGGCGCGGATGCGCATGGTCGCCCAGTACACCATCGCCGGCGCCGCGCACGGTCTGGTGATCGGCACCGACCACGCGGCGGAAGCGGTGATGGGCTTCTTCACCAAGTTCGGTGACGGCGCCTGCGACCTGGCCCCGCTCAGCGGCCTGGTGAAAAACCAGGTCCGGGCGATTGCCCGCAGCTTCGGCGCACCGGAATCGCTGGTGGAAAAAGTGCCGACCGCGGATCTGGAAGACCTGTCGCCGGGCAAACCGGACGAAGCCTCCCACGGCGTGACCTACGCCGAGATCGACGCCTTCCTGCACGGCGAGCCGGTGCGTCAGGAAGCGTTCGACATCATCGTCAGCACCTACAACAAGACCCATCACAAGCGGGTCATGCCGTTCGCGCCTTGATCGGCGACCGAATGAAAAAGCCCGCTGAGGAGCGATCCTCAGCGGGCTTTTCTTTGGCCAGTTCACCTGTCGATGCTGATGGCCTCTTCGCGAGCAAGCCCGCTCCCACAGTGTCCCGGTTGTTCACAAAATGTGTGACCGACACAAACCCTGTGGGAGCGGGCTTGCTCGCGAAGAACGATAACGCGGTGAGCCTGCTTACTTCACAGCAATGGTGCCTTTCATCATCGAGATGTGGCCCGGGAAGGAGCAGAAGAAGCCGTAGTCAGTACCAGCGGTCAGCTTCGATACATCAATGGTCAGCGTGTCTTTCTCGCCGGCACCGATGATCTTGGTGTGGGCAATAACGCGCTCGTCACCGTCTTTCAGGTAGTTCTTGTCGATGCCAGCGGCCAGGCCGTCGGTGGCGATCGGCTGCATGTCAGCGGTTTTGCTGACCACCAGGTTATGGCCCATGACGTTCTTCGGCAGGCTGCCGGAGTGGGTCAGTTCGACGGTGAAGGTCTTGCAGCTCTTGTCGATCACGATCTCCTTGGTGTTGAAGGACATCTGGTCGGTGGAATCAACGGTGGTTTTGCACTCGGCAGCCATCAATTGGCTGCTGGCCAGCGCCAGCAGGGATACCGCAACAACTTTGGAAAACATGGTGAATCTCCAAGGCAGGGTTAACAAAAACACTAATGGTGGAAAGACTGCCTGAAATCTTCGCAAGTTCCTATGACTTGAGTCAAAAATTGTATACAACTTTCAGGCTATGACACTCATCGAAACAATCTACCGGCGATAATCCCGGGCCGGGCCTATGATCGGCGCATCTACTGAAACGGAGTACCGATCATGTTCTTTAACGGTCTGTTGTGCAGTTTGCTCGCCGCCTACGCCTGTGGCGCCAGCGGTACCTTTGAATCGCCAGAACGCGAAGCTTAGTCCTTGGATCAAGGCGTGCCAGCCATTACCCTGTGACGGATTGACCCAGGAGGAAGGCATGTCTCTCAAATCCGTTTGTGTATTTTGCGGTGCCAACGCCGGCACTGATCCGGCTTACACCGAAGCCGCCCAAGCCCTTGGCCGGGCACTCGCCGAGCGCCAACTGACGCTGGTTTACGGTGGCGGTGCCGTGGGCCTGATGGGCCTGGTGGCGGACGCCGCACTGGCCGCTGGCGGCGAAGTGATCGGGATCATTCCGCAAAGTCTGATGGACAAGGAGATCGGCCACAAAAGCCTGACCCGTCTCGAAGTCGTCGATGGCATGCACGCGCGCAAGGCCCGCATGGCTGAACTGAGCGATGCGTTCATCGCGTTACCCGGCGGTCTCGGCACGCTGGAAGAGCTGTTCGAAGTCTGGACCTGGGGCCAGCTCGGCTACCACGGCAAACCGCTGGGGCTGCTTGAGGTGAACGGTTTTTACAGCAAACTCACCGCTTTTCTTGACCATATCGTCGGCGAAGGCTTCGTTCGCGCCCCACACCGTGACATGCTGCAAGTGAGCGAATCAGCACAATCGCTGCTCGACGCCCTGGATAACTGGAAGCCGACCGTCACGCCCAAGTGGGTCGACCAAAAACCCGGCTAACCGCCGGGCACCGATACAGGGCAGAATACGCGCCGCTCAACCTCACCTTCGACCCCAGAGGATCGCCCATGGCCAAACCCAATTACTCCTTCGCCAAACGTCAACGAGACCTGGAAAAGGAAAAGAAGAAAGAGGAAAAGCTTCAGCGCAAGAAACAGCAGGCTGAAGAAGCGGCACTAAACCCTGACGGTGAAGTGGCGACTGATGACGATGTTGATGTTGATGCACCGAAAGACCAGGCGCCTGACGCCTGAGCCCCACCGGGTTTGATGATCGAGTCAGACCCTGCGGATTTGTGACGGGGCTGGCGGTTCAGCCGCTGGCCCCCACACCCTCCCCGTTTTCCGAACACGATACGGCTTCCTGTGGGAGCGGGCTTGCTCGCGAAGGCGTCTTCACCTTTAACATTGATGTAACTGACACACCGCCTTCGCGAGCAAGCCCGCTCCCACATGGGTTGCTGTGTTATTCCAATGGCATCACCGTGACCCGCACTTCCGGATCATGCGAACCGCCCCCCAGAATCACCCCCCGCAACGGCGACACATCGGAAAAATCCCGGCCCCAGGCCAGGGTGATGTGCTCCAGCGCCGGCTGCACGTTGTTGGTCGGATCGAAATCCACCCAGCCCAATACCGGACAGAACACCGACACCCAGGCATGCGACGCATCGGCGCCGATCAGCCGTGGCTGCCCCGGTGGCGGCTGGGTCAGCAGATAGCCACTGATGTAGCGCGCTGCCAGTCCTCGCGAGCGCACGCAAGCGAGCATCAGATGCGCGAAGTCCTGACACACGCCACGCCGGCGCTCGAGCACCTCGACCAGCGGCGTCGCCACTTGCGTGGCCTCGGCATCGAAGGTGAATTCGCTGAAAATTTTCTGCATCAAGGCCTGCACGCCCAGCAACAAGGGCCTGCCTGGAGGAAAACAGCTTTCGGAAAACTCGACGAAGCTGCGTTTCAAATGCACGTAGGGTGATTGAAACCGATAGCGACAAGCCTCCAGCATTTCGGCGGACAACGGCTGACTGCTGTAGGTCAGCGCGTTGCGCGTCTGCTCCCACGCCGGGGACAGACTGAAATCCGCCAGTGGCCGCGCCAGCACCTCAACCGTGAGCCGGGCGTTGACCTGCAACTCGTCATGCGGGCGCTCGAAGGCCAGTCGGGTCAGCGGATTGCCGAACACATCCAGTTCATCCCGCCGCGTGGTCGGGTCCGGGCTGATCAGCAATTGCTGCTCGGTGCAGCGTTGCCACGTGCACTCACGCGGCCACAGGTGCGCGAGTTGCTGCGCCAGCGACACCGGGCTGTCGTAGTGGTAACAGGTGTCGTGGAAGATCTGGTAGTGCGCGCTCATCAGACGGACACCGTGCGCTGGCTGACATCATCGACATGGGCAAAGTGGCGCAGCGCCAGACGATCGGACACCTGACCGCTGGCCTCGGCAATCTCTTGCAGCAGATCCGCCAGACCACCGAGCGCGGCACGCACGCTGTTTTCCCCGAACAGCGGGTTCTCCAGACAGCCCAGATCGAACCGCGCCAGACGCTCGACCAATTGCGGCAATCCGGCCTCGCGAGGCACACCGAAATCGTCATTCAATCGCTTGAGCGTGCGGGTCACCAGTTTCAACTGGAACAACACGGCGTGCGGGTTCTGCTCATCCAGCAGCAACAGGTCGAGCACCGGAATCAACTGCGCCACCGCCAGATACCGCGAACGGTAGGTGATGCTGCTGTTGCCCAGCTCCAGCAGCCATTCCAGCCCCGCCTGATCGAACGCCCCGGCGCCGCGCAGAAACGCCGCCAGACTGCTGCTGAGAAACTGCAAACGCTCGATGCGCCGGCCGATCATCAGAAAGCGCCAGCCTTCGTCGCGGGTCATGTCGTCGAGCGCGAATCCCGAGAGCGCCGCCAGCGACATCACCAGCCGGTTGAGGAAATCCAGCAACTCACCGAAATCCGGCTCTTCGGTGTCCAGCTCCATTGCCTCGCGCTGCAACTCGACCAACGCCTGCCAGTTTTCCCGTGAAAGCTTGCCGCGCACCTGCGAGGCCGCCCACTGCAGGCGCTGCAGGTTGGAGCGCAGACTGAACGACCAGTCCTCGCCGAGCAGCGCCGCCAGCAACCGCTCCGGCAACTCACCCTCCTCCGGCAGCAACATCAGACGCTCGCCCAACTCCACTGCGGCCTGCAAGGCTTGCGGATCATCGCCATCGACATACCGCGCGAGCATGATCCGCAGCAGTCGCGCACTGTCGTCACAACGCTCGCAGTAACGACCGAACCAGAACAGGTTCTCCACCACCCGCGAGGGCAGGTAAGGGTCGCGGCGCACCAGATCGTGTACGCCGACGTTGCGCTGGGTTTTCCACTGTTCGCCGCTGGGCGCACGCTCGCCCAACACCCAGGTGTCCTTGCTCGCGCCACCGCGCTGCATCGACACCACTTCGGCATCGGCCTCGGCGGCGACCCGGGTCAGCCCACCGGGCAATACGCGATAGCCGTCACCACTGGCCACCGCGTACACGCGCATGCCGATCGCTCGCGGTTGCAGTTGGCCGTCTTCGGCCTGCCAGATCGGCGCCTGGGACAGCTGCGCCAACTCTTGCGCGACATACGCGTATGGCCGCGCCTGCATCCGCTCGGCGAGTGCCTGGCGCTGTTGTTCGCTCAGATCGCGGCCGAATACCGGGGCGAAGCTTTGCGAGGGGAATGCCGGTTTGATCAGCAGCTCGGGAAGCTTTTCCAACGCCTGCGCCAGCACCGGCGCCTCGCCGCACCACCATGTAGCGATGGACGGCAACAGCAGTTCTTCGCCGAACAGGTACTGATTGATCTTCGGCAGAAATCCAAGCAATCCCGGCGACTCCAGCACGCCGCTGCCCAACGCATTGGCCACCAGCACCCGGCCCTGACGCACCGCTTCCAGCAAGCCAGGCACCCCGAGTGCCGAGTCGGTGCGCAGCTCCAGCGGGTCGCAGAAGTCATCGTCGAGCCGGCGCATGATTGCGTGCACCCGGCGCAGACCGCTGAGGGTTTTCAGGTACACCGTGGCATCGCGCACGGTGAGGTCGCCGCCCTCCACCAGCGGATAACCGAGCTGGCGTGCCAGATAAAGGTGTTCGAAGTAACTTTCGTTGAAGCGCCCTGGCGTGAGCAACACCACCAGCGGCGCGTCATCGGCACACGGCGCCTGACGCGCGAGGGTTTCCTGCAGGGTGCGGAAGAAGCCGGCCAGGTGCTGCACTTTCAGATCGCGGTACAACTCGGGAAACGCCCGCGAAACGATGGTGCGATTTTCCAGCGCATACCCCGCGCCCGACGGCGCCTGAGTACGATCCGCCGTGACCCACCAGCGCCCGTCCGGCGTGCGCGCCAGGTCCACGGCGTACAGATGCAGAAAGGCATCTTCCGGTGGCGCGATGCCCTGACAGGGCCAGAGAAAATTGTTGTGGCCGAACACCAGCTCCGCCGGTAACAACCCTTCGCTGATCAGCCGCTGTGGCCCATACAGATCGGCCAGTACCGCATTGAGCAAGCGTGCTCGCTGGGCAATCCCCGCCGACAGTTGCTGCCACTCATCAGCAGCGATCACGTGCGGCAGCAGGTCCAGCTCCCACGGGCGGTCAGCGCCCTTGGGATCGGCATAGACGTTGTAGGTCACGCCGTTTTCCTGAATCTGCCGGGCCAGCAACGCCTGCCGCTGCACCAGTTGCCCCGGGGTGCTGCGCTGCAATTGATCGAACAGCCGCCGCCAATGCGGGCGCACTTCCCCGCTGTCATTCAGCAGTTCGTGATAAGTGCCCGCGGTCAGCGGGTAGCGGTCTAGCAGGTCAGGCATGGAAAGCTCGGCAGACAGCAGGGAACGGTCAGACTAACGCAGGCACATGACGTGCGGATATACGAAAAATCCGCATGTCGTGCAGGACTTAGAAACGTCGCAAATCGAGCGTCATCGGCAACTCGTCGGAGATTGTCAGGTTCGGTATCGGAAGTTTCCCCGGCGTGTGTCCGATGCGGAAAAACCGCGCCATGCGCCGGCTCTCCGCTTCGTTGGCATTGACCGGTAACGTCTCGTAATTGCGCCCGCCCGGGTGCGCCACGTGGTACTGGCAACCGCCCAGTGAACGCTGCATCCAGGTGTCGAGCAGGTCGAACACCAGCGGCGCGTGCACCGGGATGGTCGGTTGCAGGCAGTTGGCCGGTTGCCAGGCCCGAAAGCGCACGCCGGCGACGAACTCACCGATGCGCCCGGTCGGTTGCAGCGGCAGCGGAATGCCGTTGCAGGTCAGCAGATAGCGCTGCGGCGGCAAGCCGCTGAGCTTGATCTGCAAACGCTCCAGCGACGAATCGACATAACGCACCGTGCCGCCCGCCGTACCCTCCTCGCCCAGCACATGCCAAGGTTCCAGCGCCTGGCGCAGCTCCATCTCGATGCCGCTGACCGCGTAATCGCCGACCTTGGGAAAACGGAACTCCAGATGCGCGGCAAACCATTCGGCGCGCAACGGATAACCGGCGTTGTTCAGTTCGACGATGACGTCGGCGAAATCCTGCTCGATAAAGTGCGGCAGCATGAAGCGGTCGTGCAGCTCGGTGCCCCAGCGCGCCAGTTTCGGCGGCGCATATGGCTCGCGCCAGAACCGCGCAACCAGCGCCCGCAGCAACAACTGCTGAGCCAGGCTCATCCGCGCATGCGGCGGCATTTCGAAGGCGCGCAGCTCCAGCAGGCCCAGACGCCCGGTAGCGCCATCCGGCGAATACAGTTTGTCGATGCAGAACTCGGCGCGGTGAGTGTTGCCGGTGACGTCGATCAGCAAATTGCGCAGCAGGCGATCCACCAGCCACGGCGCGCACGCTTCGCCCGGTTCAGGCATCTGCGCGAAGGCGATTTCCAGTTCGTACAGGGCGTCGTTGCGCGCTTCATCGACCCGTGGCGCCTGCGAGGTCGGGCCGATGAACAAGCCGGAAAACAGGTAGGACAGTGACGGATGGTTGTGCCAGTAGCTGATCAGGCTGCGTAGCAGATCCGGGCGACGCAGGAACGGTGAGTCCGCCGGGGTCGCGCCACCGAGGACGAAATGGTTGCCGCCGCCGGTGCCGGTGTGGCGCCCGTCGATCATGAATTTTTCGGTGGTCAGGCGGGTTTGCCGCGCCTGTTCATAGAGAAACTCGGTGCGTTCGACCAGTTCGTCCCAAGTCGCGGACGGCTGCACGTTGACCTCGATCACGCCCGGGTCCGGGGTGATGCGGAAGTTGCTCAGGCGCGGATCGCTCGGCGGCTCGTAACCTTCCAGCAGCACCGGGCAATGCAGCTCTTCGGCGGTGGCTTCGATGGCCGCTACCAGTTCCAGATAGTCCTCGACCCGCTCCAGCGGCGGCATGAACAGATACAGACGCCCTTCGCGGGCCTCGGCGCAGAAGGCGGTGCGGGTCAGCCAGTCGGCGGACTCGTCGATTTTCGGCGCACGTTCGGCGGCTGCGGCGGGTTCGGCATGACTGTTGAGCTGCGCGGTGTCCGGCAGCTCGGGAAAGTCCTGATTCGGATCGTTGGGATGAATGAACGGATACTCGGCGGCCTTCACCCACGGCTGCGAGCCGAGTGGCAAGCGATAACCCAACGGCGAATCCCCCGGCACCAGTCGGCAATGCTCGTCGCGCAGATACCAGCGCCCGCTCTGCCATTGATCACCCTTGGCGGTGCGGGCCAGCGGCAGCACCTGGCCGATCACTTTATCCAGGCCCTGCGCGAAAACCTTGCGCAGACGCGCACGCTCCAGCGGTTCTTCAAGACGCGAGTCTTCAGCGCTGACGTTGCTCGGCAATGCGCCCTCACGCCAGAGGTAATAAAAATTGTCTTCGTAGGCTGGAAACACGAAACGAGCAGGCAGTTTCAGGCGTTCGGCAACACTCGCGAGAAAGCGTCCCGCCAGTTCGCCATCGGCGCCGTAGTCCTGCTGCTCATCGGCGATCAGCGCGCTGTTGTGCCAGATCGGCACGCCATCGCGGCGCCAATAGCAGTTGAGCGACCAGCGCGGCAATTGCTCGCCCGGGTACCACTTGCCCTGACCGAAATGCACCAGACCTCTCGGCGCATAGTGCTGGCGCATGCGCTGGAACAGTTCGGCGGAGAGGCGGCGCTTGTCCGGGCCCAGCGCGGCGGTGTTCCACTCGGCGCCATCGGGGTCGTCGATGGAGACGAAGGTCGGCTCGCCGCCCATGGTCAGGCGCACATCGCCTTCCAGCAAGTCGGCATCGATCTGCCGGCCCAGCGCCTGAATCGCCAGCCACTGCTCATCGGTATAGGGTTTGGTGACCCGTGGCGCTTCCCAGATCCGCTCCACCGACATTTCGTGGCTGAACTGGCATTCGCACGGCTCGACCAGACCACTGATCGGCGCGGCTGAGGATGGATCGGGGCTGCAGGCCAGCGGGATATGCCCTTCGCCGGCGAACAATCCGGACGTAGCATCCAGGCCGATCCAGCCGGCGCCCGGCAAGTACACCTCGCACCAGGCGTGCAGGTCGGTGAAGTCCACTTCGGTGCCGGACGGGCCGTCGAGACTCTTCACGTCGGCGGTCAGTTGAATCAGGTAACCGGAAACGAACCGCGCGGCCAGCCCGAGGTTGCGCAGCAGTTGCACCAGCAGCCACGCCGAGTCGCGGCAGGAGCCGGAGGCATGCTCGAGGGTGTGTTCAGGGGTTTGCACACCCGGTTCCATGCGAATCAGGTAGCGAATGTCTTCGCTGAGGCGCTGGTTGAGCATCACCAGGAAATCCACGGCGGGCAGCGGCGTACGGTCGATCCCGTCCAGATAGGCTTTGAATGCCGGGGTCAGCGGCAAGGTTTCGAGGTACGGCGCCAGCTCTTTGCGCTCATCGGCCGTGTAAGTGAAGGGGATTTTCTCGGCGTAGGGTTCGAGGAAGAAGTCGAACGGGTTGAACACCGCCATCTCGGCCAGCAGATCGACTTCGATGCGCAACTCGTCGGTTTTCTCGGGGAACACTAGACGCGCGAGGTAGTTGCCCTGCGGGTCTTGCTGCCAGTTGATGAAATGCTGCTCGGGCGAGACCTTCAGCGCATACGAAAGAATCCGCGTGCGGCTGTGGGCGGCCGGACGCAGGCGTACGATCTGCGGGCCGAGTTCGACAGCGCGGTCGTAGCGGTAATGCGTGACGTGATGCAATGCGACATGAATCGACACGGCGTGCCTCCTGCGAGCCTAAGCGTATTCGAAAGCGCGCAAGACTTATGCCATGCAGAGGCTTGGGCGCTTTCCCGGAATGCTCAGGGCAGTACAGCACCAAAATCGGGCGATGCGGGGAAATGGTTTGAGGAAGTTGCGCCTAAATGTGGCGGCGGTGGTAGATGCGGCGCCTGAGATGACGCCTTCGCGAGCAAGCCCGCTCCCACAGGAGACCGCATTCCAACTGTGGGAGCGGGCTTGCTCGCGAAGGGGCCAGTCGATTCAGCGCATTTCCTGAAACCTGAAATGCAAAACGCCAACCCGAAGGTTGGCGTTCTGTTGAAACAAAAAGCGATTTAGCGCGGTACGACGGGCTTGCGAGCCGGTTTCGGCCCCTTGCCCTTGGCCGCTTCCTTGCGCTCCTTGGCCGCCTGCTGGTTGCGGGCGAATGCCGCAGCCTTGGCCTGTTCACGCTTGTCCCAAGGATTGCCACCGTCGCTGGCACGCGGCGGCAGGCCGTTGTGCTGGGTGAGAATCTTGGTGGTCTTCTCTTTCGCGACCTTGTGGCTGCCGGCCGGCGTCGAGTTCTTGCGACGGGCGCTCTGATAGCTGTCGGTAGCCGGTTGATGCAGCGGAATCAACTGATCCTTGCCCGGACCGATCAGATCACCACGGCCCATGCGGATCAGCGCTTCGCGCAGCATCGGCCAGCCTTTCGGGTCGTGATAACGCAAGAACGCCTTGTGCAGGCGGCGCTGCTCTTCGCTCTTGACGATGGTCACGCCGTCGCTTTTGTAGGTGACCTTGCGCAGCGGGTTCTTGCCCGAGTGGTACATCGCGGTTGCGGTGGCCATCGGCGACGGATAGAACGCCTGCACCTGGTCGGCACGGAAGCCGTTGCCCTTGAGCCACAGCGCCAGGTTCATCATGTCTTCGTCGGTGGTGCCCGGGTGCGCGGCGATGAAGTACGGGATCAGGTACTGCTCTTTGCCTGCTTCCTTGGTGTACTTCTCGAACATGCGCTTGAACTTGTCATAGCTGCCAATGCCCGGTTTCATCATCTGGTTGAGCGGACCTTCCTCGGTGTGCTCCGGGGCGATCTTCAGGTAACCGCCGACGTGGTGGGTCACCAGCTCTTTGACGTACTCCGGCGACTCGACCGCGAGGTCGTAACGCAGGCCGGAGGCGATCAGGATCTTCTTCACACCCGGCAAGGCACGGGCGCTGCGGTACAGCTGAATCAGCGACGAGTGGTCGGTGTTCAGGTTCGGGCAGATGCCCGGGAATACGCAGGACGGCTTGCGGCACGCGGATTCGATTTCCGGGCTCTTGCAGGCGATGCGGTACATGTTTGCGGTCGGGCCGCCAAGGTCGGAGATGACACCGGTGAAGCCCGGAACCTTGTCGCGGATCTCTTCGATTTCGCGAATGATCGACTCTTCGGATCGGTTCTGGATGATCCGGCCTTCGTGCTCGGTGATCGAGCAGAAGGTGCAACCGCCGAAGCAGCCGCGCATGATGTTCACCGAGAAACGGATCATGTCGTAGGCCGGAATCTTCTCCTTGCCGTACGCCGGGTGCGGAACCCGTGCGTAAGGCATGCCGAACACGTAGTCCATTTCTTCAGTGGTCATCGGAATCGGCGGCGGGTTGAACCAGACGTCGATCTCGCCATGTTTCTGCACCAGCGCGCGGGCGTTGCCCGGGTTAGTTTCCAGGTGCAGCACGCGGTTGGCGTGGGCGTACAGAACCGGGTCGTTACGCACCTTTTCCATCGACGGCAGGCGGATCACGGTCTTGTCGCGAGTCATGCGCGGGCTGGCCAGGATCTGTACGACCTTGGCTTCCTCGGGATCATCCACCGGGCCCTTCTCTTGCTCGATGGCGCAAGCCTGGGTGTCCTGGGTGTTGACGTACGGGTTGATGATCTTGTCGACCTTGCCCGGACGGTCGATACGCGTGGAGTCGACTTCGTACCAGCCCTGCGGCGTGTCACGACGGATGAACGCGGTGCCGCGCACGTCGGTGATGTCTTCGATCTTGTGCCCGTAGGACAGACGCTGGGCCACTTCGACGATGGCGCGCTCGGCGTTGCCGTACAGCAGAATGTCGGCGCTGGCGTCGATCAGGATCGAGTTGCGCACGCGATCCTGCCAGTAGTCGTAGTGGGCGATGCGGCGCAGGGAAGCTTCGATGCCGCCGAGGACGATCGGCACATGTTTGTAGGCTTCCTTGCAGCGCTGGCTGTAGACCAGGCTCGCGCGATCCGGACGTTTACCGGCCATGCCACCGGGGGTATAGGCGTCGTCGGAACGGATTTTCTTGTCCGCGGTGTAGCGGTTGATCATCGAGTCCATGTTGCCGGCCGCGACGCCGAAGAACAGGTTCGGCTCGCCGAGCTTCATGAAGTCGTCTTTGGACTGCCAGTTCGGCTGGGCGATGATCCCGACGCGGAAGCCCTGGGACTCCAGCAGCCGGCCGATGATCGCCATGCCGAACGACGGGTGATCGACGTAGGCATCACCGGTGACGATGATGATGTCGCAGGAATCCCAGCCGAGCTGATCCATCTCCTCCCTGCTCATCGGCAGGAATGGCGCTGGCCCGAAACATTCGGCCCAGTACTTTGGATAGTCAAATAACGGCTTGGCTGCTTGCATGTCGATAACCGGTGTTGGCTTTCATTGAATTTCGCGGGCGCGGAATATAGCACAAATTTTGACCAATTCCGACGACTGTGGTCGGAAATTGTGCCATGCCCATTCGCGAGCAAGCCCGCTCCCACATTTGAATGCATTCCAAGTGTGGGAGCGGGCTTGCTCGCGAAGGCGTCAGTTCAAACGATGAAGCATTTACTCGTCGTCGTCGAAGTTGTAACTGCCCGGCGCGAGGTTTTCGAAGCGGGTGTACTTACCGATAAAGGCCAAGCGGATAAAGCCGATCGGGCCGTTCCGCTGCTTGCCGATGATGATTTCGGCGATGCCCTTGTGCTCGGTTTCCGGGTGATACACCTCGTCCCGGTACACGAACATGATGACGTCGGCGTCCTGCTCGATCGCTCCGGATTCCCGCAAGTCGGAGTTTACCGGGCGCTTGTTGGGACGTTGTTCCAGGGAGCGGTTGAGCTGCGACAGCGCCACCACCGGGCAGTTGAATTCCTTGGCCAGGGCTTTCAGGGATCGCGAAATCTCGGAAATCTCGTTGGTCCGGTTGTCACCGCTGGAGCCGGGAATCTGCATCAACTGCAGGTAGTCGATCATGATCAGGCCGATGTCGCCGTGCTCGCGCACCAGACGCCGGGTCCGCGCACGCATTTCCGACGGGCTGATGCCGGCGGTATCGTCGATGAACAGTTTGCGATCATTGAGCAGGTTGACCGCCGAGGTCAGGCGCGGCCAGTCGTCGTCTTCGAGCTGACCGGAACGCACCTTGGTCTGGTCGATACGTCCGAGGGACGAGAGCATACGCATGATCAGCGATTCGCCTGGCATCTCGAGGGAGTACACCAGCACCGCCTTGTCGCTGCGCAGTACGGCGTTTTCCACCAGGTTCATGGCGAAGGTGGTTTTACCCATCGACGGACGGCCGGCGACGATGATCAGGTCGGACGGCTGCAGGCCACTGGTCTTCTCGTCGAGGTCGGTATATCCGGTGGAAAGACCGGTAATCGCGTCGGCAGTGTTGAACAGGGTGTCGATGCGATCGATGGCCTTGGTCAACAGTTCGTTGACCCCCACCGGGCCGCCGGTCTTCGGCCGCGCCTCGGCGATCTGGAAGATCTGCCGTTCGGCTTCGTCGAGGATCTCTTCGGCTGTACGGCCTTCAGGGTTGAAGGCGGCGTCGGCAATTTCGGTGCTGATACCGATCAGCTGGCGCAACGTCGCGCGCTGGCGAACGATCTGCGCATAGGCTTTGATGTTGGCGACGGACGGCGTGTTTTTCGCCAGCTCGCCGAGGTAACCGAGGCCGCCGACCTGGGACGTCTGACCTTCCTTGTCCAGTTGCTCGGCAAGGGTCACGACGTCGATCGGCATGTTCTGATCGGCCAATTTGGCGATCGCACGGAAGATCAGACGGTGGTCATGTCGGTAGAAATCGCCGTCGGAGACTTGATCGAGCACGCGTTCCCAGGCGTTGTTGTCCAGCATCAGACCACCGAGTACGGCCTGTTCGGCCTCGATGGAATGCGGCGGCACCTTCAGGGCAGCGGTTTGCAGATCGTATTGCTCGGGAGCGGTGATTTCGTTCATGGCCACTTGGAGTCAGGTTTGAAAACGGGAGTACCAGAAAGACAAAGGGCACGACCTGTAAACAGGATCGTGCCCGATGTTACCGGCAAGCACCCGAGGGTGCCAGCCGACAAGTATTGCTTAAGCTGCTACCACGACAACGCGTACGGTGGCTTCAACTTCGGCGTGCAGGTGCACAGCCACGTCGAATTCACCCACGTTGCGGATGGTGCCGTTCGGCAGACGAACTTCGCTCTTCTGCACTTCAACGCCGGAAGCGGTCAGTGCGTCAGCGATGTCGTGAGTACCGATCGAACCGAACAGCTTGCCTTCGTCGCCAGCGGTGGCAGTGATGGTCACTTCCAGCTCGGCCAGTTGGGCAGCACGGCTTTCAGCCGATGCTTTACGGTCTGCGGCGGCTTTTTCCAGCTCGGCACGACGCTCTTCGAACGCAGCCAGGTTGGCAGCGGTCGCAGCGGTAGCCTTGCCGAAAGGCAGCAGGTAGTTACGGCCGTAACCGGCCTTAACGTTTACTTTGTCGCCCAGGTTGCCCAGGTTGGCGATTTTTTCCAGAAGGATCAGTTGCATGTGGAAATCCTCTTAACTTTTAACCTTCACCGTTCGCGTTATCGGTGTCTTTCGACACGTGACGACCGCGAAAATCAATCAGGCTGTCGACAATGGCCAGAACCACGAGCAACGGATAGAGCAGCTGCATGAACAACAGCAGCGTGACGTACAACCCCACCAGCCAGAAACCGGCCAGTCGCTTCTGCCCGACCAGCCCGTGAATCAGGGCGAGTCCGGCGAACACCAGCGGTACACTGCACAACGGCGTCAACATGGCCATCTGTGCACCGAGATTCGGGCCCAGAAGCATCAACGCCAGCAGCAACATCGCCGGCCCCAGCGGGATCCGGATGGCGCGAAACTCGCGACCAAAACCACCCGGGTTGTACAACAACGCCTGCCAATGCCGCCCGACAATCAGGCTCAGCACGCTGACGATCTGCAACAGAGCCGCAATCAGTCCGGTCAGGACTGGTGCAATCAGGGACGCGAAGCGCGCTTGCTCATCGACCGACAATTGCTTGTAGGTTTCACCAAGAAGCGCCGGCATGACCTTTATCAAGGCCTGCGCGAGCATCTCGATCTGGGCCGCAAACGCTGCCCCGAGCACCACTGAAAACACCACTCCAATCACTACGCTGACCAGCAGCGTGCGAACCCAGGACTCGCTTGCGCGCAACACCAACGCAAGCCCCGAAGACCCCAGCAGCACCAGAAGTGCCCGTGGATCATCGGCATACAGCCACCAGACCAAAGCCGGCAGCAGCCCCAGAGACAGAACACCCAGGGCGTCCGTCAGTCCGCGCCGCAGAAGCACCAGGCTCCCGGCGGCAGCACCCAACCAATACAACAACGGCAATGTTGCACATCCGGCCACCACGAGAGTGGCCTGCATACGGCCTCGCATGATGAACTCAGCTAAGGCACGCATGCATTCAATCCTTTGCTACTTGTCGACTGCCCGGTCTCAGCGGCCGTGGCTGTCGGTGTAGGCCAGCAGGGCCAGGAAGCGGGCGCGCTTGATAGCGGTGGCCAGCTGACGCTGATAACGAGCTTTGGTACCGGTGATGCGGCTTGGAACGATTTTGCCGGTCTCGGATACGTAGGCTTTCAGAGTGTTGAGATCTTTGTAATCGATCTCTTTCACGTCTTCAGCGGTGAAGCGGCAGAATTTACGACGACGGAAGAAACGTGCCATTTGATAGGCTCCTTAAAAGGTCCGTGGATTACTCGTCAGCGTTATCGCTGTTGTCGCTGTCATCACCCTCAACGCCATCAGCGTCGGAGTGCTCAGGACGGTCGCGACGCTCACGGCGCTCACTGCGGTTTTCTTCAGCCTTGAGCATCTCGGACTGGCCGGTAACGGCTTCGTCGCGACGGATGACCAGGTTACGGATCACAGCATCGTTGTAGCGGAAGTTGTCTTCCAGCTCGGCCAGGGCCTTGCCAGTGCACTCAACGTTCAGCATCACGTAGTGAGCCTTGTGAACATTGTTGATTGCGTAGGCCAGTTGACGACGGCCCCAGTCTTCCAGACGGTGGATTTTGCCGCCGTCTTCTTCGATCAGCTTGGTGTAACGCTCAACCATGCCGCCGACTTGCTCGCTCTGGTCAGGGTGGACCAGAAAGATGATTTCGTAATGACGCATGAATGCTCCTTACGGGTTGTAGCCTGCCGCTCAAAAACGGTCAGACAAGGAGTGAATGACACTTATGGACTTGCTGGCACGGGGCACATGCGTGCCTGCCGTCACAGCAAGGGGCGCAATTGTAGAGAAGGGACTGCGGAGGTGCAAGGCAATTGGTGATTATTTGAACAATCACCATTTCTTTGCCTTCGCACAAAACACTGTGGGAGCGGGCTTGCTCGCGAATGCGTTTCATCAGGCAACATTATTGTTGTCTGACACACCGCTTTCGCGAGCAAGCCCGCTCCCACAGTTTGTTTGCGTACAGCCTTATTTCTTGGCTGCAGCCTTGGCCTTGGCACCGCGTTGACGCTGTGCTTCGAACAGGCACACACCGGTCGCCACGGACACGTTGAGGCTGCTGACGCTACCGGCCATCGGCAAGTTCACCAGATAGTCGCAGTGCTCGCGAGTCAGGCGACGCATGCCTTTGCCTTCGGCGCCCATGATCAGGATGGTCGGGCCGGTCAGGTCCTGGTCATAAATGCTGACCTCGGCCTCACCCGCCGTGCCGACCACCCACAGACCGCGCTGCTGAAGCTTTTCCAGAGTGCGCGCCAGGTTGGTCACCGCCACCAGCGGAATCACTTCCGCCGCGCCGCAGGCCACTTTACGCACCACCGGCGTCAGGGTTGCCGACTTGTCCTTGGGCACGATCACCGCCAGCGCGCCGGCAGCATCCGCCGAACGCAGGCAGGCGCCGAGGTTGTGCGGGTCGGTCACGCCGTCGAGCACCAGCAACAGCGGTGCGCCTTCGGTACGGTCGAGCAGCTCATCGAGCATCGCCTCGCCCCAGACCTGGCTCGGACTGACGTCCGCCACCACGCCCTGGTGCACGCCTTCAACCCAGGCGTCCATTTCGCGGCGCTCGGCCTGACCGATCTGCACACGATTTTCGTTGGCCAGTTCGATCAGGGTCTGCACGCGCGGATCGTTGCGGCTTTCGGCCAGCCAGATCTGCTTGACGCGTTTCGGGTGGTGACGCAACAACGCTTCTACCGCGTGAACGCCGTAGATTTTTTCCAACTGACTCATGACTTCGCCTTCGGTTTACGCGACCCGCCACTTTTGGCTGGAGCCGAACCCGCTTTTGGCGGGCCTTTACGGTGTTTGCTCGGTTTGGCTGGCTTGCCGCCGACGGCCTTCTCAGGCGCCGACCGTCCGGTCTTTCCCCCAGACGCCGCTTTACCACCGCTTTTGGCTTCGGCCAGCAAGGCCTTCTTCAATTCACGGCTTTTGCGCAGCTCGGCATTTTTCGCCACGGCATCGCTCGGGCGATAGGCCTCGACAGCTTTTTCCTTGGCCGGACGACGGCTAGCGGTTTTGGCCGGAGCCTTGTCTTCCACAGCCTTGCTCGCAGGCGCTGCGGTATCGGCGCCACGTTTCTTGCGACCAATCGGTGCGCTGATGGTTTTTTCGGCCATCTCGAAGTCGATCTTGCGCTCGTCGAGATCGACGCGCATCACGCGCACTTCAACGGTATCGCCGAGACGGAAGCTGCGACCGGTGCGCTCGCCCGCCAGGCGGTGATGCACAGGGTCGAAGTGGTAGTAATCGCCTGGCAGCGCGGTGACGTGCACCAAGCCTTCGACGTAGATATCGGTCAGCTCGACGAACAGACCAAAACCGGTCACGGCGGTGATCACCCCCGGGAACGATTCGCCCACGCGATCTTTCATGAACTCGCACTTGAGCCAGTTCACCACATCGCGGGTGGCTTCGTCGGCACGGCGCTCGCTCATCGAGCACTGCTCGCCGAGTTGCTCCAGCGCCGCTTCGTCGTACGGATAGATGCGCGCCTTCGGAATGGTCATCGCCCCGGCACGACGAACGTGCGGAGTGTCCTGTTTCGAATGGATCACGCTGCGGATGGCGCGGTGCGTGAGCAGGTCCGGGTAACGACGGATCGGCGAGGTGAAGTGGGTATAGGCTTCGTAATTCAGGCCGAAGTGGCCTTCGTTCTGGGCGCTGTACACCGCCTGGCTCAGGGAGCGCAGCATCACGGTCTGGATCAGATGGAAATCCGGACGGTCCTTGATGCTCGCCAACAGGGCCTGATAGTCCTTTGGCGACGGGCCATCCTTGCCTTTGTGCAGGGACAGGCCGAGCTCGCCGAGGAACGCGCGCAGTTTTTCCAGACGCTCCGGTGGCGGGCCGTCGTGGACACGGTACAGCGCGGGGATTTCGTGCTTCTTGAGGAATTCGGCGGTGGCCACGTTGGCCGCCAGCATGCATTCCTCGATCAGCTTGTGCGCATCGTTGCGGGTGGTAGGACGGATTTCGGCAATTTTGCGCTCGGAACCGAAGATGATCCGGGTTTCCTGGGTTTCGAAATCGATCGCGCCACGCACGTGACGGGCAGCCAGCAACACTTTGTACAGCGCATAGAGCTGCTTGAGGTGCGGCACCACGTCGGTGTATTCGCCGCGAAGCTTGCGCGCTTCGGTGGCTTTCGGGGTTTCCAGCATCGCGCTGACCTTGTTGTAGGTCAGACGGGCGTGGGAATGGATCACCGCTTCATAGAAGCAGTAGTCGGTCATTTCGCCGGACTTGGAGATGGTCATCTCGCAAACCATGGCCAGACGATCGACGTGCGGGTTCAGCGAGCACAGGCCGTTGGACAGCTGTTCAGGCAGCATCGGCACCACGCGCTCGGGGAAATACACCGAGTTGCCGCGTACCTGGGCTTCGTTGTCCAGCGCCGAACCGATCTTCACGTAGCTGGAAACGTCGGCAATCGCCACGTACAACTTCCAGCCGCCGGAGAACAGGCGCAACTTGCCCGGTTTGGCTTCGCAGTAGACCGCGTCGTCGAAGTCGCGGGCATCTTCGCCGTCGATGGTGACGAACGGCAGATGGCGCAGGTCGACACGCTTCTCTTTGTCTTTTTCTTCGACTTCCGGCTTGAGCTTGGCGGCTTCTTTGAGTACCGCTTCAGGCCAGACATGCGGAATGTCGTAGGTACGCAGCGCGACATCGATTTCCATGCCCGGCGCCATGTAGTTGCCGACCACTTCGACCACATCGCCTTGCGGCTGGAAGCGCGGCGTCGGCCAGTGGGTGATTTTCACCTCGACGAACTGACCGATCTGCGCGTTGGCGTTGCGGCCTGGCGTAACCAGCACTTCCTGCTGGATCTTCGGATTGTCGGCAACGACAAAACCGATACCGCCCTCTTCGAAGTAGCGACCGACGATCGTTTCGTGGGCACGGGACACCACTTCGACGATCACGCCTTCACGGCGGCCACGACGGTCAAGACCCGAAACGCGGGCCAGCGCACGATCGCCATCGAACACCAGACGCATCTGCGCCGGGCTCATGAACAGGTCATCGCTGCCGTCGTCCGGCACCAGGAAGCCGAAACCGTCACGGTGACCGCTGATGCGGCCGAGGATCAGGTCGAGCTTGTCCACCGGCGCATAGGTGCCACGGCGGGTGTAGATCAATTGAGCGTCGCGCTCCATGGCGCGCAGGCGGCGGCGCAGGGCTTCGATCTGGTCTTCTGTGGTCAGACCAAACTCTTCGACCAGTTGCTCGCGGGCAGCAGGCGAACCCCGATCGGCGAGATGCGCCAGGATCAGTTCGCGGCTGGGAATAGGGTTTTCATATTTTTCCGCTTCACGAGCGGCCTCGGGATCGAGGGACTGCCAATCGGCCATTAGAGAGTTTTCACCTTGTCTATATGCGGGTTAGTTTGGCATAGGCGCCATCAAACGGGAAATTTCCGACTATATAAGGCCCTTCTGGAGCCTTGTATCGACGCCTGAAAGCCCTTTTGAACACCGCTGGTAAAAAAATTCATTTTTTTTTGCTGACAGGGGTTTACAGTTAAAAAGGCGCTCCGTATAGTGCGCGCCATCGACGACGTACACACGTTGACGAGATGCCCAGGTGGTGAAATTGGTAGACACGCCAGCTTCAGGTGCTGGTGACCTTACGGTCGTGGAAGTTCGAGTCTTCTCCTGGGCACCAATTTCGAGTTTGAGACTAGATCAGTTTCAAGGCTCACACAAAACCCGCGAAAGCGGGTTTTTTGCATTCTAAGCAACGGATTTGTTAAAACTGATTAATTAAAATTAAATCAGGGGTTTACAGATCAAAAAGCGCTCCGTATAGTGCGCCACATCAACAGCGGCAACGCTCGCGATGAATGCCCAGATGGTGAAATTGGTAGACACGCCAGCTTCAGGTGCTGGTGACCTTACGGTCGTGGAAGTTCGAGTCTTCTTCTGGGCACCAATTCAAACTCAAGGTTACGACGTTGAGTTTCCCGAAAACCCGCGAAAGCGGGTTTTTGCGTTTCTGGCGTTTGAAAACCCGCAAGCCTGTGTGGCGAGGGAGCTTGCTCCCGCTGGGATGCGCAGCATTCCTCGCTTTTACATCAGTCATTCCCTCTCTCAGGATTAACGAACGCTACGCAGCCGAGCGGGAGCAAGCCCCCTCGCCACACATGATCACCAGATCATGCTCTAGCAAACCTCCGCCCTCGTCGCAAGGCGCACTTGAGAAACAATATCGTTTATCATTGTTGCAAGTTTTTGCAATGCGACAGTGAGGAACCCTGCGAATGATGTTTCGAAATACCCTGCGCCGCGGCTTGACCTTCACCCTGCTCGGCCTGGCACTCGCCACTCCCCTCACCCAGGCAGCCGATGCGGTTTCCCTGACGCTCTACAACGGTCAACACAAGGAAGTCGGCGATGCGATCGCCAAGGCTTTCGAGGCCAAGACCGGCATTCACGTCAACGTACGCAAGGGCAGCAGCAACCAGCTCGCCAGCCAGGTCATCGAAGAAGGCGACCGCTCCCCCGCCGACGTGATTTACACCGAAGAATCTCCTCCGCTGAACAACCTCGGCGAGCAAGGCCTGCTGGCCAAGACTGACGACGCCACGCTGGCCGTGCTGCCCAAGCAATACGTAGCCGGCAACGGCACCTGGATCGGTGTCACCGCGCGGGTTCGCGTGGTTGCCTACAACCCGAAACTGGTCGATGAGAAAGACCTGCCGAAGTCGGTGATGGAATTCTCCGATCCGAAATGGCAAGGCAAAGTCGGTTTCGTACCAACCAGCGGCGCATTCCAGGAACAAGCCGTGGCGATCATCAAGATGCACGGTCGCGACGCCGCCGAAGAATGGCTGACCGGCCTGCGCGCTTTCGGCAAGACCTACAGCAACAACATGGTCGCCCTCAAAGCCGTGGAAAACGGCGAAGTCGCTACGGTGCTGGTGAACAACTACTACTGGTTCGCCCTGCAGCGTGAGAAAGGCAAACTCGACTCGAAACTGCATTACTTCACCGGCGGCGACGTCGGCGGACTGATCACCGTATCCAGTGCTGCCGTGCTGAAATCCAGCAAACATCCAAAAGAAGCCCAGCAATTCCTTGCCTACATGGCCAGTGAGGAAGGCCAGCGCGTGATCACTCAGACCACCGCCGAATACCCGCTGCACAAAGGTATGGAATCGGATCGCGGGCTCAAGCCGTTCAGCGAATTAGAAGCCCCGAACGTGACCCCGGCCGACCTGGGCAACGCCGAAGAAGCGCTGGAGCTGGAACGTGAAGTTGGCCTGAACTGATGGCCGCATCGTTATCCACCCCCGCCGCGCGCGGGGGTTACGTACCACGACGCAAGCGCCCGTCGATCTGGCTGGTGCTGCCGGTCTTATTGCTGGTGATCATGAGCCTGTTGCCTCTGGCCTATGTCGGCCTGAAAGCCTGGCAGGCCGGCTGGGCCGAAGCGCTGCACCTGTTGTGGCGCCCTTACGTATTCGGTCTGCTGCGCAACACCCTGGCGTTGATGGTCGGCGTAACGCTGACTTGCGGCGTGATCGGCCTGTCACTGGCGTGGCTGCTGGAGCGCAGCAATCTACCGGGACGTCGCCTGTGGGGGGTGGTTCTGTGCTTGCCGTTCGCGGTGCCGGCGTTCGTCAGCAGCTTCACCTGGGTGTCGTTGAGCGCGCAGTTCGAAGGCCTCGGCGGGGCGATTCTGGTGATGAGCCTGTCGAAGTATCCGCTGATCTTTCTGCCGGTCGCGGCGACCCTGCGCAACCTCGATCCGTCCCTTGAAGAATCGGCTCGCACCTTGGGACAGAATCGCTGGGGCGTGTTTTTCCGCGTCACCCTGCCGCTGCTCTGGCCGTCGCTGCTGGCTGGCTCGCTGCTGATTGCCCTGCACATGCTGGTCGAGTTCGGCGCGCTGTCGATCATCGGCCTGCAAACCTTCACCACCGCCATCTACCAGCAATTCGAACTGGAATTCAGCAACGCCAATGCGGCGATGCTTTCGGCGGTGCTGCTCACGCTGTGTCTGATGCTGCTGTGGCTGGAGCTGCGGGTGCGCGGTAAAGGGCGCCATGTGCGCACCGGCCAGGGTGCAGCGCGTCGAGCCGAGCAAGTGCGGTTGGGACCGTGGGCGGTTGCCGGTCAGTTCTATTGCCTGTTGCTGGCGATTGTCGGTAGCGGGATTCCGCTGGGAATGCTCGCGTACTGGCTGGCGGTGGGCTCATCGGCAGCGTTCCCGGTCGCGGCGATCACCGAAGCCCTGCTGTCTTCGCTGGCCTTGTCGCTGGGTGGCGCAGCGCTGTGCCTGCTGCTGGCGGTGCCGGTCGGGTTGCTGGTGGTGCGTTACAAGGGCCAACTGGCGATCTGGGCCGAACGCTTGCCGTATCTGCTCCACGCCTTGCCGGGCCTGGTAATCGCGCTGACGCTGGTGTATTTCGCCCTGCACTACGTGCCGGCGCTGTACCAGACCTCGACATTGCTGCTAATCGCTTATGCGCTGCTGTTCCTGCCATTGGCACAGGCGCCGATTCGCACGGCACTGAACAAGGCTGCGCCGCAGCTGGAGGAAGCGGCACGCACGTTGGGGGCATCGTCATTCACCGCGTTTTGCCGGGTGACCCTGCCGATCATCTTCCCGGCACTGGGTGCGGCGTTTGCGCTGGTGTTTCTGGATGCGATGAAGGAATTGACGGCGACGCTGCTGCTCAGTCCGACCGGGCTGAACACGCTGGCGACCGAGGTCTGGGCGCATACGGCAAATGTCGAGTTCGCGGCGGCAGCGCCTTATGCGGCGTTGTTGATTGTGGTGTCGGGGTTGCCGGTGTATCTGCTGACGACGCGGATGTATCTGAGCCGCTGAAATCGCCTTCGCGAGCAAGCCCGCTCCCACAGTTTGACCGAGTCCCACCAGAGGAATGCGATCGAATGCGGGAGCTGGCCTGCTCGCGAAGGGGGAAACATCAGGCCCTGAACTGTCCCAGACTGGCCTTCAGCTGCGCCGCCAGCCCATCCAGCACCTTGCCACTGGCCGTGGTTTCCACCACCGCCTGCGCCGCTTTCTCGGCCTGGGCATGAATCGTTTCGACCCGCCCACGCACTGCCTGCGCGCCCTGCGCCTGATGCGCCGCTGCCTGCGTTGCCAGACCGATCGCCGCATGCACCTGCTCGACCGAGGCCTGCACTGACTGCTGCAACCGTGCGCTGTCGCGTAACACCAGCAAACCTTCGCTGGCCTGACGCCCCGCCTGGCCGATCGCTTCGACCGCCTCACGCGCGCCCTGCTGCAACGCGACGATGTGCGCCTGAATGTCACCGGTCGAGCTTTGCGTCTTGCTCGCCAGCGCGCGCACCTCGTCCGCGACCACGGCAAAACCGCGGCCGGTCTCACCGGCCCGCGCCGCTTCGATCGCCGCATTCAGGGCCAACAGGTTGGTCTGCTCGGCGATGCCGTGAATCACCGTCAGCACCACTTCGATCTGTTCGCTCTGCTGCGCCAGTCGCTCGATGACTTTCGCCCCGGTATCAACCTGCCCTGCCAGCGCCTCGATCAGGCTGCCGACTTTCGCCGAGGTACGAGTGTTTTCATCGGTGGCCTGGCGAATATCCACCACCTGCTTCAACGCCGCCTGCATGGCATGGCTTTCCGATTGCGCCTCGTCAGCCATTTGCGACAGCGCGCGCAGGCTTTCCGCCACTTCGTCACGCTGCATCCCGGCCGCTGCGTCGGCACCGGCATTGCGCAGGGTCATGGCGCCGATTTCCACACCGGTACGCTGGGCCACGTCGCCCGCCTCGCGCACGATCGGCTGCAACTTATCCACAAAGCGATTGACCGCCGAGGCCATGTCGCCGATTTCGTCCTTGCTGTTGATCTGCACGCGCTTAGTCAGGTCGCCCTCGCCTGCCGCCAGATCGTCCATCGCCGCATTGAGCATCTTCAAGCGATTGACCACCCGGTGCCCCAGCACCACCGCCAGCAACAGCAGCACGCCACAGCCGACCAGCGCCAGACCCATGCCGATCCGCCAGCGCAAGGTCGCAGCGGCGTCCTGTACCGTGCTGGTGGTATTGGCTTTCATTTCGGCAGCGGTGGATTGCGCCGACTGCAGGCGCGCCTGCATTGCCGTCGCGCTGTCGGCGGCGGCGCCCTTGAGGCTGTCGCCCACCAGTTGATCACTGCTGGCGATCAGCGCCGAGAAGCGCTGGTCGAGCGCCGCCAGATCGGTTTCCACCGACGCGGTCGAGACGCCCATCAGCACTTTGCCGATTTCCACGCCGTTAGGGTTGATCGAGGCTTCGAGGTAGTAGACCGACGGATCGTTTTTCGCCGCGTCCAGCACCTTGTCCAGCGCGCGCTCGCCCTGGCCTTTTTCCAGCAAGGCCTTGTTGATCGGATTTTCGCGGTTGAGGTAACGCGTCAGGTGTTGACCGGTGGCATCGTCGTAAACCACGAACAACACGTTGGGATTGCGCTGGGCGCGACGAGCAAATTCGGACAGGGTCGGCACGTCGCTGTCCCACATGGCGCGCGGCGCCACCGAGGCGAGCAACTGAGCCATGTCATTGGCCGAGTCCTTGAGATCTTTTTCCAGTGTCGTACGCAGTTGCGCCTGCTCCTCCTTCAGACGGGAAGACAGGCCGGCGGTCAGACGCTGCCGGGTACTTGAGGAAAGGTTATCGAGGCTTGAGGTGACTTCACGCCCGGCCTGCTCTAGCTCGCCGGAGAGCTTTTGGCTGTCAGCGCCCAGACGAGTGCCGAGATCGGCTTCCAGCGCCGTGACCGTGCTTCGTGTCAGGGCGACTGCCACCAGCACTTGCACCAAAAGGGCGATACCAAGGGTAACGAACACGGGCCGCAACAAACGGCTTTGTAACAGTGAGAGAACGGCCGACACTGTGAATCCCTCTACTTCTGACGCCATTAATTTGATGGCACTCTTGTAGGAAGATTTACAGCAAAGGTCATGCCGTCCAACAGGCATAAACGACAAAGGCCCCGATTAAGGGGCCTTTGTTTTTTACATCAACGACTTATCAAGCGAACGGATGACGCAGAACGATGGTTTCGTTGCGATCCGGGCCCGTCGAAATAATGTCGATCGGCGCGCCGATCAGCTCTTCAACGCGTTTGATGTAGGCACGAGCGTTAGCTGGCAGCTCTTCCAGGGTTTTGGCACCCACGGTCGATTCGGTCCAGCCCGGCACTTCTTCGTACACAGGCTGCAGGCCCACGTAGCTGTCAGCGTCGGTCGGCGCCACGGCATTGCCTTGCGCGTCCTTGTAGCCGGTGCAGATGTTGATGGTTTCCAGACCGTCGAGTACGTCCAGCTTGGTCAGGCAGATGCCCGAGATGCTGTTCACATCGATCGCGCGACGCAGGATGACGGCGTCGAACCAGCCGCAACGACGGGCACGGCCGGTGGTAGCGCCGAACTCGTGACCTTGCTTGGCCAAGTGCGCACCCACGTCGTCGAACAGCTCAGTCGGGAATGGACCCGAACCGACGCGAGTGGTGTAAGCCTTGGTGATGCCCAGGATGTAGTCGAGGAACATCGGGCCAACGCCCGAACCGGTCGCCACGCCACCTGCGGTGGTGTTGGAACTGGTCACGTACGGGTAGGTACCGTGGTCGATGTCGAGCAACGAACCCTGAGCGCCTTCGAACATGATGTCTTTGCCGGCGCGACGCAGGTCGTGCAGCTCGGCAGTCACGTCGAGCATCAGCGGCTTGAGCAGCTCGGCGTATTCCTTGCACTCGGCCAAGGTCTTTTCGAACTCGATGGCCGGCTCCTTGTAGTAACCGACCAGCATGAAGTTGTGGTAATCCACCAGCTCACGCAGCTTGTCTTCGAAACGCGGCATGTTCAGCAGATCGCCCACGCGCAGACCACGACGGGCAACCTTGTCTTCGTAAGCCGGGCCGATGCCGCGACCGGTGGTACCGATCTTCAGCTCGCCGCGGGCTTTTTCACGGGCCTGGTCCAGCGCCACGTGGAAGGACAGAATCAGCGGGCAGGACGGGCTGATACGCAGGCGCTCGCGCACCGGTACGCCTTTCTCTTCCAGCTTGGTGATCTCACGCAGCAGGGCGTCAGGTGCAACCACCACGCCGTTGCCGATCAGGCACTGCACGCCTTCGCGCAGCACGCCCGACGGGATCAGGTGCAAGACGGTTTTCTCGCCGTCGATCACCAGGGTGTGGCCAGCGTTGTGGCCACCTTGGTAGCGCACTACGGCGGCAGCATGTTCGGTCAGCAGATCAACGATCTTGCCTTTGCCCTCATCACCCCATTGGGTGCCCAGGACTACGACATTCTTACCCATAACACTTGTCCTCATTCGCGCAAACTTGGTGCCGGCGATGGCCGGCAGGAAAACTCAAGAAGCCAGTGGCGATACTTGCCAAAGCCCGTTCTGCTGAATCAATTGCCGGTCGCAGTCCGCATCACGGGCGGCGGCCAAAGGTTGTCCAGGCAATGCCTGAACGACACGCTGACCCTCACTGCGCAACTGGCAAACCTGCTGCCAGAGTGCCGCATCCGTACTGTCAGGCATCCAGATACCGCCAGACGGTAGCTCGATCTCAGCACGCCCCAGGGTCACCAGGGTTTTCAAATCGGTAGAGAAGCCGGTCGCCGGACGGGCACGACCGAAGTCGGCGCCGATGTCGTCGTAACGACCGCCCTGAGCGATGGACTGGCCCACGCCCGGGACAAACACCGCGAACACCACACCCGTGTGGTAGTGGTAGCCGCGCAGCTCGCCCAGGTCGAAGTACAGCGGCAACTCCGGGAAACGCGTCGCCAGACGATCGGCGATCTCCAGCAAATCTTCCAGCGCCGCCAGAACCGGCGCCGGTGCATTGGCCAGACGCTCACGGGCCGCACTCAGTACTTCACGGCCGCCACACAGATCGACCAGCGCCCGCAGCATGCCGGACAGATCGGCCGGCAGGCCTTCGGTCAAGGTAATGACCTCGTCGATGGCCTTGCGTTGCAACGCATCGAACAACTGCTGCTCGACTTCACCGGACAGACCGGCGGCACGCGCCAGACCACGGTAGATGCCGACATGGCCAAGGTCCATGTGCACATCCGGCACATCGGCCAGTTGCAGCATGGCCAGCATCAGGCTGATCACTTCAACGTCGCTGCTCGGGCTGGCATCGCCGTAGAGCTCGGCACCCAACTGGATCGGGCTGCGCGAGGACGACAGTGCACGCGGCTGGGCATGCAGCACGCTGCCGGCGTAGCACAGACGGCTCGGACCTTCGCGACGCAGGGTGTGCGCATCGATGCGCGCCACTTGCGGCGTGATGTCGGCACGGAACCCCATCTGCCGACCCGACTGCGGGTCGATGACCTTGAAGGTACGCAGATCCAGGTCCTGGCCCGCACCGGTCAGCAGGGATTCCAGGTACTCGATATGGGGAGTCACGACAAACTCGTAACCCCAGCTCTGGAACAGATCCAACACCTGACGACGCGCGACTTCAATGCGCGCCGCTTCCGGTGGCAGTACTTCTTCGATGCCATCTGGCAGCAGCCAGCGGTCTACCGTTGCCATTACGCCATTCCCCTTTGATCCGGGCGGCCAGCCTGCGGGCGAGCCTTGAGTGAAGCAGAAAATGACCGATCCGTTCAAAACGCACGCGCATGAACGACGCGGCGAAAGGCCTGTTACCGGCTTCGCCCATCACTTTCCTCGAAAAACGCTCGGGCCATTCAACCCGATGCCTGCAACAAAAAACAGCAATCAAACGTGCAGACGCAAAAAAGCCGGGAATTTCCCGGCTGCCGCATCATACACACGTTTTCCCAAAGGATCACCCCGCCCGAGGTTTTAGCCGCCGGGCGGAATGATTCAGGTCAACGTCGTATCAAGGCTTGGACTTTTCCAGGTAACGGAAGAAGTCGCTGCTTGGGTCGAGAACCATGACGTCGGATTTGTTCGCGAAGCTTTCACGGTAGGCACGCAGGCTACGGTAGAAACCGTAGAACTCCTGATCCTGGCCGTAGGCCTTGGAGTAGATCGCAGCGGCCTGGGCATCGCCATCACCGCGAATCTCTTCGGACTCACGATAGGCTTCAGCCAGCAGCACGCGGCGTTGACGATCGGCGTCGGCACGGATGCCTTCGGCCAGCTCGTTACCCTTGGCGCGGTGCTCGCGAGCTTCACGCTCACGCTCGGTGCTCATACGTTCGAACACGCTGCGGTTCACTTCTTTCGGCAGATCGATGGCCTTGACCCGGACATCGACGACTTCGATACCCAGCTCTTTTTCCGCCATCTTGTTCAGCGACGCGGTTATGTCAGCCATCAGCGCATCACGCTCACCCGACACCACTTCGTGCAGGGTGCGCTTGCCGAACTGGTCACGCAGACCGGATTCCAGACGACGGGACAGACGCTCGTCGGCGATCTGCTTGAGGCCGGAAGTCGCGGTGTAGAAGCGCTCGGCATCTTTCACGCGCCACTTGGCGTAGGCATCGACCATCACGGCTTTCTTTTCCAGGGTCAGGAAGCGCTGTGTCGGTGCATCCAGCGTCATCAGACGTGCGTCGAATTTACGCACCTGGTTAACGTAAGGCACTTTCACATGCAGGCCCGGCTGGACATCGGCCTGAACCACACGACCGAATTGCAGCAGCACCGCGCGCTCGGTCTGAGCCACGATATAGAAGCAGTTCCAGCCCACCAGCACCACGACAACGCCAACGATCAGGGCGATCAGCGATTTATTGCTCATCAGCGGGTCTCCCTTGTACGTGTCTGCGGCAGGTCAGTGACATGCGGCGCGACGTCCGTGTTGTTGCTGGCGGCAGCCGAACCGGTAACCGGTGCATTGCTGCCCGAACTGTTCTGGATCATTTTGTCCAACGGCAGGTAAAGCAGGTTGCTCTGGCCGTTCTTGTTGCCGGTCACGAGTACCTTGCTGGTATTGCTGAAGACTTCCTGCATGGTGTCCAGGTACAGACGCTGGCGGGTGACTTCAGGGGCCTTGCGATACTCGGCGACCAGTTTGGTAAAGCGATCCGCCTCACCCTTGGCGCGCGAAACCGTTTCGTCGCGGTAACCGTTGGCATCCTCGAGGATACGCTGGGCCTGACCACGGGCTTCCGGCACGACGCCGTTGGCGTAGGTTTCCGCCTGGTTGCGCGAACGCTGCTCGTCTTCACGGGCGCGGATCACGTCGTCGAAGGCTTCCTGCACTTCACGCGGTGCCGCTGCGCTCTGTACGTTGACCTGGGTGACGGTGATACCGGTGCGATAGGTATCGAGGAAACGTTGCAGACGCTCCTTGATTTCGCTGGCCATCAATTCACGACCTTCGGTCAGCACCTGATCCATGGCGGTCGAACCCACCACGTGGCGCAGGGCGCTGTCGGTCGCATGCTGCAGACTGATTTCCGGCTGATCGACGTTCAGCACGAAGTCCTGCAGGTTGCTGATCTTGTACTGCACGGTCAGCGGCACTTCGACGATGTTCTCGTCTTCAGTCAGCATCTGGCCCTGCTTGGTGTAGGCACGCTCACGCGTGACGTTTTCCATGTACTTCTTGTCGATCGGCGGGAAGTAGATGTTCAGGCCGGGGCCGACGGTCTCGTAGTACTTGCCGAAGCGCAGCACCACGGCTTGCTCCTGCTCGTCGACCACATAGACCGCGCTGTACAGCCAGACAGCCGCCAGCACCACGAGGCCGATGCCGAGCAGACCGCCGAAGCCGCCACCACTCCTGCCCGAACCACCGCCGTCATCACCACCGCGTTTCTTACCACCACCGAACAACCCGTTCAGGCTTTCCTGCAGCTTTCGGAAGGCCTCGTCGAGATCCGGTGGCCCCTTGCGGTCGCCGTTATTGCGGCGCTTGCCACCCCAAGGATCCTGATTATTCGAGTTGCCACCCGGCTCATTCCAAGCCATAGCGCTCTCCATCTGATAAAGCAAAGACGCACCCACGGCGCGCCGACCAATGCTACAGAATGCCTGCCGTTGCGGCACAACCGCTTTGCCAGGCTTTTATTGCAAAGTGTGTTGCTCGATGAATTCCATCGGCTGCAATCCTTCGCGGCTTACCAGTCGATTCAACTCGACCCGGGGCAAACGAACGGCCAGCAGGCAGATGCCTTCTTCGTCATGCTCTTCTTTCTGTACCGCACCGAGTTCGAAGAACTGCGCACGCAGTCGAGCGAACCGTTGCGGCAAGCGCAATGTCCCCACAAACAAATCACTGCCCAGCAACTCGGCAATGGCTTGCTCAAGCAATTCCAGCCCCGTGCCATCGCGCGCCGACAGCCAGACCCGCTGCGGTTTGCCATCGGCATCGCGCTGGATCTGTGGCTCAACGCCTTCAAGCAAATCGAGTTTGTTGTATACCTCGAGGATCGGCAAGTCCTGGGCTCCGATCTCGCCCAGTACCACCATCACCTGCTCGATCTGCAACATGCGATCCGGTTCGGCCGCATCGATCACGTGCAACAGCAGGTCGGAATTGCTCGACTCTTCGAGCGTAGACCGAAATGCCTCGACCAGCTTGTGCGGCAAGTGCCGAATGAACCCTACCGTGTCAGCCAGAACGATCGGCCCCAGGTCGTCCAGTTCCAGACGGCGCAGGGTCGGGTCGAGGGTGGCGAACAACTGGTCGGCCGCGTACACCTCGGATTTGGTCACGTTATTGAACAGCGTGGATTTGCCGGCGTTGGTATAGCCCACCAGAGACACGGTAGGGATATCCGCACGGGAACGGCCGCGACGCGATTGCTCGCGCTGGCTGCGCACTTTTTCCAGACGACCCTTGATCTGACGCAGACGAACCCGCAGCAGACGCCGGTCGGTTTCGAGCTGGGTTTCACCCGGGCCACGCATGCCGATACCGCCACCCTGACGCTCAAGGTGAGTCCAGCCGCGAACCAGGCGGGTGCTCATGTGATCAAGCTGGGCCAGTTCTACCTGGAGCTTGCCTTCATGGGTACGGGCGCGCTGAGCGAAGATATCGAGAATCAGGCCGGTACGGTCGATCACGCGACACTCGAAAACACGTTCGAGGTTACGTTCCTGACTGGGCGTGAGAATGTGATTGAAAATCACCAGATCGGCCTTTTCGGCATGGACCAGGTCGCGTAATTCCTCGACCTTGCCGCTGCCAATCAGGAATTTGGCGGTTGGCCGATGACGCGGTACGTTAAAAAACGCAACGGTCTCGGCGCCCGCCGAATTAGCCAATTCCTGAAACTCCTGCGGATCTTCGCGCGCCTCAGGGTCCTGACCTTCCAAGTGAACGAGGATGACTCGCTCACCACCACCGTGGCGCTCAAAGAACAAAGGAGACTCCTATCAGGCGTTACCTGGCTCAGCGTCACCCGCATCGGATTCGGTTGCGCTAGGCAGACGAATTGGACGTACTGGCACGACTGTCGAGATAGCGTGTTTGTAAACCATCTGGCTGACGGTGTTTTTCAGCAGGATAACGAACTGGTCGAACGACTCGATCGTGCCTTGCAGTTTGATACCGTTGACCAGGTAGATGGAAACCCCAACTTTCTCTTTACGTAAAGTATTCAAGTAAGGGTCTTGTAGCGAATGCCCTTTTGACATGTGCCGCACTCCTTTAAGGATTCAATAATAAAAATAGGTAATTCAGATGGCTTTGGCCGCCACACCCCCAAGGATAGACGGCAATTGCAAGGACTCAGCTCAATATGGAGATGGTCCCAAGGTATTTCAAGGCGCGTGGCAGATTGTCGCAATCAAGACTGTCCAGCCAGTGCAGTTCTTCCCAGCTGCGCAGCCAGGTGAACTGGCGCTTGGCCAATTGACGCGTGGCAATGATGCCGCGTTCCTGCATTTCAGCTAACGACAGCTTGCCATCCAGGTAGTCCCAGACTTGGCGGTAGCCTACCGCACGTATAGACGGCAACCCGGAATGCAGGTCACTTCTTTTACGCAGGGCTACGACCTCGTCGATGAACCCCTGTTCCAGCATATTTGTGAATCTTTGTTTAATGCGCTCATGCAGTACCTGGCGATTTGCCGGAGCAATGGCCAAGTTCGCGACAGTATAGGGCAATTGTTGCCGTCCCGAAGCGGCTGCTTCAGTACTTTGCGCAGATTGTTGCTGACGCAGGGCAGTCATGCTCTGACCGCTGACCCGATAAACCTCCAGCGCCCGACTCAGGCGCTGCGGATCGTTCGGATGAATGCGTGCCGCCGACACCGGATCGATGCTCGCCAGTTGATCGTGCAGGGCTTGCCAGCCAAGGCGTGCAGCCTCTTCTTCGATCTGCGCACGGACCTCGGGATCCGCCGCCGGCATGTCCGCCAGGCCATCAACCAACGCCTTGTAATAGAGCATGGTGCCGCCAACCAGCAGCGGAATTTTCCCGCGTGCGGTGATTTCAGCCATGGCTTGCAGGGCATCGCGGCGGAAATCCGCAGCCGAATAGGCCTCGGCCGGATCAAGAATGTCGATCAACCGGTGCGGAAACTCGGCCAGCAGTTCTTTCGATGGCTTGGCGGTGCCGATGTCCATGCCGCGATAGACCAGCGCCGAGTCGACGCTGATCAGCTCGCACGGCAGCACCTTGGTCAGCTCGATGGCCAGGTCGGTCTTGCCCGCAGCGGTCGGGCCCATCAGAAAAATCGCTGGAGGAAGCTGGCTCATCAACGACCGCGCAGGAACAGTTTGTCCAGATCGTCCAGGCCCAGCTGGGTCCAGGTCGGTCGGCCATGGTTGCATTGACCGCTGCGCTCGGTGTTTTCCATGTCGCGCAGCAGGCCGTTCATTTCCGGCAGGGCCAGGCGCCGGTTGGCACGGATCGCGCCGTGGCAGGCCATGGTGCCGAGCAGTTCGTTCAGGTGCGCCTGAATCCGGTCGCTGGTGCCGTATTCCATCAGGTCCGACAGCACGTCACCCACCAGACGATTGGCCTCGGCCTGCTTGAGCAGCGCCGGAATCTGGCGGATTGCCAATGTTTCCGGGCCCAGACGCTGCAGCTCGAAGCCCAGTTTCTGGAACCATGCAGCGTGTTCTTCAGCGCAATCGGCCTCTCGCTGACTGACCGCCAGCGACTCCGGCACCAACAGCGGCTGACCGCTGAGACCTTCGCTGGCCATGGCGATTTTCAGGCGTTCGTACATGATCCGCTCGTGCGCGGCATGCATGTCCACCAGCACCAGCCCCTGAGCATTCTCGGAGAGAATGTAGATGCCCTTGAGCTGCGCCAGCGCGTAACCGAGCGGCGGAATGTCTTCCTGGCCGGCTGGCAGCGCGTTGGCATTCGCTTCCGGCAACGGTGCGAAGAACTCGCGGTAAGCAGCTTGTGCCTCGGCGGCCGGCACAGCCGACTGCGGACGCGGCGTGTACTGATACTGATAAGCGCCGCCAGCGCTGGCGCCCGACGAAGTATTGAACGCCGGTTGCGCCTGCGGCTGTTCCAGCAGCGCGTTGGCCGCCAGACGCATTTCGCCCTGCGGGCCGAACTCGCCGGCCTCGATACCGGTTGGACGCACCACGGCTGTGGTGACAGAGCCGGCCAGTTGATCTTCCGGACGCACATCGCCCAACGCGCGGTGCAATGTGCCGTAAAGGAAGTCATGCACCATGCGCCCGTCACGGAAGCGCACTTCGTGCTTGGTCGGGTGCACGTTGACGTCCACCGCAGCCGGATCGACCTCGAAAAACAGCGCGAAGGTCGGATGACGGCCATTGAACAGCACATCGCGATAAGCCTGGCGCACCGCGTGGGCCACCAGCTTGTCGCGCACCGCACGACCGTTCACGAAGAAATACTGCAAGTCCGCCTGACTGCGGTTGAAGGTCGGCAACCCGACCCAGCCCCACAAGTGCAGACCATTGCGCTCGATCTCGATCGGCAGCGCCTGCTCAAGGAAGCCCGAACCGCAGATCGCCGCCACACGCCGGGCGCGGGCCGCATCATCGTGGGCCTCGTGCAGGCTAAGGATGGTCTTGCCGTTGTGGCGCAGATGGAAGGCCACGTCGAAACGCGCCAGCGCCAGACGCTTGATCACTTCTTGCAGGTGATCGAATTCGGTTTTTTCGGTCTTGAGAAACTTGCGCCGCGCCGGCGTATTGAAAAACAGGTCGCGCACTTCCACCGAGGTACCGACCGGATGCGCCGCCGGCTGCACCCGAGGCGCCATGTCGCGACCTTCGGTTTCGACCTGCCAGGCCTGATCAGCATCGCGGGTGCGCGAGGTCAGGGTCAGGCGCGCCACGGAGCTGATCGACGCCAGTGCCTCACCACGGAAGCCCAGGCTCATCACCTGCTCCAGATCTTCGAGATTGCGAATCTTGCTGGTGGCGTGACGGGCCAGCGCCAGCGGCAGGTCGTCGGCGGAAATGCCGCTGCCATCGTCACGCACCCGCAGCAGCTTGACGCCGCCCTGCTCGACATCGACATCGATGCGCTTGGCACCGGAGTCGAGACTGTTTTCCAGCAACTCCTTGATCACCGAAGCCGGGCGCTCGACCACCTCGCCGGCGGCGATCTGGTTCGCCAGCCGCGGGCTGAGCAGTTCGATGCGTGCGGCGTTCAACACCTGATTCATTCTTTGGACGCCAGTTCGGTGCCGGGAATGGTCAGGTGCTGGCCGATCTTCAGCTCATCGCTACTTAGATTGTTGGCACTGCGCAGCGTCGCGGGGGACACCTGATAACGCACGGCGATCATCGCCAGCGTCTCGCCCGGGCTCACGCGGTGATCGCGCGGGCCTTGGGCGATCTTGCCGGAGTCACGCAGCCAGGCAATGTAGGTGCCCGGTGGCGGATTCTGCTGGAAGAACTGGCGCACGCCGCTGCTGATCGAACGCGCCAGCGCCTGCTGGTGGCTTGAAGCCGAGAGCTTGTTCGCTTCGTTGGCGTTGGAGATGAATCCGGTTTCGACGAGGATCGACGGGATGTCCGGCGACTTCAACACCATGAACCCGGCCTGCTCCACGCGCTGCTTGTGCAACGGAGTCACGCGACCGATGTTGGTCAGGACTTTCTGGCCGACGTTGAGGCTGGAAGTCAGCGATGCGGTCATCGACAGGTCAAGCAACACGCCGGCGAGCATGCGGTCCTTGTCGTCGAGGCTGACGTTGCCGGCACCACCGATCAGGTCGGAACGGTTTTCGCTGTCGGCCAGCCAACGGGCGGTTTCCGATGTCGCGCCGCGATCAGACAGGGCAAACACCGAGGCACCGAAGGCTGCCGCAGACGGCGCAGCGTCGGCGTGGATCGAAACGAACAGGTCGGCGCCCTTCTTGCGGGCAATTTCGGTGCGGCCGCGCAACGGGATGAAGTAGTCGCCGGTACGGGTCAGTTCGGCGCGGAAACCTTTCATGCCGTTGACCTGACGCTGCAGCTCGCGGGCGATCTGCAGCACCACGTCTTTCTCACGCTGGCCGCGCGAGCCGGACGCACCCGGGTCTTCGCCGCCGTGACCGGCGTCGATCACCACAATGATGTCGCGCTTGCCAGCCGGGGCCGGTGGCAACTTGATCGCCGGTTCAGACGGTGTCACCGGCACTGCCGGCACGGTGGCGACCGATGGCGTTGGCGCAGGCGGCGGCGCGGCATCGGCCGGGTTGTCGAACAGGTCGACCACCAGACGGTTGCCATATTGCGCGTTCGGCGCCAGCGAGAAACTTTTCGGGGTGACGGCTTTTTTCAGGTCGATGACCACTCGCAGATCGGTCGGCGTGCGCTGGGCCGAGCGCATCGCGGTGATCGGCGTGTTAGCAGTCGAGACCTTTAACGGCGCCCCCAGGGTGGCGCCATTGATGTCGATCACCAGCCGATCCGGTGCGGTCAGGGTGAAGACGCTGTGCTGCACCGGACCGCTCAGGTCGAAGACCAGTCGCGTGTTGTCCGGCGCCCGCCACAGGCGCACGCTGTTGACCTTTGTCTCGGCCACAGCGTTGACGGTTACTGCCATCAACATCAGTCCAACGGCAGCCACCAACGCGCGAAAGCGCATACCTAACCCCATCATTTAATTGGATTCCAATGCCAAAGCGGCACACCAGGCCTCGCCACGCGAGCCCTGGGATAAAATTTTCAGCGAACGCCCGCTGTCTTGCGGGCTAATGGTAATGGTCAGGTCAGGCTTTGGCAAAAAGCCTGCACCTTTATCGGGCCACTCGATCAGGCACAGGGCATCGTCTTCGAAATAGTCGCGGATGCCGAGAAACTCCAGCTCCTCCGGATCGACCAGGCGATACAGGTCGAAGTGGAAGGCGCGCACATCACCGATCTCGTAGGGTTCGACCAAGGTGAAGGTCGGACTTTTTACCGCGCCGACATGCCCCAGCCCACGAATGATGCCCCGCGACAGGGTGGTTTTGCCCATGCCCAGATTGCCTTCCAGGAAAATCAGGCCGTGGCCCTGGGTAATGCGGGCGATCCGTGCGCCAAAGTCGCTCATGGCCTGTTCATCGGCCAGGTACAGGGTTACTTCAGACACGGTGCATGCTCCTCCAACAACTGACGAATGACTGGAATCAGATCACTGGCCGCCAGTCCACGGCCGAATTTACCTTGTTGCGCGCCGGCATTGGCGTGCAGCCAGACGGCCAGGCACGCGGCATCGAAGCCATCCATGCCTTGGGCCAACAACGCGCCAGTCAAGCCGGCGAGTACGTCGCCCAGGCCGGCGGTGGCCATGGCCGGATGGCCTTGATGACACAGCGCCAGACGCCCATCGGGGTGGGCGATCAGGCTGCCGGCGCCTTTGAGCACGACGACGGCCGAGTATTTTTTGCTCAACGCCCGCGCGGCGGCCGGACGATCTGCCTGCACCTCGGCAGTGCTGATCCCTAACAGGCGCGCCGCCTCGCCCGGATGCGGGGTGATCACGCATTCCTTGGGCAGACTGACAAATCCGCTCGCCAGCAGATTCAATGCGTCGGCGTCCCAAACCTGTGGCAGCGGCGCATTGGCGGCAGCGGATAACAGCGCCCGCCCCCAACTCGCCTGCCCGAGTCCCGGACCAACCACCAGCACCGAAACCTTTTCCAGCAGCCCCATCAACTGATTGGCCGACGACGTGCCGAGGGCCATGACTTCCGGGATTCGCGTCAGCGCTGCCGGGACATGCTCCGGACGGGTCGCCAGCGACACCATGCCCGCGCCGCTGCGCAAGGCCGTTTCGCTACTGAGCAGAATCGCCCCGCCAAAACCCTGATCGCCACCGATCAGCAGCAAATGCCCGAAGCGCCCTTTGTGTGCAGCGGGCGCACGCGGGGCCAATCGTGGAAGATTAGCCGCCGAGAGACGCAGAGCGCTGACAGGAATGTCACGGTAGATGTCGGCGGCGGCTTGCAGATCGTTAAACACCAACGCCCCGACCTGATCCGCCGCATCCCCGGTGAACAGGCCGAGCTTCAAGCCGATGAAAGTCACGGTAAGGTCAGCGTGAACCGCAATGCCGAGGACATGTCCGGTATCGGCACACAGTCCGGAAGGAATATCCACCGCCACCACCGGCAGGCCACTGGCATTGATCGCCTTGATTGCAGCGGCATACGGTTCACGGACATCGCCGGCCAGCCCAGTGCCGAGCAAGGCATCGACAATCACCCCGCGCAGCTCGCTTTGCGCGGTCCAACCCTGCACGGCGACGCCATCGTTGATGGCCTGCGCATAAGCCTGTGCTGCATCGCCCTGCAAACGTTGCGGATCACCGACGGCCAGCACCCGCACCGCCCACCCGGCCCGGTGCGCCAGCGCGGCGATCAGAAAACCATCACCGGCGTTGTTGCCATGCCCGGCAAGCACAGTCATTTCGCTCGCCGACGGCCATTGCCGCACCAATGCACGCCAGGTCGCGTGCGCGGCGCGCTGCATCAATTCGAAGCCCGGCGTGCCCGCAGCGATCAGCCGCGCATCGAGTGCTCGCACCTGTGCAGCGCCATACAGCGCGTCGGGTAATTCATCTTTCGTGTGCGGCATGCGTCTTCGGGCTCCGATGTCTGGCAGAATTATACGCACCTCAGCTCCGGTTTCTCTCGCCTCATGTCCGCCATCACCACAGATCTGCCCGCCCTCGCCCAATCGATCAAGGATTGGGGCCGCGAGCTGGGCTTCCAGCAAGTCGGCATCAGCGGTCTGGACCTGGCCGAGCATGAGCAGCACCTGGAGCGCTGGCTCGCCGCCGGCTACCACGGCGAAATGGACTACATGGGCGCCCATGGCAGCAAACGCTCGCATCCCGAGGAGTTGGTGCCCGGCACGCTGCGCGTGGTTTCGCTGCGCATGGACTACCTGCCCGGCGACACGCAAATGGCGCAGATCCTCGCGCAACCGGAGAAAGCTTACGTCTCGCGTTATGCCTTGGGCCGCGATTACCACAAATTGATCCGTAAACGTGTGCAGCAATTGGCTGACAGGATTCAGTCGGAGATCGGCCCGTTCGGTTTTCGCGCCTTCGTCGACAGCGCCCCGGTGCTGGAAAAAGCCATCGCCGAGCAGGCCGGGCTGGGCTGGATCGGCAAAAACACTTTGGTACTGAACCGAAAGGCCGGCAGTTATTTCTTCTTGAGCGAACTGTTTGTCGATCTGCCGCTGCCGGTGGACGAACCGCACAGCAGCGAACATTGCGGGCGCTGCACGGCGTGCCTGGACATCTGCCCGACCAACGCCTTCGTCGGCCCCTATGTGCTGGACGCCCGGCGCTGCATCTCCTACCTGACCATCGAACTGAAAAACGCCATCCCCGAAGACCTGCGCCCGCTGATCGGCAACCGCGTGTTCGGCTGCGACGACTGCCAGATCGTCTGCCCGTGGAACCGCTTCGCCAAGCCATCCGGGGAAAGCGATTTCAAGCCCCGGCACAACCTGGACAACGCCGAACTGGCGGAACTGTTCATGTGGGACGAGGATAAATTTCTCAGCAGCACCGAAGGCTCGCCGCTGCGCCGCGCCGGTTACGAGCGCTGGCTGCGCAATCTGGCGGTCGGCTTGGGCAACGCGCCGTCGAGCATTCCGGTGCTGGAAGCCTTGAAGGCGCGCCGCGACTACCCGTCAGAGCTGGTACGTGAACACGTCGAGTGGGCGCTGAAACAGCACGGTCAATTGTAGGAGCTGCCGCAGGCTGCGATCTTTTGACTTTGATTTTTAAAAGACAAGATCAAAGGATCGCAGCCTGCGGCAGCTCCTACAGAGAAATGTATTAATGCTCGTCGTTGTAGACGAACTTGGGCATTTCCCAGTGGAACCGAATCGCCAGCAACCGCAACAGAAAACCGCCGAACAAAGTGATCAGAATCGCCTGCTCGCTCGGCACATTCAGGTACAGGCAGAGCATGTAGCACCACGCGGCGGCGAACGAGACGCTGGCGTACAGTTCGCGGCGGAAGATCAGCGGGATGTCGTTGCAGAAGATGTCACGCAGGATGCCGCCGAAGACGCCGGTGATCACCCCACTGACCGAGGCCACCAGCATGCCGTGGCCCATTTCCAACGCGGTCATGCAGCCGATCAGGGTGAACGCCACCAGACCGACCGCATCGAGCACCAGAAACAATGAGCGCAGGTGACGCATCCAGCGTGCGGTGAATACAGTGAGCATCGCGGCGGCCGAAGTCAGCACCAGGTATTCCGGGTGCTTGACCCACGTCAGCGGATAATGCCCGAGTAACACATCGCGCACCGAACCGCCGCCCAATGCAGTGACGCAGGCGATCAACACCACCCCGAACCAGTCCATGCCGCGCCGCCCGGCAGACAGCGCGCCGGTCATGGCTTCAGCGGTAATGGCGATCAGATAGAGCATCAGCAACATGGCGGCGGTCCTGGCAGGAAGGCGCGCAGTCTAGCCATTTCAGCGCCGCACCAGAAGGGGGCGCGCTCCGGGATGCATTTCTGACTTGAATCTTACGGGACTCTGACGCCCTCTTCGCGAGCAAGCCCGCTCCCACAGGGGGGACGCATTCCAAATTGTGGGAGCGGGCTTGCTCGCGAAGACGTCAGGGCAGACACCCCTCAATCAGAACTTGATGAAATGCTTGCGGTAGTGCTGCAGCTCGGCGATCGACTCGCGGATGTCGTCCAGCGCCAGGTGAGTGCTGCCCTTCTTGAAGCTGTCGCGCACGTCCGGTGCCCAGCGTGCGGCCAGCTCTTTGAGTGTCGACACGTCGAGGTTGCGGTAGTGAAAGTAGCTTTCCAGTGCCTTCATGTGGGTATAAAGGAAGCGACGATCCTGGCAGATGCTGTTGCCGCAGATCGGCGACTTGCCCTTCGGTACCCATTTCTCGAGGAAAGCGATGGTTTCGGCCTCGGCCTCGGCCATGCTGATACGGCTGTCACGCACGCGCTGGGTCAGGCCCGAGTTGCCGTGGGTGCGGGTGTTCCACTCGTCCATGCGGGCGAGCACTTCGTCACTGTGGTGAATGGCGATCACCGGGCCTTCGGCCAGGGTGTTCAGGTCACTGTCGGTGACGATGGTGGCCATTTCGATGATGACGTCGTTTTCCGGATCCAGACCGGTCATTTCCAGGTCGATCCAGATCAGGTTCTGCGGGTTTTGCATATTCGGGCTCCTAGGCAATGCTGCGCAGTTTAGCCTAGGCCGGTGCCCGGGCGTGCTAAACTCGCGGCCGTTTTACCTAATCGCTGCATTCTTCAGACGGAACACCCATGGCCAAACGCCAACTCAATCGTCGTCAAAACTGGCGCATCGAAAAGATTCAGGGCGAGCGCGCCGCCCGCGCCGCCAAACGCGAGTCCTCGGCGGTCGAAGCCCTCGAGGGCGGCGACCTCGGCCCCGAGCAACACGGCCTGGTGATCGCCCACTTCGGTGTGCAGGTCGAAGTCGAGGCCGTGGACGGCGAACAGGCCGGCCAGGTTTTCCGTTGCCACCTGCGCGCCAACCTGCCGGCGCTGGTAACCGGTGATCGGGTGGTCTGGCGCGCCGGCAACCAGGGCATCGGGGTGATCGTCGCGCAACTGCCGCGCACCACCGAACTCTGCCGCCCCGACAGCCGTGGCCAGCTCAAGCCGGTCGCCGCGAACGTCGACATGATCGTCATCGTCTTCGCACCGCTGCCCGAGCCGCATGCCAACCTGATCGACCGCTACCTGGTCGCTGCCGAACACGCCGGCATCCGCCCGTTGCTGTTGCTGAACAAGTTCGACCTGATCGACGAGCAGAACGCCCCGGCGCTCAATGCCCTGCTGGCGGTGTACCGCACGCTGGGTTATCCGGTGCTGGAAGTCTCGGCGCATCACGGCAATGGCATGGAACAGTTGCAGAAGCAGCTCGACGGGCGCATCAGCGTGTTCGTCGGCCAGTCCGGCGTCGGCAAGTCGTCGCTGGTCAACAGCCTGCTGCCGGAAGTCGAAACCCGTGTCGGCCCGTTGTCGGAGCTGTCCGGTCAGGGCACGCACACCACGACCACCGCACGCCTGTTCCACTTCCCGGGCGGCGGCGAGTTGATCGACTCCCCGGGTATCCGTGAGTTCGGTCTGGGCCACGTCAGCCGCGCCGACGTCGAAGCCGGTTTCATCGAGTTCAACGACCTGCTCGGCACCTGCCGCTTCCGCGACTGCAAGCACGATCGCGAACCCGGTTGCGCACTGCTCAAGGCCTTGGAAGACGGCCGCGTGCAGCAGCAGCGGATGAACAGCTACCGCTCGATCATCGCCAGCCTGCCGGAAAACGGCTACTAAACAGCTGCACCGGCAGCCCCTCGTCCGAGGGCTGCCGGATGTGGGACCGCGCCTGACAAATCCTCGATTCCGTTAAACGTCAGACTCTTCTGACAGACTCGTTCGCACCTGTTTGCAGGACATTTCTCTTTCACCGCCCAGCCCTTGTAGGCTCGCGTCAGATGCCTAGATTGGGGTCCTCCTTCGCACCTTCGCGACCTTCGAGGAACCCCATGCAGACCTATCACCTGTTCATCAGCCATTCGTGGAACTACGCCCACGCCCACGACAATCTGGTACGCCTGCTCGGCGCCAGACCGGATTTCAGTTTCAAGAATTTTTCCGTGCCGCCGCACAACCCGATCATGGGCGCGCAGACCGACAAGCAACTCGAAGAAGCCATCGAGAACAAGATTCGCCCGTGCTCGGCGGTGCTGATCATGGCCGGGATGTATTCGACTTACAGCAAGTGGATCAACAAGGAAATCGAGATCGCCAAGCGCATGGGCAAAGTGATCATAGCGATCAAGCCGTTCGGCGCCGAGCGCATTTCCACAGTCGTGCGTGAGGCGGCGCACGCCGAATGCGCGTGGAACACCAACAGCATCATTGGTGCGATCCGTCAGCACACGGCGGTGTAACCATGCGCAAGGGACTGTTTATCGGCATCAACCACTACGACCACGTCTCGCCCTTGAGCGGCTGTAACAACGACGCCATGGCCATGGCGTCGGTGCTGGAGCGTCATGCCAACGGGCGACCGAACTTCAGCAGCAAAGTGCTGACTTCAGCCGAAGAAAAACTCACGCTCAGCCACATGAAACAGCAGATCCAGAGCCTGTTCTCAGGCGATTGTGACGTGGCACTGCTGTACTTCGCCGGCCATGGTCAGTTTGACACCAGCATCGACGAAGGACTCCTGATTCCCCAGGACTATCAGCCTGGCGGAGACGGGATCCGCATCAGCGACATTCTGGAGTGGGCGGACAAGGCCCCGCACATCAAGAACAAAATCATCATTCTCGATTGCTGCCAGGCCGGCGCAGCAGGCGCCATGCGCAATCTGCGTGGCGGCAGCAGTGTGATCGGCGAAGGCGTGACCATTCTCACGGCCTGCAAAAAAGAACAGTACGCCCTGGAAAGTCGCGGTCATGGCGTATTCACGGATCTGTTGCTGCAAGCGCTGCACGGTGGCGCTGCCAACGTACTCGGCAAGGTCACCCCCGGTAGCGTTTACTCGTTTGTCGACAATGCGCTGGGCGCCTGGGAACAGCGTCCGGTATTCAAGACCAATGTCTCGCAGTTCGTACCGCTGCGCGAGGTCGCGCCGCTGATTGCCGAGGAAACCCTGCGCAAACTCAAGGACTGGTTCCCGGAGCCGAGCTTCGTTTTCAGACTCGATCCCAGCTACGAGCCCACCGAGGCGCTGTTCGACCCCGAGCACGGCGACATTTTCAAGCAACTGCAAATGTGCAACCGCCACAGCCTGATCGAACCGGTGGATGCAGAGCACATGTACTACGCCGCCATGAACTCAACTGGCTGCCGCCTCACGGCGCTCGGCGCCTATTACCGTGAACTCGCCCTCAAAGGACACTTCTGATGCCCGTATTCATCAGCTACCGCCACATGGATCGCCCGCAGGCCATGGCGATCAATGCGCAATTGATGCAGGCCAACATCAAGACTTACCTCGACGTACTCGACCCGGAGTCTCAGACCACCGACGACATCACCGGGGTGATCACCCGCAACATCACCGAATGCACACACCTGCTCGCGGTGGTTTCAGAGAAAACCGCTCTGTCGTGGTGGGTGCCGTTCGAAATCGGCGAAGCGACGATCAGCAATCGCCGGATCTGCTCGTTCCGCACCGGGCCGGCAAAGTTGCCGGAGTATCTGGACAAGTGGCCGAAGCTGAGCACGGCCAGTGATCTGAATTTCTTCATCGATGCCTATCGTGAAGAAGTATCGAGCAAGCGCTCGATGACGCTGGATTCGAGCAACGAATCCTTCAGCGGCACCTATAAGCGCAACGCCGATCTTTTCCATGAACAACTGAAGAACCGGATTCGGCGCGGTTTCTGAAGCCAATCGACAGCCACAAAAAAGCCGACATCACTGTCGGCTTTTTTGTCGCTCACTGCTTCGGCGCAGGGGCCGGTGCAGCGGCTGGCGGAGCTGTTGGCGCTGGCGCCGCAGTCCCCGGCACTGCCGGTTTCGGTGCGGCGTCGTCGAACAGGTTCAAGCGTTCGCGCAACTCGTGCGCCGGCACCGGTTGCTGATCCGCCGGCAGCGCGTTCGGATCGACCGGCGTCGCCGGAGCGGCGCCGTTCTGACCTTCGGCGGCTGGCTTGGCCGCGTCGGCACCTTGCGAACCTTCGATGGCGGCCTGGGCCTTTTTGGTCAGGACCACGATGTCGATGCGGCGGTTGACCGGATTGAACGGGTTTTCCTTGTCGAACAGCGCCGACGAGGCGTAACCGACCACGCGCGCCACCTGCGAATCCGGATAGCTGCCTGCCACCAGCGCACGCCGCGCGGCGTTGGCACGGTTGGCCGAGAGTTCCCAGTTACCGAAATCACCGGTGCCGGTGTACGGCTTGGCGTCCGTGTGGCCGCTGATACTGATCTTGTTCGGCACCGCTTTGATGGTGTCGGCCATGGCCAGCAGGATGTCTTCGAAGTACGGTTTCAGGCGTGCGGAACCTGAGTCGAACATCGGCCGGTTCTCGGCGTCCATGATCTGGATGCGCAAGCCATTCGGCGTGATCTCGAACAGGATCTGATCCTTGAACTTCTGCAGCTGCGGGTTCTCGTCGACCTTGTTCTGCAGTTCTTGCAGCAACAGCTCCAGGCGCTCTTTCTCGACCTGCTCGGCCATGCCTTCGACCTGCTCGGTGTCGACCGTGACCTTGTCCGGTTGCGGCTGCGACTTCACCTCAGGGTTGAGGGTGTTTTCCGGCGCCAGGGTCGGCGTGCCGCCCAGATCAATGATGTACGGCGTGCCACTTTCGGAGAAGCCGACCGGGTCCTTGAAGTAACCGGCGATGGCGATCTTCTGCTCAGGCGTTGCGGTGGACAGCAGCCACAACACCAGGAAGAACGCCATCATCGCCGTGGCGAAGTCGGCGAAGGCGATTTTCCACGCCCCGCCGTGGTGCCCACCGGCTATGCGCTTGACGCGCTTGATGATTATCGGCTGATTATTTTCCATGGCTTAGCGACCGCGAACGGCTTGTTCCAGCTCGGCAAAGCTTGGACGGTGCGCCGGGTACAGAACCTTGCGCCCGAACTCCACGGCCAGCGATGGCGGCATGCCGGAAGCCGACGCCACCAGCGAGGCCTTGATGGCTTCGTAGACGTTCAGTTCTTCCTTGGCATCGTGCGCCAGGGAATGCGCCAACGGCCCGAAGAAGCCGTAGGCCGCGAGAATACCGAAGAAGGTACCGACCAGTGCCGCACCCACGTGCAGACCGATGGATTTCTGATCGCCTTCACCCAGCGACGCCATGGTCACCACGATACCCAGTACCGCCGCGACGATACCGAAACCGGGCATGGCGTCGGCGATGCCGTTCACCGCATGGGACGGGTGCTCGAGGTCTTCCTTGAGGCTGTAGAGTTCCATGTCGAACAGGCCTTCCAGCTCATGCGGAGCCATGTTGCCGGAGGACATGATGCGCAGGTAATCGCAGATGAACGCGGTCATGCGTTCGTCTTTGAGCACGGCCGGGTACTTGGCGAAGATCGGGCTTGCGGCAGCGTCTTCGATGTCGCCTTCGATGGCCATCATGCCTTCGCGGCGGCTCTTGTTGAGGATCTCGTAGATCAGGCCGAGCACTTCCAGATAGAACGTGTGGCTGAAGCGCGAACTGAACATGCTCAGGGATTTCTTGAGCACGTGCATCGTCATGTAACCGGGGTTGGCCTGGAGGAATGCACCGAGGGCCGCACCACCGATGATCATCACCTCGAAGGGCTGGATCAGGGCGGCAATTTTGCCGTGGGAGAGCACGTATCCGCCGAGCACGCTCGCGAATACGACGATGATGCCGATAATTTTAGCCATAGGTAGAAAGTACTTATTTAAGTCGGGTTCAAGGTCATATTCGGAAGTTAAAAAATCTCTTCTTCTACTTATCGGCAAAACTGCGCCAGACTATAGCCAGTTCAGGCGAAAAGCCAATTTAGCCCATGCCGGGCGCGTCTACAGTCAGTGAAGATCTCGTCCAGACATGGCTAATGAAACGAACGTCCCACACGCAAAACCGACCACGCTCGAGGGCTGGGTCAAACTGCTCGATGGCGTGCGCCTACCCGTGCCGCAAGAGGCGCACGACAAGGTTTGCCGGGCGATCCGCGACAACCGCAGCTCGCTGCGCGATATCGCCGACCTGATGCAGGACAGCCCGGCGCTGGCCTTGAGCATCATCCGTGAGGCAAATCGTCACACCCACGGCACCATGGCCGCTCCGGCGGAAAATCTCGAGGTGGCGATCAACCGTCTGGGCCTGGCGCGTACCGAAGAATTGCTCGCACGTCTGCCCGTCGAACCGCAGATGCAGATACCCAAGGCCTTGCGCCAACTGCAGATGATCAGCCAGCACGCGACACAACAGGCCAACGGTTTTTTTGCCAGTCGCCTGGCGCGCCTGTGGCAGGACATTCACTGGGGCAGCCTGTTGTTTCTGTCGCCGTTATGGCCGCTGGCGCTGACGTTTCCCGAATTGCTCGAAGAGTGGGAGCTGCGGGTTATCCACAAGGGCGAATCGGCGCGCACGGTCGAGAAGCAACTGTTTGGCGTGCGCCTGCTGAAGATCGCCGAAGCGCTGGTACAAGTCTGGCACCTGCCGATCTGGGTGCAGCAGGGTTATAAACTGCTGCTCAGCGAACAGCGCGAACTGGTGAAAGTTCTGCGCATCGCCCGCGACAGCGAACATCCGTTGCGCCAGCAGAATCGCCTCGACGACGATCCGACCCTGCGCCGCTGGCTCAACCAGCCGGCCAACACCGTGTTGCTGGCCAACGGCCTGGCGCTGTCGGCACAACAGGCCTGGGACAGTCCGCACAGCGAGCGCTGGCAGTACCTGACCAGCCTTTATCTGCAAATCTCGATGGACGAAGTGCAGCAGCAGTTGCACCAGCAAGCCGCCAACAGTGCGCGCCAGCATGCCATGCCCGATCTGTGGCACCCGGCCGTTTCATTATTATGGCCATGGGGCACCCATCGCTTGCCGGCCGGGATGCTGCCGGCGGCGGCGCCGAATGCCGAGGATCTGACTCAATGGCGCCGGCAATGCGCCGAACTGCTGGCCGAGCCGAGCCGCTTCACCAATGCCATGAGCCTGACCGTCGCCGCCCGTGATGCGCTGGTCGCCAGCGGCATGCGCCGGGTGATGATTCTGATGGCCGACCGCACGCAATCGAATCTGCGGGTGAACCAGACCTTCGGTTTGCCGAAGGAAGCCGCCGCGCTGAATTTTGTCGTCAGTCAGAGCAAAGTCTTGCAGCGCCTGCTCGCACAGCAGGCACAGGTACGGATCACCCCCGAGAACAACGCACAGTTTTCCGCATTGTTACCGCCGGGCCTGCGTGCGCTGTTCCGTGGCGAGCATCTGTTCCTGCGTTCGCTGGTCAATAACGGCCGGGTGATCATGATCGTCGTGGCCGACCAGGGCGGTGGGCCGTTCGCCGACATCAGCGTGCAGGCTTTCGGCAAAACCGCACAGTGCATCGAAAAGGCCCTGCACAGCTTTAGCAGCCGTGGCCGATGAGGCTGCGCTACAATCCCCCCCTTTGTGCTCTGGAGACCTCACATGTCTGACTTCTCTGGCTTGCCGCTCGTCATCGAACCGAGCGACCTGCTCCCTCGGCTGGATGCCAGCGAACTGATTCTGGTGGACCTGACCAGTGCCGCCCGCTATACCGAGGGCCATCTGCCCGGCGCACGCTTTGTCGACCCCAAGCGCACCCAGCTCGGCCAGCCGCCGGCGCCGGGGCTGCTGCCGGCCAAAGCCGATCTGGAGGCGTTGTTCGGTGAGTTGGGCCATCGTCCAGACGCGGTCTACGTGGTCTATGACGACGAGGGCGGTGGCTGGGCCGGGCGTTTCATCTGGCTGCTCGACGTGATCGGTCACGACAAATACCACTACCTCGACGGCGGTCTGCCGGCGTGGCTGGAAGCCGGCATGCCGATGTCGATCCAGGTTCCGCCTGCTGTGGGTGGGCCGGTGGCGCTGACCCTGCACGACGAGCCGACGGCAACCCGCGAATACCTGCAAAGCCGTCTCGGCGCCGCCGATCTGGCGATCTGGGACGCACGCGGGCCGCTGGAATATTCCGGTGAGAAAGTGCTGGCCGCCAAGGGTGGACACATCCCCGGCGCCGTGAACTTCGAGTGGACCGCCGGCATGGACAAGGCGCGTCAGTTGCGGATTCGCACGGACATGCCGCAGATCCTCGAAGACCTCGGGATCACCAAGGACAAAGAAATCATTACCCACTGCCAGACCCATCACCGGTCGGGCTTCACTTATCTGGTGGCCAAGTCCCTCGGTTATCCGCGGGTCAAGGGCTACGCCGGTTCCTGGGGCGAATGGGGCAACCACCCTGACACGCCTGTCGAGATTCAAGGTTCTAAGGACAACTAATGAAAGAGCGTCTGTTTATCCTCAGTCAGTACCTGCTGCCTCATCACCTGCTGTCGCGCCTGGCCGGCTGCGTCGCCGAGTGCCGCGTGCGCTGGTTCAAGAATGCCTTCACCCAGTGGTTCGCCAAGCGTTATCAGGTGGACATGTCGCAAGCACTGGTCGAAGACCTGACCGCCTACGAGCACTTCAACGCGTTCTTCACCCGTGCCCTGAAAGACGGCGCGCGGCCACTGGACCAGACTCCGGGCGCGATCCTCAGCCCGGCCGACGGTGCGGTCAGCCAGCTCGGCCCGATCGAACACGGTCGGGTGTTCCAGGCCAAGGGCCACAGCTTCAGCGTGCTGGAACTGCTGGGGGGTGACACGGCGAATGCCGCGCCGTTCATGGGCGGCGACTTCGCCACCATTTACCTGTCGCCGAAGGATTATCACCGCGTGCACATGCCGCTGGCCGGCACCCTGCGCGAGATGGTCTACATCCCGGGCCGGATCTTCTCGGTCAACCAGACCACTGCGGAAAACGTTCCGGAGCTGTTCGCCCGCAACGAGCGTGTAGCATGCATTTTCGACACCGAACGCGGGCCGATGGCCGTGGTGCTGGTCGGCGCGATGATCGTCGCCTCGATCGAAACCGTGTGGGCCGGTCTGGTCACCCCACCGAAGCGCGAACTGAAAACCTTCCGCTACGACGAAGCCGCCCGTGCGCCGATTCATCTGGAAAAAGGTGCGGAACTGGGGCGCTTCAAGCTGGGTTCGACGGCGATCGTGCTGTTTGGCCCGGATCAAGTGAAGTGGGCTGAAGAACTGGTAGCGGGTTCGCCAGTGCAAATGGGCCAGGCCCTGGCCCTGCCGACGGCCTGAGCCGGCTGATCCGCCCTTTCACACGTCTGTGAAGGGGCGGACACGACCTGGGAGGCGCCGTTACTCTATCTGCCCACGGAAGCCGATCGGCCCTTCGTTGGCGTAGGTATTGGTGCCACTGAGGTTTTTCCCTCCATCGCTGGAAGTGACGCTCAACGCGACAACGTTCTGATTGTCCCGGCCACCGATCACCCACTTGCCGCCCGGATGCCATGGGGCATCATTGCCACCCCACTGGTTCTCGACGTTGTATTGATTTTGACCGGTGCGCTGCGCCTTGAAGCCAATCGGGCCTTCGCCGGCGTAAGTCATGGTGCCGGTGAAGCTTTTGCCACCATCGCCCGACTTGATCTCGATGGCGACGACTTGCTGGTTGTCCCGCCCGCCCAGCACCCAGGTTCCACCCGGATGCCACGGTGCCGAACTACCGCCCCATTGATTTGCCACTGCATATTTAGACATGAACCTCATCTCCTTGAAGTTTCGGGAGACCTGCCCGAGGTTGACGGCAGGCCGTGCAACCGTGCGTTTCCGATCGCACGTCTGAGAGACTAGTAGGGCTTGTTGAATGGCATCCGGCCAGCAGACCAGCGGTCAAAAAGCCTGACGCCATCCGGCGAAACAGACCACAGCTGCTAGAGTTCTTGGTGTTGCCAATTTCGCCGCTGGAGCCAGTCACGGCATGAGTGAGTCACGCCCCCAACCCTCCCTGCGCGCCCCGATCCCGACGCAAACGCGCCTGTCGTTCTGTGAAGCCACCCCGCGCGACCTCAAGCGCTGGATCGCCGGCCTGCCCAAGGCCAACATCGGCGAAACCGCCCGCCAGTTGTATCAAGGCCTGGGCGAACTCAACCAATTGCTCACCCCTAGTGACAATCGCCTGCAACTCCTCGAACTGCTGCGCCCTGAGGTTTACTTCGTCTGCCAGCATCTGGAGCGGCATTTCCTGCATCAGGCGATCATGCTCGATGACCGTTCGCGCAAGATCAACAACCTGTGTCAGGCGCTGCAAAGTCATCTGGCTATCGGCTACAAGCAGATCGTTCTGCGCATTGTCCCCAAGTATCACAAGGATCGTGCGGCGCTGGTCAGTCAGGCCCTGCAACGGGCCGCGCATGCGCTCAAGGGGCAACTGCTGCGGGCGACGCAGCTGTACAGCCCGCCGCCGGAACATCTGTGGTTCGAGCTGCATCAGTTGTATCGCTGCGCTTGCGCCTTGCAGTTGCAACAGCGTCGGGTGCATGACGATCTGGCGAGTTTGAGCAGCGAACTGAGCCTGGAACAGACCTACATCGCCGCCCTGCTGCTGGGCAGCGCCCGTTGCAATCAACTGCGGCAGAACCAGATCGCCCGGCTGGCCGAAGTGCTGGAGCCGTGGAGTGCCCTGCTCAAGCTGCATCCCGGCAGCCCGCAGGATGGACTGTTCGCCATCAGCGCTGAACTGGACGCCGGCCCGCGCTACCGCAGCATGTTTCGCAAAGAACAACAGGGCGCATTGCTGGGCTTCGATCCGCAACCGCTGGTGAACATGATCGAAGCGCATTTACTGCAACAGGAGACGTCGACGCCGCTACCTGTCCCGGCAGGACTGAGCCTCGATACCCTGCAACATTTGCACGCCAGTTGGGGACAGGCCGCCGAGCGCAGTTTTCAGCGCACCGCCGGTCAAGGCAGCCTGACCGTGTGCGTTGGCATGAGCGCCCTGCACTTTTACCTGGGCGGCGAACGCAGCTTCAGCGAACTGCTGAAACATCCCGGTGCTCGCGCGGCCAATTTCAGTCGCGTCGTGGTCCAGGGCGAAAAGGACAGCTGGAGCCAGGCCTTCGACGCCGCACCGCTGGGCGCGACTGAAGAGTTGCTGCCGTACGAAGAAATCCAGTACGACCATCTGGGCGAAGACGAGAGCAACACCGACAGCCCTCCACACTATCCGACCTACAGTTTGCCGGTGATCAACCACAGTCCCGGCGGCTATTGTCTGGCGTGGCCGAGTGAAGTACCCGCCGAATTGCAGGCCGGGGAAATGCTCGGAATTCAGGACAGTGCGAATCAGGGCTGGAGCATTGCGGTGGTGCGCTGGATTCGTCAGGTGCGCGGCAGCGGGCCGCAAATGGGCATAGAACTGGTCGCACCACACGCCGAACCTTGCGGTTTGCAACTGGTGCGCTCGCGAGATGATCACAGTCAGTATTTGCGCGGTCTGCTGCTACCGGAGATCAGCGCCATCGACCTGCCCGCGACCTTGCTCGCCCCGCGCCTGCCGTTTCAGGAAGGCAATAAAGTGCTGATCAACACCCACGGCGAAGAACACCGCGCCGGGCTGGATCGACGGGTGGCGAGTACGCACAGTTTCAATCAGTTTGCCTATCGCTCGCTGGAGGCCGCGCAGAATGGCGGGGGCGAGGAGGATTTCGATTCGTTGTGGAAATCGCTTTAGATCGGGTTGAGCCCTTCGCGAGCAAGCCCGCTCCCACAGGAGACCGAGTTCAATGTGGGAGCGGGCTTGCTCGCGAAAGGGCCCGCTCAGACTACAGAGATATCAGAGCTGCCCGTCGCGATCGCGAAAGCCCAGCAGATACAGCACGCCATCCAGTCCCAAGGTCGAAATCGCCTGCTTCGCCGACTGTTTGACCAGCGGCTTGGCGCGGAACGCCACACCCAGCCCGGCAATCGCCAGCATTGGCAGGTCATTCGCGCCGTCGCCCACAGCGATGGTCTGCTCCAGACGCAAGCCTTCCTTGTGCGCCAGTTCCTTCAGCAGATCCGCTTTACGCTGCGCATCAACGATCGGCTCGATGGCCACGCCGGTGCACTTGCCGTCGACCACTTCCAGTTCGTTGGCGAACACGTAGTCGATGCCGAGTTTGGCCTGCAGCTGTTTGGCGAAGTAAGTGAAGCCGCCAGACAGGATCGCGGTCTTGTAGCCCAGACGCTTGAGTTCGGCGAACAGGGTTTCCGCGCCTTCGGTCAGGCGCAGCGAAGCGCCGATCGAGTCCAGCACGCTGACATCCAGGCCCTTGAGCAGCGCCAGGCGCTCTTTGAAGCTGGCGCGGAAGTCCAGTTCGCCGGCCATCGCGCGCTCGGTGATGGCCGAGACCTGCTCACCGACACCGGCGGCCTTGGCCAGTTCGTCGATGACTTCAGCTTCGATCAGCGTCGAGTCCATGTCGAACACCGCCAGACGCCGGTTGCGGCGGAACAGCGAATCTTCCTGGAAGGCGATGTCGACGTTCAGCTCCTGCGCGACGCTGAGGAATTCGGCACGCAGCGCCTGCGGATCAGCCGCTTCGCCACGCACGGAAAACTCGATGCAGCCCTTGCCTTTGTCCGCCGGAGTGTCCAGCGGCATGCGACCCGACAGACGGTCGATATGGTCGATGTTCAGGCCATATTTGGCGGTGATCGAGCTGACCGCCTGCAATTGGCCGGCGGTCACTTTGCGGGTCAACAGGGTGACGATGTGGCGTTTCTTGCCCTGATTGCCCACCCACTGCTGGTAATCCTCTTCGGACACCGGGGTGAAGCGCACCTGCTGGTCGAGCTCGTAGCCCTTGAACAGGATGTCCTTGAGCACGGCTTTGCCTTGCTCGGAGTCGGGAATCTCGACCAGGATGCCGAACGACAGGGTGTCGTGGATCACCGCCTGACCGATGTCGAGAATGTTCACACCACCCTGGGCCAGAACGCCGGTAATGGCCGCAGTCAGACCCGGACGGTCGACTCCCGTGATGTTAATCAGGACGATTTCGCGCAACGCGCACCCCCGCAACTGGAAAAAAACCGCATTCTACCCACTTTCAGTGACCATCGGGCACCGCGAGCGCTTTGCCGGTCTAGGGCCTGTCGCTATACTGCGCGTCAACTTCACGGACAAAAGAGCCGAGCTCAGTGAACCGGCCCACGCCAGTTAAAACCGATAACTTCTTCCTGCTGATCTTCCGTGCACTGCGCCACCGCCGTGTGCCGATTGCATTGCGCATTGCCAGCCATAACGTGATCCTGGTCGCTCTGGCCCTAGTGATCTATGCCGGGGTGATGGGCCTGCAGTTCAAGCAGGCCATGCACGAGCAGGCCGATGCGCTGGGCGAAAGCCTGACCACGCAGACCGCCACCTCTGCCACTGAACTGTTGGTGTCCAACGACATCCTCAGCCTCAACGTGCTGCTCAACAACCTGACCAAGAACAAGCTGGTGGCCCACGCGGCTATCTATAGCGTGGACAACCGCATCCTCGCCGAATCCGGTCAGCGCCCCAAGCACAGCCTGCTGGGCGAAGCCGAGGGCATGTACGAGAGCAAGATCACCTTCCAGGACGTGACTGCCGGGCAACTGCGCATCAGCCTGGACATGGATCAGTTCCAGCAGCCGATGACCATCAGCCTGCAGAGCATGGGCATTCTCAGTGCGATCCTGCTGGCCTTGTCGCTGGCCCTGAGCCTGCGCATGGGGCGCTATCTATCGACGCCGTTGCTGCAATTGCGCGTCTGGCTGCGGCGCATCGACGAACACACGCCGGGCATAGATCGTCAGGACGAAATCGGCGATCTGGCGCGTCAGCTGCACGCCAACTACGCTCCGGAGCCTGCGCCTGAACCCGAGCCAGAGCCGGAACCCGAGTTCGAGGAAGAGGATGAGCCAGAGTTCGAAGTGCGCAACCTGCGTGACCCGAGCTTTGACGAAACCCGCCCGATGGCCGCGCAAAAACCGGCGCCGCGCCACGTGGTCAGCACCGTTGAAGACGATGATGACGACGAAGATCCGTTTGCCGATCTGCGCGACGAGTCGCTGACCGAAGCTGTTCCGGCGCCGCGTAAAGCGACACCAAGCGTGCCGCAGCACAGCGCGGTGCTGGCGATCCAGCTGGGTTCGCAAGAGCAACTGCGGCGCCTGCCGCGTGCCCGTCTGGAAGAGTTGCTGGAGCGCTATCGCGATTGTCTCGATCAGGCCGCTTCGCTGTATCAGGGCGAAATCGAAACCCTGAACGATGGCAGCACACTGATGCTGTTCCACACCGAAGACAGCGGTGACGACTACCTGACCAACGCCATCTGCTGCGGCGAGTTGCTGCGGGCGCTGGGCCATCAGTTGCAGATCGAAGTCGCCGACAGCGGCATCACCCTGCAATTGCAACTGGGCCTGACCCTGGGCGACGAGCTGTTCGGCCTGAGCCAGATCGACCTGCTGCTGACCGATTCGGCTCAGGATGCGCTGGCCCTGTCGCAACACAGTCGCAACCTGCTGCTGGTCGAGCGCAAGATCGGTGACGATGCGCTGATTCGCCAGCGTGCGCGGATCCGTCCGATCGCCAGCCCTGAGGGGGCCTGCTGTGTCGAGCGGTTGATGGAGCCTTATCCGTCGATGCTCGAGCGACAACTGGCGCGGATGCATGAGCGCCGGGCGTAAGCCTTAGGCCAGATGCACAGAAGCCCGCAGACAAGTGATTGTCTGCGGGCTTTTTTGTGGGCGATTGAAAAGCCCCTCACCCTAGCCCTCTCCCGGAGGGAGAGGGGACTCATTGGGGGATATTCCAGAGTTACACCGACCTGCCCCTGCTCTACCGAATCCACAATAGCCAACATCTTCCAAGTGGACGTATGACGCATAACACCTCGGTCAGTCCCATCTCCCTCCGGGAGAGGGCTAGGGTGAGGGAGATACAACAAAGCCCGCACAAGGCGGGCTCTGGTTTGACTCTGATTCAGATTTAGAAGCGGAACACTTCCATATCCGTGCGAATCGGCGAAGCCATCGGGATCTTCGGCTGCTTCTCTGCATCCGCCGCCGGCGCTGCCGGTTTAGGCGCTGCCTTACGCGGTGCTTCGGCCACCGGAGGCTGGTTGGCCAATGGCTTGAGCGCCACCGACAACTGCTCGGCCAGACGCTGCAGCAGAATCCCCTGCGCCTGCACCTGCGAAGCCGTGGTACCGGCATGCAGCTCCTGCAGATGAACGATGCGGTTGTCGCGCACCTGACCACGACGGTCGATCAGACGCCATTGTGCATCGAGGATCGCCGGTTGCTTCTCACCGGAGTCCAGACGCGTGATGGTCAGCAATACCTGCACATCCGGGGCAAATCCCAGAGTGGCGGGTGCCAATACCACACGCTGGCTGTCCAGATGACCGGCCACCTGACGCATCAGCAATTGATCGATATCCGACGAAAGGCTGCCCGCCCAGCGACCGTCGGTCGAGGCTTGCAGGCTGCCGTCCGGTTGACGTTGCAGCAAAGTTTCACGTTGCAGGTAATCAGCAATGACTACCGGACCCAACAAAACCGCCATGCCTGTGCTTTGCGCAGGCTGAGCCGGACTTCCGCTGTCCAGCTGATACAGCGACACCGGCTGGTGAACGCTGCAACCCGCCAGGCCCAAAACGCCGGCGAGCAGGAAAATAAGGGGGCGCAGAGCAGTCATCATCCCGTCCAGGTGGCCGCCACAAGGCTGACCACAGTGAAAATACTCAATAAATATGAAGAACGCTCGGCCACGCCGGCGCTTGGAAAGGCCATATCATCCGTGAATATGCGTTCCGACTCCAGCGCCAAAGCGTCGATCTACGCGTTAAATCGTAGATCGACGCCTCTAGATGGGCGTTTTCGCCTAATTGAGGTTTTCGACGAGCAGTGCATCGACCCGCTGGAAGCCACGTGGAAGCTTGTTGCCACGCCGTCCACGCTCACCTTTGTAGTGTTCGAGGTCTTCAGCTTTCAGTTTATACGGACGTTTGCCTGCTTGTAGGATCAAGGTTGCACCCGCGGGAATCACAGCAATGTCCGTGACAAACTCTTCACGGCTGGCGACACGGTCACCCGGTACACCGATGATCTTGTTGCCCTTGCCCTTCGCCAGCTGCGGCAAATCGCTGATATTGAAGACCAGCATCCGCCCCTCGCTGGTCACGGCGGCAAGCAAGTCATTCTCGCGATCAGTCACCGGACGCGGCGCGATCACCTTGGCGTTGTTCGGCAAGCTCAACAGGGCTTTACCGGCCTTGTTCTTGGCTTGCAGGTCTTCGCCCTTGACCACGAAACCGTAACCGGCGTCGGAGGCGATCACATACAGCGCATCGTCTTCCGGCATCAGCACGCATTCGAAGGTCGCACCCGGTGGCGGGGTCAGACGCCCGGTCAACGGTTCGCCCTGGCCACGCGCCGACGGCAAGGTGTGGGCGGCGACCGAATAGCTGCGACCAGTGGAGTCAATTACCACGGCAGACTGGTTGGAACGCCCCGCCGCCGAGGTTTTGAAGCCGTCACCCGCCTTGTACGACAGGCCGGTGGCGTCGATGTCATGGCCTTTGGCCGAACGGATCCAGCCTTTTTCCGACAGCACGACGGTGACTTTCTCGTTCGGCAGCAGATCGTGTTCGGTCAGCGCTTTCGCTTCAGCACGTTCGACGATCGGCGAACGACGGTCATCGCCATAGGTTTCAGCGTCTTTGAGCAGCTCGGTGCGCACCAGCTTCTTCAGCTTGGCTTCGCTGCCCAGCAGGGCTTGCAGCTTGGCCTGTTCCTTGAGCAGTTCGTCCTGCTCGTCGCGCAGCTTCATCTCTTCCAGACGCGCCAACTGCCGTAGGCGGGTGTCGAGGATGTAGTCGGCCTGGATCTCGCTGAGGGCAAATCGCTCGATCAGCTTGGCTTTCGGGTGCTCCTCGGTGCGGATGATGTGGATCACTTCATCCAGGTTGAGGTAGGCGATCAGCAAACCGTCCAACAGGTGCAGGCGACGCTCGACTTTGTCGAGGCGGAATTGCAGGCGGCGACGCACGGTCAGCACGCGGAATTCCAGCCATTCGACCAGCAATGCACGCAGGTTCTTCAGCTGCGGCTTGCCATCCAGACCGATAATGTTGACGTTGACCCGGTAGGTCGACTCCAGCTCGGTGCTGGCGAACAGGTGCTGCATCAGCGCTTCGTGATCGACGCGGCTGTTGACCGGAATGATCACGATTCGGCACGGGTTTTCATGATCGGATTCATCACGCAGGTCAGCGATCTGCGGTGCTTTCGACGGCTTGGCCTGCATCAGCGCGGCGATCTGCTCCAGCACTTTGGCCCCGGAGACCTGATGCGGCAGCGCGGTGACGATGATGTCGCCGTCCTCGACGTGGTACACGGCGCGCATGCGTACCGAGCCCTTGCCGGTTTCGTACATTTTCAGCAGGTCGGCACGCGGCGTGATGATTTCCGCTTCGGTCGGATAGTCCGGGCCTTGAATGTGTTCGCAGAGCTGTTCGACCGTGGCTTTCGGCTCATCGAGCAAGCGCACGCAGGCAGTGGCGACTTCGCGCAGATTGTGCGGCGGCACGTCGGTGGCCATACCGACAGCGATGCCGGTGGTGCCGTTGAGCAGGATGTTCGGCAAACGTGCCGGCAACACCAGTGGTTCCTGCAAGGTACCGTCGAAGTTCGGGCCCCAGTCAGCGGTGCCCTGGCCCAGTTCGCTGAGCAGCACTTCGGAATAGCGCGACAGGCGTGCTTCGGTGTAACGCATGGCGGCGAAGGACTTCGGATCGTCCGGCGCACCCCAGTTGCCCTGGCCGTCGACCAGCGTGTAGCGATAGCTGAACGGCTGGGCCATCAACACCATCGCTTCGTAACACGCCGAATCGCCGTGCGGATGGAACTTGCCGAGCACGTCACCGACGGTACGCGCCGATTTCTTGTGCTTGGAATCGGCGTCCAGCCCCAGCTCGCTCATCGCATAAATGATGCGCCGCTGTACCGGTTTCAGGCCGTCGCCGATATGCGGCAGAGCACGGTCCATGATCACGTACATGGAGTAGTTGAGGTAGGCATTTTCGGTGAAGTCAGCCAGCGATCGGCGTTCTACGCCGTCTAAGCTGTCTGCAAGGATGTCGCTCATGCGGGCCTCATCGGTTCGTTGTCTGGCGCAGCAGCATGGTGCCGCCGCGCTGGGTAAATTCAAGTTTGTTCAGGGCGCTCATGCCGAGCAGCACCTGATCGCCATGCAGACCTGGCGCCACCAGCGCGCGGACGTCCCGCAGCACAATGTCGCCCAGTTGCAGACGGTCGATCTTTGTCCGGTAGCCCTGGCTCAGGCCGTTGGCCGTGCTCAGGGTCACGCCGAAACCTTCTTCCAGCTTTAACCGTTTGGCCAGATCCGCCGGGATCGCCACATCGGTCGCGCCGGTGTCGAGCATGAACTCCACCGGCTCACCGTTGATCTGGCCGCTGGCGACAAAATGCCCTTGGGCGTTGCCTGCCAGCTTCACCTCGATCACGCCGCCATGCTGCTCGGACGTGACCACCACGTTCGGATTCTGCTGACGTTCTTCCCACTGGCCGAAAAACCGCGTGGCCAGAAACAGCCCCGCGCACCAGGCCAGAATCATCAACACCCGGCCGGCGCGCTTGCCCGGCGGTTGCTGACTCACGGCTTGGCGCTCCAGCCACCTTCAGGCGCGGCGAAGCGCCAGACGATCGGGCGAACCTCACCGTCGGCGCGGGGGCCGAAATTATTGTCGACGCCGACCCACGCACCATCAGCATCAACGATCAATGCTTCTTCCAACCCGAAGTTCTGCGAGTAACGGCGGTTGGCCTGCAACAGTTCAGCGGCGTACGACCAGCAGCGCTCGACCTTGGCAGTCTGCGCGTCGCGCCGACAAATCTGGAAGGCGTTGCGTTCAAGGGTAAACAATTTGCCGTTGAACAACGAAAGGTCGGAAAAGTCGCGGTCGACCGCTTTGGCGTGCGGGAACTGCGGCGGCTGCATCTCCTTGCCGCCCTCGCTGAGCAGCACGCAACGACCGTCGCAATCCCACACCGTCTGCTGACGCTTGATCAGCAGCAAGCCGCGGTTTTGCCGTTCGCCGGCCAGCCACATCTGATCGCCCGCCGGGTTGATCGCCAGACCTTCGAAGATCGCATTGAAATGCAGGAGCATGCCACTGGCCCGCGCTTCGCGAACCATCATCGGCGAAATCTTCAGCCAGTTGACCGGGCCGCTGACGGGCACCTGCAAGACCGCCGCGTGGCCCTCGCTGACAATGTAGCGATTGCCGGCGCTGTCGCAGCTGATGCCTTCGAAATCGAGGTCGCCACCGCGCACGAACGACGCGGCCCAATTGCGCGAGCGCAATCCCCACGGCAAACCGGTCTCCGGCACCAGCGGCACGTCGATGTGCAAGGCTTCGGCCTGCCAGACCTGATCGGCGGTATTGAGCCGATAGATCTGATCGTCATCGCGGTCCGACACCGTCCACAACTCGCTGCCACACATGGCCAGTCCCGACAGGTTGCCACCACGCATGCCTTCGACCGGATGTTCCGAGAGCACGCGCAACTCCTGCAGCGGCTCCGCCGACACGCCCATCGCACTCAGCAGCAATGCACCCGCCAAGGCCCAGCCAAACCGCATCAGGCCAGCACCTCGGCAAGGTTGCCCTTGGATTCGAGCCAGGTCTTGCGGTCACCGGCGCGTTTCTTCGCCAGCAACATGTCCATCATTTCCGAGGTTTCGGCAAAATCATCGCCCAGCGTCAACTGCACCAGGCGCCGGGTGTTCGGGTCCATGGTGGTTTCACGCAGTTGCGGCGGGTTCATTTCACCCAGACCTTTGAATCGGGTGACCTGCGGTTTGCCGCGTTTCTTCTCGGCCACCAGACGATCGAGAATCCCGTCGCGCTCGGCTTCGTCGAGGGCGTAGTAGATCTCTTTGCCGAGATCGATGCGGTACAGCGGCGGCATCGCCACGTAGACGTGACCGGCGTCCACCAGCGGGCGGAAATGCTGGACGAACAACGCGCACAGCAGCGTCGCGATGTGCAGACCGTCGGAGTCGGCGTCGGCGAGGATGCAGATTTTGCCGTAGCGCAGCTGACTCATGTCTGCCGCACCCGGATCGACCCCGATGGCCACGGCGATGTTGTGCACTTCCTGGCTGGCCAGCACTTCGCTGCCATCGACTTCCCAGGTGTTGAGGATCTTGCCGCGCAACGGCAGGATCGCCTGGAATTCCTTGTCCCGCGCTTGCTTGGCGGAACCGCCGGCGGAATCACCTTCGACCAGGAACAGCTCGGAACGCATCGGATCCTGACCCGCGCAGTCAGCCAGTTTGCCCGGCAACGCCGGCCCCTGGGTGACGCGCTTGCGCTCGACTTTCTTGCTCGCTTTCAGGCGGCGACCGGCGTTGTTGATCGCCAGTTCGGCCAGCGCCAAACCGGTTTCCGGGTTGGCGTTGAGCCACAGGCTGAATGCATCTTTCACGACGCCGGAAACGAATGCCGCTGCTTCACGGGACGACAGACGCTCTTTGGTCTGGCCAGAGAATTGCGGTTCCTGCATCTTCATCGACAGCACGAAAGCGATGCGTTCCCAGACGTCTTCCGGCGCCAGCTTCACCCCGCGCGGCAGCAGGCTGCGGAATTCGCAGAACTCGCGCATCGCATCGAGCAGGCCCTGACGCAGACCGTTGACGTGGGTACCGCCCTGCGCCGTCGGGATCAGGTTGACGTAGCTTTCCTGCACCGCGTCGCCACCTTCCGGCAACCACAGTAGCGCCCAGTCGACCGCTTCTTTATTACCGGCGAGGCTGCCGCAGAACGGCTCGTCCGGCAGGCGTTCGAATTCGCTGACCGCGTCCACCAGATAGGAGCGCAGGCCGTCCTCGTAATGCCACTCGACTTTCTCGCCGGTGCCCTTGTCTTCGAAGCTGACCAGCAGCCCCGGGCACAGCACAGCCTTGGCCTTGAGCACGTGCTTGAGGCGGCTGATGGAGAATTTCGGTGAATCGAAGTATTTCGGATCCGGCGCGAAGTACACGCTGGTGCCGGTGTTGCGCTTGCCAACGGTGCCGACGATTTCCAGCTCGGTGGCCTTGAAGCCATCCTTGAAGGTCATCTGGTATTCGTTGCCGTCACGCTTCACGCGCACCCGGACTTCGGTCGACAAGGCGTTGACCACGGAAATACCCACCCCGTGCAGACCGCCGGAGAACTGGTAGTTCTTGTTGGAAAACTTGCCGCCCGCATGCAGCTTGGTGAGGATCAGCTCGACACCCGATACGCCCTCTTCCGGGTGAATGTCGACCGGCATGCCGCGACCGTCGTCGCTGACTTCCAGCGAGTGATCGGCGTGCAGAATGACCTGCACCGATTTGGCGTGGCCGGCCAGGGCTTCGTCGACACTGTTGTCGATGACTTCCTGGGCGAGGTGGTTCGGCCGACTGGTGTCGGTGTACATGCCGGGGCGTTTGCGCACCGGGTCGAGGCCCGAGAGGACTTCGATGGCGTCGGCGTTATAAGAGCTAGCGCTGGGAGTGGCCATAGGGTCTCGTCGTCAGTGATTCAATGAAAAAGGGGCAAGACTTCACAGTGCGGTGAAATCGATTGCCTGATACAAATCGGCGCCAATGCCGGCAAAACTCAACAACGCCGGTAATTGTTCGGCAAAACCCTGGTAACCATGGTCGCCGCCGGCCTGAATGCGCAAGGCGCAGGCCCGGTAATGCTGCTGGGCGAGGCGATAATCCAGTGTTTCATCGCCGGTCTGCAACCACACCTGATAACGCTGTGCATCCACGGGTGCCGGCACTTCCAGCTCGGCCAGGGCCGTCACATGGTCGTGGGTCAATTCCCAGGTCTCATCGGTATACAGGTTTTTCTGTGTGCCCAGGTAGCCGTCGAACATCCGGTGCGGGCTGACCGCCGGGTTGACCAGCAGGGCTTTCAAGCCGTGGCGCTCAGCCAGGTGAGTCGCATAGTAGCCGCCGAGTGAGCTTCCCACCAGCAACGGCCGGCCCAGCTCGGCAATCGCCCGCTGCAACTGACCGATGGCTTCACGCGGGTGGTGATGCAGCGCCGGGACACGCAATTGGTCGCTCAAACCCAGCCGTTCCATCACCTCGACCAGCTGACAGGCCTTTTTCGAGGCCGGCGCGCTGTTGAAACCGTGGATATAGAGGATCGAACCGGACATTTGAGCTCCCTGGGTGTCGGCGAAAGATAGCGGAGTTTACAGGGAGAAAGCCCCTCACCCTAGCCCTCTCCCGGAGGGAAAGGGACTGAATGGGGGATATTCAAGAGCTACACCGACTTGAGCGAGTTTCAGCGAATCCATAATCGACACATTCTTTCAGGTCGATGGATAACGCCAGACACCTCGGTCAGCTCCCTCTCCCTCCGGGAGAGGGCTGGGGTGAGGGGCTCTTGATCGAAATCAGTAGCCTTCGGAGCCGTAATCGACGGTGAATTGGAAGTCGGTAACGCGCTCGACACCGGTTTCCAGCCGCCCGTCCGGCAACAGCCGCAACCAGCGATAGCCCGGCGCCTGTTCGCCGACCTTGAAGTCGTGACTGCCGGGCTCGAACTGAATGCAGGTCGATGGCGAGGCCATCAGCCGTACGCCGTTGCGTTCGCGGTCGATCTCCTGATGCACATGCCCCCACAGCACCGCGCGAGCCTGAGGAAAACGATCGAGCACGTCGAAGAATGCTTCGGGATTGCGCAAACCGATCGGCTCCGCCCAGGCACAACCCACCGGCACCGGATGATGGTGGAAACACACCAGATGATGGCGCTCCGGCGCTTCGCTCAGCGAGCGCGCCAGCAGTTGCAACTGATCATCCTGCAGATACCCCGGCACAGAGCCCGGCACCGCCGAGTCGAGCAAGGTCACGCGCCAGTTGCCGACATCGACCACTGACTCCAGCAATGCACTTTGCACTGCGGCCTGAGCCATGATTTGCGGCTCATCGTGATTGCCGGGAATCCAGCGCGCCGGCGCATCGATCTGCGCCGTCATCTCACGAAACTGTTGATACGACTCCAGAGTGCCATCTTGGGAAAGGTCCCCCGTGGCCAGAATCAAGTCGATCCGAGGTTGCTGCCTGAGCACCAGTTCGATGACCTTTTGCAGGCTCTCGCGGGTGTTCATGCCCAGCAGTGTGCCGTCCGCCTCGGCGAACAGATGACTGTCGGATAACTGCACCAGCAACGCCGGATCGGCGGTGGTCAATGTGGATACGCTCGGCAAGGCGTTCTCCCAGGGCAAAAGCACGGAATCGGTTGAGTGCCGCAATTATGCTGGGGGATGACGCAAAGAGGAAACCGGCGAACCGGACGCAGTTCACAACTAGCGTACGACTTCGTACTCGTGCCCCAGGGCCAGACAATGGCTCAGCCATTCCCCGAGGAACAGATTGAGCTGGGCCTTTTCATCCGGCTGATGCATCGCGGCGTTCGGGTAAGGATAGATGCCGCGAAAGCGTCGTGCATGTTCGGCGCTGATCACCTCGGCCATGCGCGCGTCGTGATAGACCTGCACTTCCAGTTGCGGCACCGGCAGCCACGGCAAACTGTGTTCCTGACGCACCTGCAAAGTGGTGGTGTAGGGGCAAGTCTGCAGCACTTCGAGGGCCAGCACGCCGAGCATCTGCTCGCCCTGGGTCACGGCGATCCGCCGCGCCTCGGGGTCGTTGCGCATATCCGGCACCAGTCGCATCAGGCGCGCGTAGTTGGCCTCGCAGGCGGCTTGCAGCCCGGCGAGGTCGACTCGATAGCGATCGCGCAGCTTGTTTACGACCATAACCCCCTCACTTCGGCGCGGTTCAGCGCCAGCCATTGCAAGGCGATGATGCTCGCCGCGTTGGCAATGCGTCCGTCACGGACGGCCTGCAAGGCATCTTCAAAGGCCCAGACCGTGACACGGATGTCTTCTGCTTCTTCCTCCAGCCCATGCAGGCCGCCTACGCCTTCTGTACTGCAACGCCCCAGAAACAAATGCACGTATTCGTTGCTGCCACCCGGCGACGGGAAATATTGGGTCATCGGCCACAGGGCCTTGATGTCCAGCCCAGCTTCCTCCTGCGCCTCGCGGTGAGCAACTTCTTCCGGCACTTCGGCCTTGTCGATCAGACCGGCGACCAGTTCAACCAGCCACGGGTTGTCGGTCTTGCCCATGGCACCGACGCGAAACTGCTCGAGCAGCACCACTTCATCGCGCTGCGGATCGTAGGGCAGCAGGCACACGGCATCGTGACGCACGAAGACTTCGCGGTTGATCTCGCGGCTCATGCCCCCGGCGAACAGCTCATGGCGCAGGTGCAAACGGTCGAGCTTGTAGAAGCCCTCGTAGCAGCGCTCGCGCTTTACAACATCGACGGTGGCCGGAGTGGCGTTGGCAAAATCTGTCATGAGCATCCTCTCTTGCTGCAAATCCAATACGAGGCTGCTTTTGGTTACTGGCGGCCTCGACTTCGCGCCATCCTAACGCGCCCGCGATGATTGATGCAGCCCCTTTACCGTCAGCGGGATGGACGGTGGAGGCGAAACCCACTCTAATTAGCTTAGTGGCGAACTGACTGCTTCGGCGAGAGTCGAAGCGGATAACTTTTTGCCTTCCCCTGTTTCAGAAAGGACGCCCATGTCGCTTTTCAAAATTGCCTCCGTGGCCGCCATCGCCCTGACCCTGGGCGCCTGCGCCAACCTGTTCCAGCCCAACTACCGCACGCCGCTGGAAACCACCCGCGATGCGTCGGAAACCCTGAAACCCGGCTGTTCCAATCCGGACTGCCCGCTGGTGAATATCGATACCGTGCACTTCGCGGCCGAGCCTGCGCTGGACGGCATTATCGAAAAACGCCTGCTGCAAATGACCCGCACCGAGCAAAACGCAGCGGTAGCGCCAACCCTGGCCGCCTATCGTGATCAATTCCTGCGCAACGCCGGCCCGCGCAACAGCAGCTATTTGCAGGCCAAGGTACGCGAGCAGCATGACGGCTTGGTGATCATCGAACTGTCGAGCTACCTCGACACCGGCGGCGCCCATGGCACGCCGGGCCGCGGTTTCATCAACTATTCGCGTCAGCAGCATAAAGTGCTGAACCTGTCGGACATGTTGCTGCCGGGTCAGGAAGAGGCGTTCTGGAAAGCGGCGCAAGTGGCGCATAACAGCTGGCTGATCAGCACCAAGCTCGATCAGGAAGCGGATTTCGTGAAGAGCTGGCCGTTCGTCAAAACCCCGAACGTGGCGCTGACCTACGGTGGCGTGATCCTCAAGTACGACGTGAGCACCATCGCGCCTTACGCGCTGGGCCACGTCGAACTGAAGATCCCTTACCCGCGTCTGAACGGCATTCTCAAACCCGAGCTGTTTCCCGGCCGTAACTGAACGCCCGACCGAGCACCAGTTGCAACAGCCCTGCCAGCACCAGTGCCGGCAGGGTCGCGCCGACATCCGGATACAGATTCGCCAGCAAGTGGTAGGTGCTGATCCCGCCCAGCCACGCCAACAGCGCCGGCCAGCGCAATGCGGCTGACGCCACCTGAGCGCTGCGCTTGCGCAGGATGAAGTGATCCACCAGCACCACGCCGAACAGCGGCGCAAACACCGAGCCGATCAGCAACAGGAAGTTCTGGTACTGCGCCAACGGCGCCAGCAGTGCAATCAGGGTGCAGATCACGCCGATGGCCAAGGCCAGATGCTCGACTTTCAAGCGCAACAGAATCCCGCTCGACACCGCGGCCGAATGAATGTCGGCGAAAGCGTTTTCCGACTCATCCAATAGAATCAGCAACAGTGGAATGCCCAGACCGGCCCCGGCCAGTGCCAGCAGCAACGCATTGACTTCTCCGCTCGGCGCAAACGCCAGGGTGTAGGCCACGCCGAGGCTCATCAACCAGAAATTGCCGATGAAGAAACCGATGGCGGTGCCGCCGAAGACGTTCTTCGCACGCTTGCCGAAGCGCGAGTAATCAGCGATCAGCGGCAGCCACGACAACGGCATCGCGATGGCAATGTCGAAGCCCACGGCAAACGGCATTGAGCCGTCTCCGGTACGCGCCCAGAGTGCCGCCAGATCAGCCTTGGCGAACAGATTCCAGGTCAGCCAGATGCACGCGGCGAGGATCAGCCAGATACCCCATTTACGCAGGATCTTGCGCACGAACGTCAGCGGCCCGCTGACCGCGAGCAAAGTCGCCAGTGCGCCGAAGCACAAGGTCCAGAGCATCGGGCTGGCCCACAGCGAACCTTCGCTGAACGCACGGCTGCCGAGCAGACTGGCGGCGTCGCGCATGACGATGATTTCGAACGAACCCCAACCGATCAGTTGCAGCAGGTTGAGCAGCGCCGGCAGGCTCGCGCCTTTGCTGCCGAGGCTCAGTTTCAGTGCGGCCATCGACGACAGACCGGTATCGCTGCCGATCACGCCGACCGCTGCCAGCAGCAGCACGCCAACCAGCGTGCCGAGGAAAATCGCCAGCAGCGAACCGGAAAGGCCCAGACCCGGCGCGAGCAAGGCACCGGTTTGTAATACCATCAGGCCGATGCCGAGGGAAAACCACAGGGAAAACAGATCGCGACCGCCGAATACTCGCTTGTCGGCGGGTACGGCGAGGTCGGGGGAATAAGTGCCGGGTTGAATGCTCAAGGGTGTTATCTCAGAGGGACATTTGTTGTTGTGTGTGATCAAGCTGGCCCACTTGTGGCGAGGGGATTCATCCCCGATGGGCTGCGAAGCAGCCCCAAAACCTGAGAATGCGGTACATCTGAAGGACCCGGTTCTCAAAATTGCGACTGCTGCGCAGTCGATCGGGGATAAATCCCCTCACCACAAAAGATCAGTCAGGGATCAGACTTTTTTATAGAGCTGACTGCCTTCCTTCTTGAACCGCTCGGCCTGTTCCGCCAGGCCTTGGGCGACGTCCACGTCGACCGCGTCGATCCGCTGGTTGGCCGCGTATTCACGGACTTCCTGAGTGATCTTCATCGAGCAGAATTTCGGCCCGCACATCGAGCAGAAGTGCGCGACCTTGGCCGAGTCCTTCGGCAGGGTTTCATCGTGATACGAACGCGCGGTGTCCGGGTCCAGACCGAGGTTGAACTGGTCTTCCCAACGGAATTCGAAACGCGCCTTGCTCAAGGCGTTGTCGCGAATCTGCGCGCCCGGATGCCCTTTGGCCAGGTCCGCTGCGTGGGCGGCGATCTTGTAGGTGATGATCCCGGTCTTCACGTCATCCTTGTTCGGCAAGCCGAGGTGTTCCTTCGGCGTCACGTAGCAGAGCATGGCGCAACCGAACCAGCCGATCATCGCCGCACCGATACCCGAGGTGATGTGGTCGTAACCCGGCGCGATGTCGGTGGTCAGCGGGCCGAGGGTGTAGAACGGCGCCTCGTCGCAGCACTCCAGCTGCTTGTCCATGTTCTCTTTGATCAACTGCATCGGCACGTGGCCCGGGCCTTCGATCATGCACTGCACGTCGTGTTTCCAGGCAATCTTGGTCAGCTCGCCGAGGGTTTCCAGTTCGCCGAATTGCGCTTCGTCGTTGGCGTCGGCAATCGAGCCCGGACGCAGGCCATCGCCCAGCGAGAAGCTGACGTCGTAGGCCTTCATGATTTCGCAGATTTCGTCGAAGTGGGTGTAGAGGAAGTTCTCTTTGTGGTGCGCCAGGCACCACTTGGCCATGATCGAACCGCCACGGGAAACGATGCCGGTCACGCGTTTGGCGGTCAGCGGCACGTAGCGCAACAGCACGCCGGCGTGGATGGTGAAGTAGTCGACGCCCTGCTCGGCCTGTTCGATCAGCGTGTCGCGGAACAGCTCCCAGGTCAGGTCTTCAGCGACGCCGTTGACCTTCTCCAGCGCCTGATAGATCGGCACGGTACCGATCGGCACCGGCGAGTTGCGGATGATCCACTCGCGGGTTTCGTGAATGTGTTTGCCGGTGGACAGGTCCATCACCGTGTCCGAGCCCCAGCGAATGCCCCAGGTCAGTTTCGCCACTTCTTCTTCGATGGACGAACCCAGGGCGCTGTTGCCGATGTTGCCGTTGATCTTCACCAGGAAGTTACGGCCGATGATCATCGGTTCCAGTTCGACGTGGTTGATGTTGGCCGGAATGATCGCGCGACCACGGGCGATTTCTTCGCGGACGAATTCAGCGGTGATTTCTTTCGGAATGCTCGCGCCGAAGCTGTGGCCGGCGTGTTGCTGGTTCAGCAGGCCGGCGGCGCGGGCCTCTTGCAGCTTCATGTTTTCGCGGATGGCGACGTATTCCATCTCGGCGGTGATGATGCCTTTGCGCGCGTAGTGCATCTGGCTGACGTTGGCCCCGGCCTTGGCCCGGCGCGGGTTGTTGACGTGAGCGAAACGCAGTTTGGTCAGCTCCGGGTCAGCGAGGCGCTCCTGGCCGAAATTGGAACTCAGGCCCGGCAAACGCTCGGTGTCGCCACGGTCGTCGATCCACGCCGAACGCACGTCGCCCAGACCTTTGCGCACGTCGATCACCACGTTCGGATCGGTGTACGGGCCGGAGGTGTCGTAGACGGTGACCGGTGCGTTGATTTCGCCGCCGAAGTCGGTCGGCGTCACATCGAGGGTGATTTCGCGCATCGGCACGCGGATGTCCGGGCGCGAGCCCTGAACGTAGACTTTCTGCGAACGGGTGAACGGCTGAACCGACTGCTCATCGACCTTGGCCGAGTCACTCAGGTTGATCGCGTTTTTTGCTTTTATCGTCATCACGGGCTCTCCAGACAGCATCCAGGCAATGGATTGTCGGAGCAGAACCTGAAAGGCACGGACGCACCAAGACTGGTGCTGTGCATCGTCGTCGAGCGTTCGATTGTCGAACAATATCCCGGACGAAGCACAAGAGGACTCGCCGGGTGACGAGAAATCTTGTTCCCTACGCAGGCGCTAACCTGATCAGGTTCAACGGGATCCGAAATTATTCGATCTCAGCCTCATAGCAAGGCACCCCGACAAGAACCCGGCCAGTCTAGACACAACCGGCAAAGAACGCCAACACCGCGGCAAACACCATGATGAATGGCGCAATTACCGGGACTTGCAGGATTGTTGCCGCACGATTGCGCAACTACACTCGCTGTGCCCTGCGCGCCTTGACGCTGCCGGGGCCGCGCCGTAGCCTTGGCGCGCACATTATTTTCGTAATATTTTTGCTAGGGATCGCCTCATGCTGCGCAAACTTTCACTGGCTCTTGCCGTGTCTTGTGCGTCCAACGCAATGGCCTGGGCAGCAGAAGCGCCCTTGTCGACCAAGACCGATCTGGTCAGCGTCTATCAGGAAGCCGTCGACAACAACGCCGATCTGGCCGCCGCCCGCGCCCAGTACGGCGCCCAGAAAGAAGTGGTGCCACAGGCCCGTGCCGGCTTGCTGCCGAACTTGTCTGGCGGCGCCGAAGTGGCGAATGTGCGCACCTCGATCGACCAGCCTTCAGCCATTGCCAATCGCAGCGCGCATTCCTATCAGGCGACCCTGGCACAACCCTTGTTCCGCGCCGATCGCTGGTTCCAGTACCAAGCGGCGAAAGACGTCAACGAACAAGCCGCCCTGCAACTGTCGGCCACCGAGCAGAACCTGATCCTGCAATCGGCTGAAAGCTACTTCAACGTGCTGCGCAGCCAGGACAACCTGGCCTCGACCAAGGCTGAAGAAGCCGCGTTCAAGCGTCAGCTCGACCAGTCCAACGAGCGTTTCGATGTCGGCCTGTCGGACAAGACCGATGTCCTGCAATCGCAGGCCAGTTACGACACCGCGCGCGCCAACCGTATCGTTGCGCAGCGTCAGGTTGACGATGCGTTCGAAGCGCTGATCACCCTGACCAACCGTCAGTACAACTCGATTCAGGGCATCGTCCACACGCTGCCGATCCTGCCGCCGGCGCCAAACGACGCCAAGGCTTGGGTCGACACCGCGGGCAAGCAGAACCTCAATCTGCTGGCGAGCAACTTTGCGGTCAGCTCCGCCGAACAGACCCTCAAACAGCGCAAGGCCGGTCACCTGCCGACCCTCGATGCCGTGGCCAAATACGAAAAGGGTGACAACGACGCCCTCGGTTTCGCCAACCCGAACGCCTTCGGTACGCCGTACAGTGGCAACGTCGAGCAAAGCACCCTGGGCCTGCAACTGAACATTCCAATCTACAGCGGCGGGCTGACCAGTTCGCAAGTGCGCCAGTCCTATGCGCAACTGGATCAGAGCGAGCAACAGCGCGAATCCCTGCGCCGGCAAGTGGTGGAAAACACCCGCAACCTGCACCGCGCGGTGAACACCGATGTCGAGCAGGTGCAGGCGCGCCGCCAGTCGATCATCTCCAACCAGAGCGCGGTGGAAGCCACGGAAATCGGTTATCAGGTGGGTACGCGCAACATCGTCGATGTGCTCGACGCCCAGCGCCAGCTGTACACCTCGGTGCGCAACTACAACAACACCCGCTACGACTACATCCTCGACAACCTGCGCTTGAAGCAGGCGGCGGGGACGTTGAATCCGGGTGACTTGCAGGACCTGGCACGCTATCTGAAGCCCGACTACAACCCGGACAAGGACTTCCTCCCGCCGGATCTGGCCAAGGCAGCCGAAGCACAGCTCAAGGCGCGCCCGTAAACAATCTGGAAAATCCCCTGTGGCGAGGGGATTTATCCCCGATGGGGTGCGTAGCAGCCCCAAAACCATTCACCGCGGTGATTCAGTCAGATATGGCAAGCAGGGTTAACGACTGCTGCGCAGCCGATCGGGGATGAATCCCCTCGCCACAATAAATGTTCCAAGCGACTATTTGATCAACCTGCCCAGCCCATCCAGCAACCGCTGCAACGCTCCCTGATTACGGCGCATCACCGCCAGCCCGGCCTCGGCCATGCGTTGCGCATCGCGCGGCAATTCGAACAGGCGCTGCACTTCCACCGCCAGCCCTTCGGCATCATCCACTTCGGCCAGCGCACCGGCCTCGCGCAACTGCGCGGCGATGTCGAGGAAGTTGAACAGATGCGGGCCGCTGAGCACAGGTTTTGCCAGTGCCGCCGGCTCCAGCAGGTTATGCCCGCCGTTGGGCACCAGGCTGCCGCCGACGAAAGCACTGTCAGCCAGCGCATAGAGAAACAGCAGTTCGCCCATGGTGTCGCCAAGCAGCACTGAAGTGTCCGCTTCGACGTTGGCACCGGTGGAACGGCGCACCGTGGCAAAGCCTTCACGCTGGCACAACTCGAACACCGAGTTGAAGCGCTCGGGATGGCGCGGCACCAGAATCAGCAGCGCATTCGGGTAGTTCGCCAGCAGCCGACGATGGGCGTCGAGCACGACCTCGTCTTCGCCTTCGTGGGTGCTGGCGGCGATCCATACCGGGCGCTCCAGCGCTTGCCACTGCCCGCGCAGCTCAGCGGCACGTTGCAGCAGTTGCGGGTCGATGGTCAGATCGAACTTGATCGAACCGGTGACTTCAACCGTCTGCGGGCGGGCGCCGAGATCGCGGAACCGTTGGGCTTCGGCTTCGGTCTGCACCGCAAAAAAACTCATTTCAGCGAGCATCGGCGCGGTCAGCTTGCTGAAGCGGCCATAGCCTCGGGCCGAGCGCTCGGACAATCGCCCGTTGGCCAGCGCCACCGGAATCCCGCGCTTGGCGCACTGATGGATGTGGTTGGGCCACAGTTCGGTTTCCATGATCACCGCCAGTTTCGGTTTGGCGTGATCAAGAAAACGCGCCGCTGCGCACGGCAAGTCATAGGGCAGATAGCAATGCTGGATGCGCGGCTCATTGGCGAACAGTGCCTGAATCCGTTCCGATCCGGTCGGCGTCATGCAGGTCACGGTGATCGGCAGCTGTGGATAACGCTGCAGCAAGGCGCGAATCATCGGCGCGGCGGCAATGCTTTCGCCCACCGACACCGCGTGCACCCAGATCCCGCCGGGTTGCAGTCGCGGCATCCCGTAAGAGAAGCGCTCGCCAATCCGTTTGGCATATGCCGGGGCCTTGCGCGAGCGCAGCCACAGCCGAATCGCCACCAATGGCAGCCCCAGGTAAAACAGCGCGGTGTAGAGAGTTCTATTCATGGCGGCGGAGTTTATCGACTTTTGCCGCCAATCGCCCGCAAGTGCACGGCAAAACGTTCAGCCAGCCAGCGCGCAGCCGGGCCGAGGGGTTCATCCCGGCGCCAGACCAGCTCCACCACCAACGCCGGCGGGGTCCATTCGCTGTCCAGTTCGACCATCAGGCCCTGATAAGCCGAATACTGCACCACATGCCGGGGTAGCCAGGCCCAGCCCAGATCCCGCACCAACCATTCGGCCATCACGTAGAAACTGTCAGCGCGCCACACCTGCGGGCTAGCCGGTTCGTTGCCGGGGTAGACGCTGGTTTGCGTCGACATCAGCAATTGCCGATGCTGCGCCAGTTGCTGGCAGGTGACGTAGGACTGCGTCGCCAGCGGATGATTGATCCCGCAGACGGTGACCATTTCCACCCGGCCCAATACCCGACGCTCCAGCGCTTCGGGGATTTCATCGTGATAGAACAGCAGGCCCAGATCGGCGCGACGCTCGACCAGTTTGCGTGCGACTTCACCCTGGGCGGCGCTGGTCAGTTGCACTTCAAGGCTGGGAAATTGCTCGGCCAGCGCATCGAAGCTTTCCACCAGTGCCTGATACGGCATCGCTTCATCCTGCGCCACGCGCAACTGCGCTTCCTGGCCGCGCATCATTGCCATCGCCCGACCGTTCAGCCGCGCACATTGGCGCAACACTTCCCGGGCTTCTTCGAGCAGGGCTTCGCCCGCTTCGGTGAGCCTGGGTGAGCGACCACTGCTACGCTCGAACAGGCTGACGCCCAAATCGTCCTCCAGCATGGCAATCGCACTGCTGATCGCCGACTGCGCCTTGCGCTGCTGGCGCGCCACGGCAGAAAACGAGCGCTGTTCGGCGACGCTGACGAAGGCGCGCAGTTGTTCCAGATTCCACAGGGTATTCATGCTGCAACCCATCTTCAAAACAGATAGGTAATGACTTTACCCCATCTGAAGAGCGACTAGAATGCCGCCTCAGCAAGCAACGTTTTACATGAGGATCTACACATGAACGCCTACGCCTTCCTGGCTATCGCCATCTGCGCCGAAGTGATCGCCACCGTTTCGATGAAAGCGGTCAAAGGCTTGAGCACCCCGCTGCCGTTGATTCTGGTGATCGTCGGCTACGGGATTGCTTTCTGGATGCTGACGCTGGTGGTGCGCACTGTGCCGGTGGGGGTCGCCTACGCCGTGTGGGCGGGCATGGGCATCGTCATGGTCAGCGTCGCAGCGCTGTTCATTTATGGGCAGAAGCTGGACGTGCCGGCGATGCTCGGGATGGCGCTGATCGTGCTCGGCGTGGTGGTCATCCAGCTGTTCTCCAAGACTGCCGGGCACTGATTTGCAGTAACGCAAATCCCCTGTGGAAGCGGGCTTGCTCGCGAAGGCGGTGTATCAGACAACATTTCCGTTAACTGACACAGCGCATTCGCGAGCAAGCCCGCTCCCACATTTGGTTTTGCATCTGCCCTGTTGATCATCGACAAATCCCGCTCTTTCCCGAGTCTGTATACTGCGCCCTCGTCTTGAACACTGAGGTCGTTGCATGCCATCCGTTATTTCCACCGACGTTCTGATTGTCGGCGCTGGTGTCGCCGGCCTCTGGCTGAACGCGCGTCTGCGCCGTCAGGGTTTTTCGACCGTGCTGGTGGAGAGCGCCAGTCTCGGCGGCGGGCAGAGCGTGAAGTCCCAGGGCATCATTCACGGCGGCGCCAAATATGCGTTGCACGGTGCGCTGACCGGCGCCTCGGAAGCCATCGCCGACATGCCGCGCCGCTGGCGTGAAGCGCTGGCCGGCAACGGCGAGCTGGACCTGTCCGGCGTGCGCCTGTTGTCCGAAGCGCATTACCTGTGGTCGCCCGGCACCCTCGCCGGCAACCTCACCAGTTTCTTCGCCAGCAAAGCCGTGCGTGGCCGGGTCGATCAGGTCAAGGGCGATCAACTGCCGCCGGCCCTGCAAGACAAGCGCTTCAAGGGTAAGGTCTATCGCCTCGCCGAACTGGTGGTTGACGTGCCGAGCCTGATCCAGCGCCTGGCCGATCTGGCCGGTGACGGCCTGCTCGCCGGGCAAACCATCGAGCCGCTGCTGGAAGCCGGTGTGCTGGTCGGCCTGAAGGTCGACGGTCGTGAAATCCACGCCCAGCGCATCGTCCTCAGTGCCGGCGCCGGCACTGCCCGGTTGCTGGAAGACCTGGGCCTGACCCATCCACAGATGCAACGCCGACCGCTGCACATGATCATCGCCAAAGGCCCAAGCCTGAAGCCGCTGTACGCTCACTGCCTGGGCGGCGGCACCAAGCCGCGCATCACCGTCACCACCCACCCGGCCGCTGACGGCAACTGGGTCTGGTACCTGGGCGGCGACATTGCCGAAAGCGAAGGCGTGGCCCGCGAACCTGCCGAGCAGATCGCCACCGCGCAGAAAGAGCTCGGCCAGTTGCTGCCATGGATCGATCTGAGCCAGGTGCAATGGGCGACCTTGCGCGTCGACCGCGCCGAGCCCCTGCAAACCGGCCTGAGCCGGCCGGACAACGCCTTCCTCGCCGAGCAGGGTCGCCTGCTGGTGGGCTGGCCGACCAAACTCGCACTGGCGCCAGACTTTGCTGACCGGGTCATCGCCTCGCTGGAGCGCGACGGTATCCAGCCGCAACCGGCCGAGCCATTACCGGCACTGCCAAAACCACCTATGGGCGTACCAGCCTGGGAGCAACTGTTGCCATGAGCGTAGCGACCCTGCACGAACTGCATCGCCCCTTGGGCAGCACCGGCCTGATGGTTTCACCGCTGGGCCTGGGCACGGTCAAACTCGGCCGCGACCAGGGGGTGAAATACCCCAACGGTTTCCAGATCCCCGACGATGACGCGGCACGCATGCTGCTCAAGCAGGCCAAAGGGTTGGGCATCAACCTGATCGACACCGCCCCGGCCTACGGTCGCAGCGAAGAACGCCTCGGCCCGTTGTTGCGCGGCCAGCGGCAGGACTGGGTAATCGTCAGCAAGGTCGGTGAAGAGTTTGCCGACGGCCTGTCGCGCCATGACTTCAGTGCGGCGCACACGCGGATGTCGGTGGAGCGCAGCCTGCAACGTCTTGAAACCGATTTTATCGACCTGGTGCTGGTGCACTCCGACGGCAACGACATGGCCATCCTCGAACACGAAGAGGTCTACGCCACCCTCGCTGCACTCAAGGCCGAGGGCAAGATTCGCGGTTTCGGCTTCTCCGGCAAAACGGTCGAGGGCGGACTCAAGGCGCTGGAGCAAGGGGACTGCGCGATGGTCACCTACAATCTGAACGAACAGAACGAGAAGGCAGTCATTGACTATGCTGCTGCCCACGGCAAAGCCATTCTGGTGAAAAAAGCCCTGGCCAGCGGCCATGTATGCCTGAGTCCGGGCGTGGATCCGGTGCGCGCCAGCTTCGAGTTGTTGTTCCAGCAGCCCGGCGTGGCCAGTGCTATTGTCGGGACGATCAATCCGCTGCACCTCGCCCATAACGTTGCGACCGTTGCCCAGGTCCTTCGTGGTCACTGACGCCGCCCCGCGGCCTTAAGCAGGAGCCGACATGCCGCGCACGCTCATCAGAAAGAACCCGAGCAACTTCAAGACGCTGCCGCTGTTCGTCGAGGCCACGCCCGAAGGCCTGACGTATCAGAGCGTCGGCATGCCGCTGAATTTCGCCCAGACCCTGCAGCGGCGCAAACCGGTGAGCGTGGCGGATGCCGAGCGCTTTGCGGTGGAACTGGCCAACCTCGGGGTCTCTGTGCGCCTGACCCTGCACTGGCAGAATCGCGATTACTGGGTGCTGGTGCGCCAGCGTCGGCAGGATCGTGGGGACGTCGTGCTCAAGCTGATTTCCGGTTACGTACCTGCTCAAGAACTGAACATCCCGCTGCACACGGCGATTCAGGAAATTGCCGAAGAGTGCCTGCTGGAAACCCCGGAAGGCTGGCTCGGCGGGCGCTTCAACGACACCTGGCTACCGGCGCCCTACGCCTCCGCCCTGCATTATCGCGAGGCCCTGCCGTTTCGCCTGACGCCGCAGTCCGGTTCGGCGCGACCGGTGCGTTGCGCCAATCTGCAATTGCTCGAACGACCACGGGCCTACGTGCATCTGCCGACAGCATCGCTGCAACTGATCTACGACTTGCGCCTGGACGTGCCCAAGGAAGCCAAATCCCTGAGTCTGTTTCACGTCGATGAACGCCTGGAAGGTGATCAACTGGTGGCGCGACTGGACCGCAAGCGCCCGGATTTGTACCTGATGCCGTTGCAGGACGGCGAACCGCTGGCCGAGCTGTATACCTTGAAGAAAGGTCAGCTGTCTCCGGCGGGCACGCGCGGTCTGTATCTGGCCGAAAGCTTTGCCAGACAGGATGGCTGGCTGGTGCGTGACGAGCGGATTCGCTGGAAGGACTGGTTACGCCAACAAGGCCTGACCCCGCCGGAGAAACCCACGGGACTGGCGCGGTTGCGCGGCAAGGCCAGGCAATTGCTGAAGAAGATCGTACCGCGCAAGAAAGTCAGTTCCTGAAAAGCAAAAGATCGCCGCCTGCGGCAGCTCTACAATGGAATGCATTTCCCTGTAGGAGCTGCCGCAGGCTGCGATCTTTTGGCTTTATTGACCGCGGATTTTTTCCACGATCGCCGTGGTCGAGCTGTTTTCCACCAGACCCAGCACTTTCACCGTGCCGCCGTAAGCCTTGACGATATCGGCACCAACAACCTGGTCGATACCGTAATCACCGCCCTTGACCAGCACATCCGGCTTGACCTCGCGCAGCAGGTTTTCCGGGGTGCCTTCGGGGAAGCTGATCACCCAGTCCACCGCACCGAGGCCGGCGAGTACCGCCATGCGTCGGTCGACACTGTTGATCGGACGTCCCGGCCCCTTCAGGCGGCTGACGGAGGCGTCATCGTTGATCGCCACGATCAGACGGTCGCCCTGGGCGCGCGCCTGCTCGAGGTAGGTCACGTGCCCGGCATGCAGAATGTCAAAGCAGCCGTTGGTGAAGACGATGCGCTCGTTATGCGCACGGGCATCGGCCACTGCCAGCACCAGCTGTTCCAGACCTAGCACCCCACGCTCCGAACCTTCTTCACGCTGAATCGCGCGGCGCAGTTCCGGGGCGCTGATCGCCGCAGTACCGAGTTTGCCGACCACGATGCCCGCCGCCAGATTGGCCAGCGCCACCGCGTGCGGCAGTTCTTCACCGGCAGCGATCGCCGCCGCCAGGGTGGAAATCACCGTGTCGCCGGCACCGGTCACGTCGAACACTTCGCGGGCACGGGCCGGCAAGTGCAGCGCCGGATGCTCCGGACGCAGCAGGGTCATGCCGTGTTCACCACGGGTGACCAGCAGCGCGCCGAGCTCGAGATCGTGCATCAGGGTCGCGCCCTTGCTCACCAGTTCGTGCTCATCGGCGCAACCGCCGACGATGGCTTCGAATTCGCTGAGGTTCGGCGTGATCAGACTGGCGCCACGGTAGATCGAAAAATCCTTGCCCTTGGGATCGGCCAGCACCGGAATGCCTTTGGCACGGGCCGCCTGAATCAGGGCCTGATGGTTCTTCAGCGCGCCTTTGCCGTAGTCCGACAGCACCAGCACCTTGATGCCTTCGAGCAGATCATCGACCTGCGAGGCCAGGGCCAGCGCATCGGTGGCAAACGGTTCTTCAAAGTCGATACGCAGCAACTGCTGGTGCCGGCTCATGACCCGCAGTTTGACGATGGTCGGCTGGTGCGCGATGCGCTGGAACAGGGCACGCACGCCCGCGCCCTTGAGACTGTTGCTCAGGCTGTCGGCGGCTTCATCGTCGCCGGTCACACCGACCAGTGACGCCGGCGCGCCCAGCGCGGCAATGTTCAAGGCAACGTTGGCAGCACCGCCCGGGCGGTCTTCGATTTGCTCGACTTTTACGACCGGTACCGGTGCCTCAGGGGAAATCCGTGAGGTTCCACCATGCCAGTAACGGTCGAGCATGACATCGCCGACCACCAAGACTGGGGCTTGATCGAATCGCGGCATGGACAACTTCATGGAGCAACCCACATACAAAATGAACAGGGGCGCGATATTAACACAGGGTTGGCGCAGGCTTGCGTGCAGCCTGCAACAGGATGAAACAGTCCGTTACTTTGCTCATTTTTTGAGCACCAGTGCCGCCAGTTGTCCACAGGCTTCGGACAATTCCAGCGCCTCGGTGTCGATTTGCCACTCGGCTGCCAATGGCGCTTCGTAAGGACTGTCCACGCCCGTAAAGTGCGTGATCCGGCCTTCCCGTACGGCCTGATACAGACCTTTCGGATCGCGCCGGGCGCAGACTTCCAGCGAAGTGCTGACGTGCACTTCAATGAATTCATCCTGGGCAAACAGCCTGCGCGCGGCGTCGCGTTCGGCGCGGAACGGCGAAATGGCCGCAACGATCACAATCAGCCCGGCGTCGACCATCAACCGCGCCACCTCGGCCATACGCCGGATGTTTTCCCGGCGGCAGAGGTCGCTCATGCCCAGGTCGCGGCACAGGCCATTGCGCACATTGTCGCCATCGAGCAAAAACGTGTGCAGACCCGACGCATGCAGGTGCAGTTCGAGGGCATTGGCCAGGGTTGACTTGCCGGCGCCGGAAAATCCGGTCAACCACAGGCAGCGTGGGTGTTGTGCCTTGAGCGCTGCCCGGGCCTGGTGCGAGAGCGCCAGACCGTAAGGCCGAATGGCGAGCTTCTGTAGCGGCAGTGACAGGGACTCATTCATACCCGAGCAACTCGTAATCACGCTGATAAACCCGACGTACCAGACGCCGGGTGCGCACCGAACAGAACTCGCGCGCCGGCATCGATTGCCGTTCCCGCGAGCCGTTGACGTGAGGCAACTCGCCAGTCAGCCCCAACTGTTCGCAAACCAGACGAAAATCCCGCGTCAAGTGTTCCTGATAACCGATGAAGTCCAGCGCCAGATGCCCCAGCGAGTCCGTCAGAAAGTCGGTCTGCGCCGCAAAGTGCAATTGCCGGGCAATCGTTTCCGGATGCAGCCAGCGCGCGACAAAATCGTCGAAATCCCGGTACTGCCGCACCAGCCGTTGCGCCATATGGTCACGCGCGCTCAACTCGTTGCCACGCAAAAAGGCGTAGGCCGAATAGGCACGTTCCAGCGGGTCGCGAACAAAAGCGAACTTGAAGGCGTTGGCGAACTGCTCGGGAAACTGCTCTTCATACCAATACAGCGGCAAGTGCCCGGGTCGCCAGCCGTCGAACAGCGCCGTGCAAACGCTGCTGCCGGCGCATTTCGGAACATGGATAAACAGGCAGGAGCGCTGCTGGAAGGCCTGAGGAAACGTCAGGTTGGCCGACATCGACTTGTTCACCACCTGCCGATCGACCACCGACAGGCGCCCGAGCAGAAAAGCCCGCTGTGGCTTGGGCAGCAGTTTCCAGAGATAGCGTTGCAGCATGAAAGCACCCGCGCGACGGGGATGGCCCCCTCGATGGAAGTCAGAGTTCGTTGAGGAACCTTAACAAGCGCGGTGCCCGGTTTTATTCCGGTTTGGTCAAGAAGGGTAAAGGTCTGGATACAAACGACTGTGGGAGCGAGCAGGCTCGCTCCCACAGGGCAGGGCCTGGAGTCAGGCGATATCTTCGGCCGGGGCATCGAGGCCCATGGCGTTGAGGCGCGCGTAGTAACCATTTTGCGCCAGCAACTGGTCGTGGGTGCCGCGCTCGACGATGCGCCCCTGATCCATGACCAGAATCAGGTCGGCCTTCTCGATGGTCGACAGACGGTGAGCGATCACCAGCGTGGTACGCCCCTTCATCACCTGATCCAGTGCCGCCTGAATGTGCCGTTCGGACTCGGTGTCGAGTGCCGAGGTGGCCTCGTCGAGAATCAGCAGCGGTGCATTCTTCAGCAACGCACGGGCAATCGCCAGACGCTGGCGCTGGCCACCGGAAAGCAAGACGCCGTTCTCGCCGACCTGAGTGTCCAGGCCTTGCGGCAACTGCGAAATGAAGTCCATCGCGTAGGCATCACGCGCGGCTTTTTCAATGTCTTCACGCGGCGCACCGGCCAGATCGCCATAAGCGATGTTGTTGGCCACGGTGTCACTGAACAAAGTGACGTGCTGAGTCACCTGAGCGATGTGACGACGCAGGTTGAGCAGTTTGTACTGTTCGACTTCCACATCGTCGATGAGGATTTCGCCCTTGTCGTGGTGATAGAAACGCGGAATCAGGTTGGCCAGCGTCGACTTGCCGCTGCCCGAACGCCCGACCAGTGCGACCATCTGCCCTGGCTGGACCGAGAAACTGATGTCGTCCAGCACCTGGCGTTCGGTGCCAGGGTAGGTGAAGCTGAGGTTGCGCACGTCCAGACGGCCACTCACCGCATCGCGCTCGACGGTGCCGGTATCGACTTCCGGCTCGACATCCAGCTGCTCGAAAATGCTCTCGGCACCGGCCACGCCTTTCTGAATGGTCGAGCTGACTTCGGACAATTGACGGATCGGCTTGGGCAGCAGGCCCGCCAGCGTGATGTAGGCGACCATGTCACCGGCCGAGGCGTCACCGCGCAGGTACAGCACCAGGAACATCAGCACGGCCATGGCGGTGTAGATCACCAGTTGCAGCATCGGCGTATAGATCGCACCCGTGCGAGTCATGCGCAGTTGCTTGTCGGTGTTGCCCTGGCTGGCATCGAGGAAGCGCTTTTCTTCATAGGCCTCGCCGCCGAAGCTGCGAACCACGCGATAACCCTGGATGGTTTCCGAGGCCACATGCGTGACATCGCCCATCGCCAGCTGGATCTTCTTGCTCTGCTTGCGGAATTTTTTGCTGGCGGTGCGCACCATTACGGCGATCAGCGGCAGGATCGCCACCATCACCAGGGTCAGCTTCCAGTTCATGAACAACAGCGAGGCAAACAGGAAGATCACCGTCATGCCTTCACGGATTACGACCTTGATCGCATCTGTTGCCGCCCCCGTGACCATCGTCACGTTGAAGGTGATACGCGAAATCAGATGACCGGAGTTATGCTTGTCGAAATAGCGGTTAGGCAGCACCAACAGGTTGTTGAACAACTGCACACGCAAGTCATGCACCAGCCCGAGAGAAACCTTGGCCAGGAAATAGTTGCCCAGATAGGAGCCCAGTCCCTGCCACGCGGCGATCAGGATGATCAACAGCGGCACGGCCTGCAGCAGCTGCAGGTCACGCAGATAGGGCACGGAGGGAAACAGCACCGCTTCAGGGTTGGACAGGCCATCGACAAAGTACTTGAGGATGTAGCCAAGCATCGGTTGCGTCGAGGCGAAAATCAGAAAGCCGACGATGCTGATCAGGAACAGACTGATGTACGGCCGGACATAGCCGAGCAGGCGGAAGTAGATTTTCAAGCTCGATGGGCTTGCGGCGGGACTGGAATCGGTCATATCACGCGAAAGTCGATAAAAAGGACGCTGACTTTAGCACAGCTTCTTCAGGGTTCTGGCAATCGGCGAAAGGCTGTTATTGTTATGCACCTCTTCTGCATCAAATAGCCATCACTCGAATGGTCGATCAACCTCAGGAATGAATCTCACAGCATGCAACTTCGCGGCTTCAGCAGTACGTCCAATCGGATTTTCGATTTCATTAGCCTGTGGATTCTTCCCACCGGTTATTTCCTGCTCCTGTGCGCGCTGTTCTTCTTGCCGGGTCGAAGTCTGCATCACAAGTTGTTCTATGGCCTGTTCAGCATTCCGACACTGATCGCGCTGTGCGTGCGCCCGCGCGAACTCAAGGAGCTGCTGCGCGAGCCGATTTTCATCGCGGTTCTGCTGTTCGCCGCCTGGGCATTGCTCAGCCTCGCCTGGGGGCCGGGCGGGGAGCCGCTCGGCGGAATGTTCAAGCCGCCACTGCATACCTTGCTGCTGTTTGCCGGCTGCTACCTGCTGGTGCGCTACCGCAGCGACATCCTGCAACCCTTGCTGTTCGGCGCCGCGTTGGTCGCGCTGATTGCCACGACCATTTTCCTGTTCATGTTCGCCCGGGTTTATGAGCCGGGCATGCGCCTGATCGGCGGTGGTGCCTTCGATAACCCGTTGCTCAGCTCGCACCTGTTCGGCTTCTTCAGTGCCTACTGGCTGAGCGTGACCATGACCTGCAAACGTCGCCAGATGATGTGGCTCAGCTTGCCGGCGATGGCAATCATGTTCATGGCCGTGATCGGCACCGGTTCCCGGACGCCGTTGGTGGCACTGACCATGGCGGCGCTGTGGCTGTGTTTCATCTGCTGGAACAAGCGCTCGGTGGGGTTACTGATCGCGCTGGTCCTGAGCGGCGTAGCAGTCATTACGCAGTTTTCGCAGATGATCACCGAACGTGGCGACTCCTATCGTCTGGAAATCTGGCAGAAGGTACTGCACATGATTGCCGATCATCCATGGATCGGTCATGGCTACAGCGCCAGCCTTGCCGTAGACCCCGGTAACGGCATCAGCTTTCAGGAGCCGCACAGCTTTATCCTGGGTGTGCTGTATTACGTCGGCATCATCGGCTTGCTGCCCTGGCTGTTCTTTCTGCTGTGGGGCCTGCTGAGCAGTTGGCGCCAGCGTGTGCAGCCACTGCTGATCATTGCCTCGACCTGGCTGGTATTCGGTATCGGCGCCGGGCTGACCGAAGGCGGCGGAATAATCTCGCGGCCCAAGGAGCACTGGTTCCTGTTGTGGATCCCGCTGGCACTGATCGCAGCGTTGAGCATCAATCAACGCGCGCGGCGCCTGTTGACCCAGCCGGTGCAAAAGCTTGCGACCGCTGACCTGGAGCACATGAGCAGCACGGCCCAGATCATTGAAGAAGATGGCCTCGGACCGAAAGTCCTGCGCCTGACCGACGGCAGTTTCCTCAAGCTGTTCCGCCGTCGCCGCTGGTACACCTCCGGCAGTTTCAATCCCTACTCCGAACGTTTCGCGGTCAACAGCGAACAACTGCGTCAGATGGGCATCCCGACCCCGCAAATATTGAATCTGTACCGTCTCGACGATGGCAGCAGCGCTGTGCATTACGCGCCGTTGCCGGGGCACACGCTGCGTCAGGTGCTGCAGAGCATTACGGCTCCGGCGGTGCGCCAGGCGCTGGTGGAGCGCTTTGGCAAATTCATGGCGCAACTGCACGAGAAAGGCGTTTATTTCCGCTCGCTGCACCTGGGCAACGTACTGGTACTGGAAGACGGCGAGTTCGGCTTGATCGATCTGGCCGACCTGCGCATCTACCCTACCCCGCTCAGTCTTTCCCTGCGCCAACGCAATTTGCGTCATATGCAACGTTACACTGTCGACAAACGCTGGCTGTTCGAGGATCACCTCGATGCGTTGCTCCAGGGGTACGCCATGACGGCGTCCAAATCCGCGGTTGAAAATCTGCACAGGCAAGTGCTGGCCGGCAACACCCCGGTCCGGGTTCATTGATGATCGAAACCAATCCGCTTATCGCGCTGGCAGCCTATCTGCTGGCCATCATCACTTCCGCCCTGCTGTTGCGTGCGGTGCCGAAAATCGCTCGGCACCTGCAGCATTCCGGCGAAAGTCGATATGCCAGCATCGACGGCCTGCGTGGCTATCTGGCGTTTGGTGTGTTCGTGCACCACTCGGTCATTACCTGGATCTTCTTGCGCACCGGGGTGATCGACTTTCCGCCGAGCAACTTCTATTCGATGCTCGGTCAGGGCAGCGTCGCGCTGTTCTTCATGATCACCGGTTTTCTGTTCTGGAGCCGCCTGCTCGCGCAGGGACGCAACCATGACTGGCTGGCGTTCGGCGTGTCACGGGTATTTCGCCTGTATCCGCTTTATCTGCCACTGATGCTGCTGGTGTTCGTCTCGATCTTCCACTTGCAGGGCTGGCAAATGAAGGAGCCTGGCCTGGAGCTGTTCAAACAGATCCTCGCCTGGCTGACGTTCGACCGCCCGGACATCAACCAGTACCGCCACTCCGGCATGCTGATATCCAACGTCACCTGGACGCTGGCCTATGAGGTGTTTTTCTACATGGCGCTGCCATTGGCCGGGCTGGTGTTCATCTACCGCGGCAGCTGGTTGCAGGTGGTGCTGTGCCTGATCGGCATCTACACGCTGTACCAGGTCATCGGCTGGGAACATTCGCTGAAGAAACACTTTCTGGCGAGCTTCCTCGGTGGCATCGCCGCCGCCTACTGGATTCGCCGGCCGGCGCTCGTGGCGTGGAGCCAGTCGCGTCTGGCGAGCATCATCGCCGTGCTCGCGCTGTTGATCGCGTTCACCGCGTTCAGTCGGGCGTTCAAGACTGCACCGCTGTTTTTGCTGGGGTTGTTTTTCGTGATCGTGGCGTCCGGCAATAATCTGTTCGGCGCGCTGAAACCACGCAGCATTCGCTGGCTCGGCGAAATTAGCTACAGCACCTATCTGCTGCACGGGTTCGTGCTGTGGCTGATGGTGCAACGGCTGCCGCTATTGCTGAATATCGATGCGCGGGAAACGGCGGTGTACCTGCCCCTGGTGGCCGTCTGCACCTGCTTGCTGATTCTGATCAGCAGCGCGACGTTCCTCTATATCGAGCAGCCGGGCATGGCTGCCGGCAAGAAGGTTGTGCATTGGCTGCGCCAGCGTCAGAAGGGCGAAAAGCGCCTGCCGGAGAAGGTCGCCCGCTGAGCGCGAGCGACCGCTGCCTCAGTCCTTTTCCAGCGGGGAAAAGAGTAAACGCCCCAGTCCGCGCCAGGTCTTCTTGTTCCAGGCCTTGAACGGGATCTGCGCCAGCAGCTCCCTTGCCAGTTTGCGATTGCGGTTGGCGGTCTTGAGGAACATCGAGTTCAGCGCCTTGAAGCGCACTTCGTCGTACAGCGGATGATCGCTGAACAGCGCATAGGTGCGCAGGATGTTCTCGATCATGAAGCGATGATTCTTGTACGAGTTGGTGGCGTGCTTGCGGTAGCGCGCCATCACCACGTTCAAACCGTCGATGAAGTAGCCAGCACGGGTCACCTTGAGCTCGATGTACAGGTCTTCAAGACGAATCGTCGGATCGAACCCTCCCACCTTTTCCAGCGCCTCACGACGGATCATCAACGTCGGTGCTGGCGGATACGGCTTGCGTTCAAGAAACATGTCGTCGAAATCGAGGCGGCGAAACGGCACGTCGCGGCGCTGACGTTTCTCCGGGTAAAGACTGCCGTCGGCGTGCATCAGCTCGATATTGCCGGCACAGATCCCGACTTCAGGCTTGCCGTCCATGTACGCCACCTGGGTGGCAATACGTTCGGGGTACATGATGTCGTCGGAGCCGAACGGCACAATCAGGCTGCCCTTCGAACGGGCGATCGCGCCGTTGAGGGTATTGGTCAGGCCCTGATTCTGCTGCACACGGAAATCGAAGCCGTACTGCGCCTGCAACGCGCTGATGCGCTCGACGCTGTCGTCCTTCGAACCGTCGTCGACCACCAGCAACTCGATGTTCTTGTAGCTCTGGTTGAGGACACTGAGGATGCTTTCCTCAATGTACGGGCCGTGGTTGTACGAGGCGATGATCACGGTGACGAGGGCGTTGGCTTCGCTCATGACTCTTTCTTCGCTCACGGTTTTCTCTTCGCTCACGGCTGCTCCTTGCGGGCCTGCTCCAGGCCGGAATCGATCAGGTCCAGATACTCATGACGGAACACCTCGATGTCGTGCTGTTCCTGCAGATAACGGTAGGCCTGTTCGCCCTTGGCCTTGAGCTCGTCGTCCGACAGCGCCAGATAGTGATCCAGCGCGGCGACCAGACTCGGCACGTCCTTGGGCGTGATCGCCAGACCACCGGCACCTTCGATCAGCGGCAACATCGCCGGCACGTTCGAAGCGATCACCGGCAAATGGCCGCTCATGCCTTCGAGCAAGGCCAGGCCCAGGCCTTCGGCCAGCGACGGCATGGTCCAGATGTCGAACGCACGCACGTATTGCAGAGCGTTTTCCTTGAAGCCCAGCAGGTGCGCGCGACCGCTCAGGCCCAGTTGCTCGATCTCGGCCGCCAGCGGCGCTTGCAGGCGCCCGGCACCGATGATCGCCAACTGGGTGTTCGGGTATTTGTCCTTCAATGCGGCAAAGGCTTGCAGCAGATAGGTGTGGCCCTTGACCGACACCAGCCGCCCCAACGCACCGATCAAACGCACATTCGGATCGAGGCCCAACAACTCGCGAGCTTTTTCGCGGCTGTGCTGCAAGCCCTCGGCCTGCTCGATGTCGATGGCATTGGTAATGGCGTAGGTGTTCTGGTCGGTAAAGCCGCAATCGCAATCGAGCAGGTACTGTTTGACCGCCGGCGACACGCCGACGAAGCGCCAGTGCCGATCGATCAGACGCTGGGTCTGGCGTCGTCGGTAAAAGCGATCGTACTCACCGAAACCATGGGAGATGCCAATGCACAGCGGCACCTTCAACCAGCGGTTGAGCGCGAGCATCATGTTCACCGGCTTGAAGCGGTTGCAGATCACCACGTCGAACTTTTCCCGGCGGCAGAACTTGTACAACTGCCACATCGCCCGCAGGCGCATGCCCTTGAGCGACTTGTCGGAAAACTCGAAGTACACCGAATGGTCGGCGCGGCTCACCGGCTCGCCCGGCCCCGGTTTGCCGCGCAGGAAAGCGGCGGTGATCTCATAGCGCTCGCTCGGCAATGCCTTGACGATCTGCTCGGCGAGGTCGGCAAAGTCATGGGCTTTGACGTTGTAGTCGGGTTGCAGCTGCAACACCTTGAACCGTTGACTCATGACTCTCCCCGCTGGACGCCTGTCTCACCGTGCTTCAGTAGCCAGAACAACTCCTGGCGCCTGACTGCTTTTCGAAAAAATTCGTTTTCGCCGTACACCGACCCAGCCCGCCCGGCGAGCACACGCTGGATAACCCGGCGCAGGCGACGCTTGAACGGTGCCGGCGGCTGCAGGTCATGCATCATGCCCAGCGCCATGGCCTTGTCCCGTTGCAGCTCGATGGACAACGGCAGGCACAGCGGCTGCATCGGCACCGCCGCATCGAAGGCCGGCGGCAAGGCAATGCCCTGCCCGGTGTTGCCCATCGGCCAGCGGTCGTTGTCGTGCAAGTGGTTGGCGTAACCGAGCAGCGTCGGCTGCCAGTCGAGACCCTGGAGCGCCTGCAAAACCGCTTGCTGCGCGCAGATATGGTCAGGGTGGGGATCGAGGGTCGGATGCGGCAGCACGATCACCTCCGGACGCGCGCGCAGCAGCACTTCACGCAGGTCGGCCAGCAGGTTGTTCCAGGTCGGCGCACCATCGGCATCGCCCGGCAGAGTGAACGGATTCAACTGGCGAAACAGTCGCGTGTCGTTCAGGTCGGCTTCGCGCGAGCCCACCGCCTGATTCGGCGCGGCCTGCATCGCCGCCAGTTGCAGGCAAAAGTAACCGAGTTGCACGCAGTGTTCCTGCGGCACACCGGCCCAACGCGGCACGGCGAGGCTGTCCCAGGCGCGCAACCGGCCCTTGAGCCGTGCCGCCTCGACCTTGCTCATGCCCATCTGTTGATAGTGTTCGGGTTCGATCTCGCCAGCGGTCAGGGTGACGATCCAGGCTTCGTCGGCCTGACTGTACAAGCCATAGGCAGCCAACTCGGCATCGTCGGCGTGCGGGGCGATCACCATCACCCGCTGACGGCGGTAGTCCGGCTGCTCCAATGCCCACAGCACCGGCTCGCCGGAGACCCGGCAGAAGCGTCCGCGCAGACGCAACTGGCCTTGCGACAGGGCTTGCGCCTGACCGCTGAGGTTCAGGTAACGCAGGCCATTGACCCCGCGTTCGAAGGTTTGTGCATCAGGATGCGTCCCGCCGAGCAGTTCCACGCGCGGATCGAGAAAACGTCCCAGCCAGGTGCTTTTGACCTTTACCGCGAGGATCAACGTCGCTTCGTCGACCAGCATCACACCCTCGTCCAGGCGCAATTGCTCGCCGCTCAAATGCACCTTCGGCTGCGGCGTGAACGGCGGGAAGCTGTACTGATAATCGTCTTTCGGCGAATAGAACAGGTGATCGGCAAACCACGCTTCATGGGCGACCCAGCCAACCACCGCGAGCACCAGCGGCAACCACCACGCCACCAGGACCCCGAGCACGATCAACACGATCAACACGATCAACAGCGTGATGCGTTTATTGCGACGATGACGCTTGAGCAGTTGCTGTTTGCGGCTCATGGGCTGACTCATACGGTGAACACCGGCACAGGATTGCACCAGCGATCCTTGTATTCACGGTCGGCGCGACCGAAGGAAAACCGCAATGGCTTGTCCAGTGCTCGCGCATGCTCCCAGGCGCTTTGCGTATTGAGGAAGCTCAACACGCTGCCGGGGCTGAACTCGCGGGTTTCGGGATCGACGCCGCCGTTGATGTACTCGACGCTGATCCACTCTGGGGCCTCAACGCGGTACACCAGTTGAATGGCGATTGGCGCGTCGTTGAGGAAAATCACCGAGCCAATCAGCAGTTCGCGCAGCAGCTCGATGACTTCGGCCATGCGCGCCGCGCCGGTGGCCGGGAAGCCCCAGCGGCGCTGGAACAGATCACAGTAGATCGCCGCCAGTTCGGCACTGGAGAACTCGGCAACCGGACGCACCACGCCACCCGCCTCCTCCAGCAGGCGCAGTTCGCGGCGCTGGTTGTAGCGGAACTTCTTCGACAGTTCTTCGGGGGTGCGGGCCATGGCCAGTTGTTCGGTCTGCAACTTGAGGCCGCTGAAGCGGTTTTCGTTGAGCGCCGACAGATAGCGTGCGCGATGGCGCAGGGGTGCCTGGGCATCGACCGCGGCCGGCAGGATCAGCTCGGCATTGCCGAGGTCGAACAGGCCTTTCTTGCCGTTACGCTTGAGCACGTCTTTGGACAGCGCCAGATCGCGGCCCCAGGTCGGGATCGCCGCTTTGACGTCACCGCCCTGCTCCCAGGCCAGATAGCGCACCGGGATGCCGGCCAGATCGGCCAGACGCTCGACCACCATAGGATGCGTCGCGACGCTGCCGCCAAAACGCTGCCAGACGGTGGCATAGGTGGAGGCGTCAACGGGCGACCAGCCACGTTCGCGCCAGCCTTGAAATCGGTTGAGCATCAGCCCCTCGGTGCCAGATCGGTAACTTGCGGCAGACGCCAGAAGGTGTCGCGCACCGCACGGTCGGAGAAACGCTCACGCAGGCGATCGAGCATCAGCTCGGCGCACTGCCGGCGTTGCTGATCATCCATACCGGCCAAATGTTGCAGGCCTTGTGCAAGGTGTTCGGCATCGCCCAGCGGGAACAGAATCCCCACGCCTTCGACCACTTCCTTGGCCCCGCCACAGGCCGTGGCGAGCAACGGCACGCCGGCGGCCATGGCTTCGAGCAGCACCATGCCGAACGGTTCGTGATCGGAGCTCAGGGCAAACACGTCGAAGGCGCGGAAGTAATTGCGCGCGTCCGGCACCTGGCCGAGAAACAGCACCCGGTCACCGATGCCCAGTTCGCGCGCCAGCTCCTTGAGGTCCTGTTCCAGACGGCCCTTGCCGAGAATCACCAGCTGACTGTTGCCCGGCAGACCGGGCAATGCCGCGGCAAAACCGTGCAGCAACGTCGCCTGATCCTTGTCCGGGTGCAGCCGTCCGACGTTGCCGACAATGAACGCATCCGCCGCCAGCCCCAGGGTCTCGCGCGCTTCGCGGGCTGACACCTGACTGGCCTGCAAGGCCGGCACATCGATGCGGTTGTACAAGGTCTGGATGCGAGTGGACGGCCATTTCGGCAGGCAGCGCCGCATGTCGTCGCGCACGGCATCGGAGACACCGAGCAGGCTCAGACGCTTGCGGAAAATATGCGCGAACAGCTTGCGCGTGCCGCGTTTGTAATCGTCAAACGCGTGGTGCACGCCAATCACCGGCAGCGACGTGCCGAGCAAGGCGATGTAGATCGGCTTGAAGCGATGGGCGATGCAAAAACTGAAATTGCGTGAAGCGGCGATCTTGCGCAGATCACCGATGGCGCCCAGCTTCAGGCCACGAATGGCCTTGGAGCTGTATTCCATGAACAACACTTCATCGGAAGCACACGCTGCAGCCACCTCGCTATCGGCGGCCCCGGTCAGAAAGACCGTGGTCACCCGATAACCGGTGCCCGCGAACAGGCTGGCGTACTGCCGTGCGCAGTCGAGGAACGGCCCGTCATAGCCGTGACAGAACTGCAGCACATGGCGTTCAGCCGAGCGAGTCATAAGCGTTTGCGCCCTCTTTGACCACCAGAATGTCTTCCATGATCAGGTACTGCAGATCGGAGCCGAAGAACATGTTCAGGGCGTCGGTCGGCGAGCAGATCATCGGTTCACCACGACGGTTCAGCGAAGTGTTCAGCGACACGCCGTTGCCGGTGAGGTTTTCCAGCGCCTTCATCATGTCGTAGTAGCGCGGGTTGTATTCGCGCTTGAGGACCTGGGCACGGGAAGTGCCGTCTTCGTGGACGACTTCCGGCACGCGGGTCTTCCACTCTTCCGCCACTTCGAAAGTGAAGGTCATGAACGGCGCCGGGTGATCGATCTTGATCATCTGCGGTGCAACGGTGTCGAGCATCGACGGGCAGAAAGGCCTCCAGCGCTCGCGGAACTTGATCTGGTGGTTGATCCGGTCAGCCACACCGGCCACGCTCGGGCAACCGATGATCGAACGACCACCGAGCGCACGCGGACCGAATTCCATGCGGCCCTGGAACCAGGCCACCGGGTTACCATCGACCATGATTTTGGCGATCTGCTCCGGCATGTTGTCGAGCTTGCGCCAGGTCGGCTTGTTCTCGTGACGGGCGCACGCGGCGATCACGTCTTCGTTGCTGTACGACGGGCCGAGGTAGACGTGTTCCATCTTCTCGACCGGCACGCCACGGGCGTGAGACACATAGGCCGCTGCGCCCACCGCGGTGCCGGCATCGCCGGACGCCGGTTGCACGAACAGTTCCTTGATGTCATCGCGGGCGATGATTTTCTGGTTCAGCTTGACGTTCAACGCACAGCCACCGGCGAAGGCCAGCTTGCCGGTTTCCTTGAGCACGTCGCCCAGGTAGTAGTCGATCATCTGCAACGCCAGTTTCTCGAACAGCGCTTGCATGCTCGCGGCGTAGTGGATGTACGGCTCGTCGGCGATGTCGCCCTCACGCTTCGGACCCAGCCACTCGATCAGCTTCGGCGAGAAGTAGAAGCCTTTACCCTTCTCTTTGTAGCGACGCAGGCCGATCACGTTGGCGTAGTCGGTGTTGATCACCAGTTCGCCGTTCTCGAACGAGGCCAGACGCGAGAAGTCATATTTGCTGGCGTCGCCGTACGGCGCCATGCCCATGACCTTGAACTCACCGTCGAGCATCTCGAAACCGAGGAACTCGGTGATCGCGCCGTACAGGCCGCCGAGGGAGTCCGGATCGAAGAATTCCTTGATCTTGTGGATCTTGCCGTTTTCGCCATAACCGAAGAAGGTCGTGGCGTACTCGCCCTTGCCGTCGATGCCGAGGATCGCGGTTTTCTCTTTGAAACCCGAGCAGTGGTAGGCGCTGGAGGCGTGAGCGAGGTGGTGCTCGACCGGCTCGATCTTGATCTTCTTCGGATCAAAACCCAGCTGCTCCAGGCACCAGACGATCTTGTTGCGATAGCGCTTGTAGCGACGGTTGCCCATCAGGATCGCATCGAGGGCGCGATCCGGTGCGTACCAGTAACGCTTGGCATAGTGCCAGCGGGCCTTGCCGAACAGGCTGATCGGGGCGAACGGAATCGCCACCACGTCAACGTCGGACGGCTTGATACCGGCCTGTTCCAGGCAGAACTTCGCCGATTCGTAGGGCATGCGGTTCTTTGCATGCTTATCGCGGACGAAGCGCTCTTCTTCAGCCGCCGCCACCAGCTTGCCGTCGATGTACAAGGCGGCTGAAGGGTCATGGCTAAGGGCGCCGGACAGGCCAAGAATCGTCAATGCCACAGGGTCTAGCCTCTTTAGTCTGCATTCAGGCGCGATGCGCCTCGAAAATTGATGTGCCCTCGCACCGGGCGAGAGACAGCTAAAGGGCGGGATTATAGCGTAAAAGCGCCGACAAGCCTCTAGCGGAACTGGCCGGCCTTTGCGTTGACACTCCCGAGCCTCTCAACATAGACTTCCGTGCAAATGGGCTGGGGGATCCCGGTCGGCGCTAATGCCTCGGTGAGATCACCGGGGCTTTTCGCTTTCTGGGGGAGGGAAAACCTTCAACCCCCAGTTCTCGAAACCTTTCCCAACTTTATTCCGCCCACCGCTGCAATAGAACTTGCGCCTGAGCACATCAAACGCGCGATTTTCCTGACCCACCCTCAAAACACTCATGCCGATCGGCCTTGCAACAAGATCAGCCAGCTGCAATCCGGTGGAATTGACTTGTTTTGTGGCGAAGACGATGTCAAACGGCAGTTGAACCCCCAGTCGGTTAGACCCGCCACAAACCCTGCGAAACTCCAACTCAAGCTCGTTATCCTCCCGCTTGCCTCGCCGCTCGAAAATCACATGCGTTAACACTTTATGTTGATGCTTTTCCTGCAAAAACTCATGCAGCGTTTCCAGACAGAAACCGAGAGCCAAGTGGTAGGGGTTGTCAGCAGATGCCTGCTTTTCACGCAGCAAGACCTTGTCGATGACACAACTGATCAGGACGAAATTGATGGCCTCGATAATGCCGGTCAATTCGTCGAGAAAGGCATGCTTGTGCACTCTCGAAGTGAACAGGCTGGAGAAAGCTCCTTTTTCTTTTCGAATCTCCAGCTCATGCAGCACGATCAGATCGTGCCCCATATGGTTGAACTTGAATTTCTGGACAGCCGGAATGACCTTTTCGCAGTAATGCCTTTTTTGAAAGACGCAAAAAGCAAGCACGAATATCGGGTAATAGGGATCCAGCTTCTGCATCCCTTGATCACCGCTTTCATCAACATAGACGATGTAGTCGCTGTATCTCCCGGACGGATACAAGAGCGCTGCCGCTTCAACAATTGCTTGCGACTCGCTCTGGTTTTCAAACAGAGAAAATTGCAAAAAAAGTTACCCGCGATCTGTTCGCCAATAGATGCCGATATTGCCATCCACGACCTGTTGATAAATCGTATACGGCAACACCACCGTATCCAGCACCCCGGACAACGGCAGGTCCAGCAGCACAAATGGCAGCAGCACACCGGTAGGGTCAGGCGGGGCATTCAGTACGCAGAAATCGAACGCCAGACCGCTGTAGATCCGTGGAATCGATTGGCAGTAGGTTTTCTGTTTGCGCATGTCGCGGGCGACGTCGGCGTCCATTTGCAGGACCGAGGCGGCGGTGCCGCAGCCGGATAAAAGCCATGCGCAGGTGCTGAGTGTTACGGCGTTTTTGATGGTCAAGTCTTGCCCTCCGAAGTGGTCAGGGCAAGCTAGCATCGGGGTTGGAGCGGGCACAGTTCATGGCTTCTGGAGAAGCTGTAGGACAAATCAGTGGAGTTTGTCCGCTATTGCTCATCGGGAGTTTTTTGGGGCTTTAAAGCCCTATCGCGAGCAGGCTCACTCCTACAGGGGAATGCATTTCCATGTAGGGGTGAGCCTGCTGGGGAAGGCGGCTCAGGCCGCGCTGGAGATGTCCTTGGGCAACCGCTGATCGATCACCTGATACAGCGCGCTGCTCTCGGGCCAGTTGCGCATGAACCGTGCCCGATCCCGCGCATAGGCCGCTGCGAAACTTCCGACAGAACTGTGCTGACACATCGAATCCAGGTCGATCAACGCCCAGCGATCCTCCTGCCAGAACAGGTTATGGCCCTTGAAGTCGCCATGGCTGATGCGCTCGGCAATCAATCGTGCGAACAGTTGATCCAGCGCCAGCAATTCGGATTCCGGCGCCGCACCGTTTTCAACATAGGGCGCAAAGCGCTCGATGATGTCCGGCCCCGGCAGGAACTCGGTCACCAGATAAGCACGGCTGCGCAACCATAAAAAACGCTTTTCCAGCACCGCCAGCGGTTTCGGCGTGGCGATGCCGAGGAACGCCAGGCGATTGCCTTCACGCCACGAGTGCCACGCGCGGCTCGGGCGCCAGAAGCGCTTGAGCCAGTGCGCAAAGCCTTTGATGTTGTAGCGCTTGATCACCAGCGTACGCCCGGCCACTTCGACCTTGCCGACGCTCGCCGCGCCGCCGGTCTTGTACAGATGGCCCTGATCGAGCAATGCATCGGCCTGATCCAGCACCGGCAGCATCGCCGCTTCTTCCTCGCGACGGATCGCCCGCAGACCGAACGCACCGCGCTGCACACTGAACAACGTGCACTCGCGGCCCACCTTGATCAGGTAATCCTTCAGGCGCCAGGCGCGCACCTTGGCGATCTGCTTCTGCAAGGCTTCCAGCGGCAACGCGTGTTCGCTGTTGCTCAGCAGGTAATACACCAGCAATTCTTCGGTGAACGGCTCCAGCGACTTGGGCAACTGGGCGAAAAACACCCCGAGGTTTTCCAGCACTTTCTGCCGCGACAACGGCTGGCCAGCGGTCTCGGCGCAGATCCCGGCGCCATCGATCAGGTACAACTGACCGCCCTGGCGCAGCAGGTTGTCGAGGTGCAGATCTTCCTGCCACAGTCCTTTGCCATGCAGTTGGCCAATCGCGCCCAGCGCCTCGGCGAGTACCGCCGATTGCTCGTCCGCCAGCACCGGCAGTGATTCGACTTTCTGCCAGGCATCACCGAGGCTTTCAGCACCTTCGAGGAACTCGAACAGCAGCCAGCCGCCCTCGCCATCCTTCAGGCCATCAGCCAACAACAGCGGCGTGGTCAGACCTTGTTCGGCGAGCAACTTGACGCCCGCCAGTTCGCGCTGAAAATGCCGCGCAGCCTTGCTGCCCACCAGTAATTTGGCCAGCACCGGCCGCCCGCGCCAGACCCCGGCACCGACATAGCGCTGCCCGGGCAACACCCGCAGCAGATTCAGCAGTTGCAGATCCGCTGGGCCTGCCGCATCAGCGAGGCTGATCGTCAGCGGCAGACTCGGCGCACGTCCGGCGTTTTTCAGTTCGGACAAGCGCATCAACGGGTCTCCTTGCGACTGCGCCGTGCAGTCAGGCGCGTCACCCAGCTGTCGACCAGCGAACTGTCGACTGGCTGATCGAGATAGGCCGCGAGCAATTCGCGTAATTGCGCCTCGCTCCATTCCGGGGCGCGACGCAGCAGCGGCTCCAGATCCTTGACCCGGTCGCGCATGCCGAACAGCAGGGGCCGGGTCTTTTCCAGGTCGATCAGTTGCGCCCGATAGGCGTCGCCATCAGCCTGCAAAAAGATGTGTTTCGGATAAAAGCAGCCGTGCACCTGACGCACGCCGTGCAGCCGGCGCGCCAGCTGTCCACAGGCTTTGAGAATGGCCGATTGCTGCGCGGTGCTCAGCTCGGACCAGCGTTGCAGCAACGAGTCGAGATCATCCCAGCCGTCGAGGGCACGGGTCAGCAGGATCGCCCGGACATCGCCCTTGACCTTGCGCTCACCGAAGAACGCCGCTTGCAGCGCCGGGATCCCCAACTTGTTGTAGCGGCTGATGTTGCGAAACTCGCGGGCGAAACTCGGCTCGCCGAACGGCGCATGCAGGGTGCGGGTCAGGTAGTTGCTCTGGCGCTTGAGGTAGTAGGCCTGCCCTTCCAGCTCCAGGCGAAACACGCTGCTCCAGCCACCGCCATCGGTGTTCGGTTCGTCCACGGCTTCGAGCTGTTTGGCCCAGAGCGCGTCGAAAGTGCCGAGGCCATGACGCTCAAGCAGCGCCCGGTCTTCAGCGGCCAGGAAATCAGTCATTCGCGTCCCTCGAAAAATCTCACCACGTGGCGAATCCGTTTCTTGTCGGCGGCATTCAGCCGATCACGTCCGCGGTATTGCAGGTAGAACCGCAGGCGCTGGGTGTTCGACAGGTGATACTTGGCCACCTTGTCGAGACAGGCCAGATCCTTGGTGATCCGGTATTTGAGCCAGAAGCCGCGCCAGAAATCGCCGTTCGGGCAGTCGATCAGAAACAGCTGCGCCTGATCGTCGATCAGCAGATTGCGCCACTTCAGATCGTTATGGGTAAAGCGGTGGTCGTGCATGGTTCGGGTGTAGCCGGCCAACTGCCGGCTGATGCCATCGACCCACAGGCGATCCTTGAGTTTCGGATCGTTGCGTTCGGCCAGCGCCGACAGGTCTTCGGTGCGCGGCAGCTCGCGGGTGATCATCGCCCCACGGGCATAGGCCGCGCCACGTCGCTCCAGACCCCAGGCCACCACTTCGGCGGTGGGAATGCCCCATTTGGCGAAGCGTTTGAGGTTCTGCCACTCCATCTTCACCCGTGGCTTACCCAGGTAACGGCGCAAGCCTTTACCGGCGCCGACGTAGCGTTTGACGTAGTAATTCACGCCGTTGCGCTGCACGCGAATGACTTCGGACAGCGGATCACGGGTCAGACGTTCGCCCTGCAGGGCAAACACCGCTTCGAGGCTGCCGAAATCTTCGGCCAGTTCGCTGTATTGCGGTTCAAGCGTCCAACCCGCCATCAGAGCGCATCCCCGTAACGCTGTTTGCGCGCATAGAGCTTGTTGGCCTTGCCCTCGAGCCAGCTCAGCAACGGCGCTTCTTCGGCGAGGATCTGCCGTAGCGGCTGCTGGAAGTAGCCTTTGAGGAAACGCAGCTTGTCGCGTCGGGTCAGGCCGATGTCCAGTGCCGAGAAATACAGCGCGGCCAGATCCTTGTTGCGCCAGCGTTGAGTGATCCGAGGACGGGTCTGGGCGCGGTGCAGGTCGATCACCGAGAGTTTGAAATCGTCCGGGGTGATCGGCTTGTCGGTGTGCAGCAGAAAGTGGCAGATGTAGCAGTCGCGGTGGTTGACCCCGGCGCGGTGCATCATGCCGGTCATGCGCGCCACTTCAGCGATCAGCGCGCGCTTGAGTTTCGGCTGCGGCGGGTTCTTGACCCAATCGATGCTGAAGTCTTCGAGGCTGATGGTCGGCGCCAGCTCTTCGGTGACGATGAACGAATGCTGATCCGCCGGGTTGCTGCCCTTCTCGCCGTAAGCCACGGCGGTCATGGTCGGCACGCCGACCTCCTGCAGACGCTGGATTGCCTTCCACTCCTGACCTGCGCCAAGCACCGGCAGCTTGGCGGTCAGCAGGTTTTTGAAAATCTCGCCCCAGCCGATGCCCCGGTGAATCTTGACGAAAAATCCGTTGCCGTCGACTTCCGTGCGCAGAGTCCGTCGAGCTTCCAGCTCGCGGTAGACCTCGCCCTGCAAGCCTTCGACTTCGGCGAACGGGTCGCGCCCGGCCCAAAGGCTCTTGAACGGTTCAGCCAGCATCAACTTCATTTAAGCGTGCTCCGCCAGAATCACATCGGCCGCGTGCTGCGGCATGCTGTAGAGGTCGGCCGTCTCGGCAAAGGCCAGACCATTGCGGCTCCAGGCCGCGCGTGCAGCGTCGTCATTCAACATGTCAGTCAGGTACTGCGTCAGTTGCGCCTGATCGAACGGCTCGTCCAGCACTCGCCCGGCGTCCGCCTCGGCGATGTAATGGGCGTAACCGCAGACCGCGCTGACCAGCACCGGCAACCCGGCGACCAGCGCTTCGAGCAATACGGTGCCGGTGTTTTCGTTGTACGCCGGGTGGATCAACAGGTCGGCGCCAAGCAGGAAGCGCGGGATATCGCTGCGACCCTTGAGGAAGGTCACGTTGTCGCCCAGGCCCAAAGTCGTACTCTGCATCTGGAACAATTTGGGGTCATCCTGGCCGATTACAAACAGCCGGGTGCGTTTCTTCAGCTCGGCGGGCAATGCGGCCAGTGCCTTGAGGCTGCGATCGACGCCCTTGGTCTTGAACCCGGAACCGATCTGCACCAGCAGCAGTTCATCGTCCTTGAGGCTGAATTCGGCGCGGAAACCGGCGCGAATCTCGTCGGCATCCGCCGGCCGGCGACGGTCCTGGGCGATACCCGGCGGCAGCAGGTGGAAGCGCTCCAGCGGCGTGTCGTAGTGCTTGATGAACAGCGGCTGCTGCACTTCGGAAATCATCAGCACTTCGGTTTTCGCGTCTTTGGCGAACACCGCGCGCTCGTACTCGGCGAAGTGGCGGTAGCGGCCCCAGCGGCGGTACAACGAATGGCGCAGGTTCTGCGCCTTGTCTTCGAAGCAGCCGTCGGCGGCGTAGTAGACGTCCAGCCCCGGCATCTTGTTGAAGCCGATCAAGCGGTCCACCGGACGCTTGGCCAGATCCGCTTCCATCCACGCCGTGAGTTTCTCGTTGCGCCGATGATTGAAGAACGCCTTGACCGGCGCCACCAGCACTTCGAAACCGGGCGGCACGTCGCCTTCCCAGATCAGCGTATAGACACGGATCTGATGGCCGCGCTTCTGGCATTCGAGGGCGATGCGCATGAAGTCGCGCTGCAAGCCACCGAACGGGAAATATTTGTACAGAACAAAAGCCAATTGCATCAGCGCAGCTCCTCAGCCATTAACAACGTGCTCAGTCGGCTGGCGACACGCTCGGGATTCAGACGCGTGAAGCACAGGGGCTGCTCGCGTTTCAGGTCAAACTGACGGGCATCCTGCGCGGTCGGTTGGTAAGTGCATTTCTTTTGCAGGCAAGGGGCGCAGGGGAAATCACTGGCCATGTGAATCTGCACCTTGCCGTAGGCGCCGGTCAGGCCCGGGTTGGTCGGGCCGAACAGGGAAATCGTCGGCACATCCAGCGCGGCGGCGAGGTGACCGAGACCGGTGTCCACCGCGACGCAAGCCTGGGCGCCGGCCAGCACTTTGCCGACCCCGGCCAGATTCAGCTTCGGCAACACTTCGGCGTGTTTGAAACCGGCGGCAATCCGTTCGGCACGGGCCTTCTCCAGCGGGTTGCCCCACGGCAGTTTGACCCCGACGCCCAGATAGCCGACCCGCTCGGTCAGCTCGCGCCAGTAGGCTTCCGGCCAGTGTTTGGTGTCCCACGTGGTGCCGTGCAGGAACACCACGAACGCGCTCTTGCGCGGCAATTCCACCAGACGCTCGACGTTGAGGCCGTAGTCGCCCAACCCTTTGGGCAGGTCATAACCAAGGGCGATGGCGAACAGCTGACGCACCCGTTCGACCGCATGCTGCCCACGGGCCACCGCCAGTTTGCGGTCATAGAAACGTGCAGCGATCGGCTCGCGCGCCGAGCCTTTGTCGAGGCCGGCCACCGGGGCCTTGACGTAGCGCGTCAGCCAGGCGCTTTTCAGCAGGCCCTGAGCGTCGATCACCAGATCGTATTGGCTGGCACGCACGCTTTGCTTGAAGCGCTTCCACTCGCCACTCTTGATGGTCTGCCAGAGGTTCTTGCGCCAGCGACGGATCGCCACGGGAATCACCTTGCCGACGGCCGGGTGCCAGGTCGGGATCTCGGCGAAGCCTTCTTCCACCACCCAGTCGAACTTGATCCCGGGGATGGCCCGGGCCGCGTCGGTCAGCGCCGGCAACGCGTGAATCACGTCGCCCAGCGATGAAGTCTTGATCAGCAATACCCGCAACTTAATGAACCTCGACCACGGAGCCCTGCAGTTTCTGCAAGGCATCGTTGACCGCGTCCGGCATCAGCTGGCGCAGGCAGTTGTAATGGCCGAACCGGCAGGTACGGTCGAAGCACGGGCTGCAATCGAGGCCCAGACGCACGACTTCGACGTGTTCGGCCAACGGCGGCGTGAAGCCCGGCGAGGTCGAGCCATACACCGCCACCAACGGGCGATTCAGCGCAGCGGCGACGTGCATCAGACCAGAGTCGTTGGACACCACCGAATCGGCGCACGACAGCAGGTCGATGGCTTCGGCCAGCGAGGTGCCGCCGCTGAGGTTGACCGATTCTTCACGCAGGCCGGGAATCAGCCGTGCGCGAATGTCTTCGCCTACCGCGTGGTCGTTTTTCGAGCCGAACAGCCACACCTGCCAGCCTTCGCGAATCCGCGCTTCGGCGACCTTGGCGTAGTGCTCGGACGGCCAGCGCTTGGATTCGCCGAACTCGGCGCCGGGACACAGGGCCAACACCGGACGGTCCAGAGTCAGGCCGAACTTGGCCAGCGCCGCTTCGCGGGTCACCGGATCGATTTGCAGGCTCGGACGCGGATAAGGCGTTGGCAGCTCGGCGTTCGGCTCGTAAGCCAGCGCCATGAAGCGCTCGATCATCAGCGGATAACGTTCTTTATCCAGCGTGCGCACGTCATTGAGCAGGCCGTAGCGGAATTCGCCACGCCAGCCGGTACGCTGCTTGATGCCGGCGAAAAACGGCACCAGCGCCGATTTCAGCGAGTTCGGCAGCAGGATCGCCTGATCGTACTGGCCGGCCAGGGACTTGCCGATCCGCCGACGCGTCGCCAGTTCCAGCGCGCCATGGCCGAGCGGAAAGCTCAAGGCCTTGCGCACTTCAGGCATGCGCTCAAGGATCGGCCGGCTCCACTCGGGGGCCAGCACGTCGATTTCGCATTGCGGGTGGCGCTGCTTGAGACACTGAAACAGTGTCTGCGCCATCACCATGTCACCGACCCAACTGGGCCCAACGATCAGAATATTCATGTGGTTTCCATAAACGAACCGGGGAGGCATTTACGCCTCCCCGCCTCGAGAATTCTACAAACACTGTAGATCTGCTGTGGAAGCGCGCTTGCTCGCGAAAGGGTCTTCACATCCAACATTATTGTCGTCTGATACTCCGCTATCGCGAGCAGGCTCGCTCCCACAGGGTTTTGCATCCGGCCCTTAATCTGCAATCAACGCAAATCCAATGTGGGAGCGGGCTTGCTCGCGAAGGGGCCGTCACATCCTGCATCGAAGGTGACTGACACTGCGCATTCGCGAGCAAGCTCGCTCCCACAAGGTAATCGGTGCTTCAAATATCCGGTTTCAGCTTAGCCCCAACTCTTTCCAGATCCGCAATACCTGCCGGCGCTCCTCGACAAACTGGTCGCCTGCAATCACCCCGGCGTCCTTCTGCAAGGCCTGTCGGTGGGCGGCGGAGCGGTAGGCTTTATAGGCCTCGCGCAGCAGGCTGGCATCTTCGGCAGGCATCAGCCCTTCGTGTTCCAGCTCTTCCAGAATGCGGATGTTATCGGTCCAGCGCAGCAATGGCGGGTGGCTTTGCGACCACGCCAGGGCCGCGTATTGCACCATAAATTCAATATCGACGATACCTCCGGCGTCCTGCTTGAGGTCGAACGGCGCCGTGGCCTCGAAGGCATTTGCCGCGGTACCGGCCGCCGTGCTCTTGCTGCCGAGGTTATCGCGCATCTTGGCGCGCATCTCGCTGACTTCCTGTTGCAGCTTCGCCAGATCCCGCGCCTTGCCCAAAACCTGCGCGCGGACTTTCTCGAAGGCCTGGCCGACATCCTGACTGCCGACCAGCACCCGCGCCCGCACCAGGGCCTGATGCTCCCAGGTCCAGGCTTCATTTTCCTGATAGCGCTCAAACGCCCCGAGCGAGCTGACCAACAGCCCCGACGCGCCGGACGGGCGCAAACGCATGTCCACTTCATACAGCTGGCCGGAGTTGGTCTGCGCCGTCAGCAAGTGAATGATCCGCTGCCCCAGCCGGGTGAAGAACTGCGCGCCATCGATGGGCTTCGGCCCGTCGGTTTCCGCCTGCGGATCGCCGTCATGGATGAACACCAAGTCCAGGTCCGAACCATGCCCCAGTTCCAGCCCGCCGACTTTGCCATAACCGACAATAATGAAGCCGGGATCGCACAAACTGCCGTCAGTGCGCAGCGGCGTGCCGTATTTGGCCACCGTCTGACGCCAGGCCAGCGCCAGCACTTGCTCGAGAATCGCTTCGGCGAGCCAGGTCAGGTAATCACTGACTTTCATCAGCGGCAGGCTGCCGGCGATTTCCGAGGCAGCGACGCGCAAACGGTGAGCCAGTTTGAAGTGGCGCAGCGCTTCCATCTGCTGTTCGAGGTCGTCTTCGGGGATCCGCGTCAGGCGCTCGCGCAATTCGGCGGCCAGTTCCGGCGCCAGTGGCGGCTTGAACAGCCGGCCTTCGTTGAGCAATTCATCGAGCAGCAGCGGGAAACGGGTGATCTGCTCGGCGATCCACGGACTGGCCGCACACAGCGTCAGCAAGCGCCGCAGGGCGCCGGGGTTTTCCGTCAGCAACACTAAATAAGCCGAACGTCGCGCCACGGCTTCGACCAGTGGCAGCACCCGCTCCAGCACCAGATCCGGGTTGTCATGCTCCACCGCCTGGGCCAGCAGACGCGGGATAAACGCATCAAGACGCTCGCGACCCAGCCGCTGCATCGCGCGCAATTGCGGACTGCCACGCAGGCTCGCCAGCGCTTTCAGGGCCTTGGTCGCATCGGCGAAGCCGCCCTCTTCGAGCTGCCGGCAAGCGGCCTCTTCATCCTGCGCCTCTTCCCACAGCGGCAACCACTCACCGCCGACCACCACTTCGCAGTCGGCGCCCTCTTCTTCATCGGGATCGGCGATCACCTGCGCGAAGTGCCAGGCCACGCGACCGCGCCAGAACATCAGTTTTTCGTGGAAAGCTGCCCAATCGGCAAAACCGAGCATGAACGCGATACGCGCCTGATCCTGAGCGCCGTCCGGCAACATCTGGGTCTGGCGGTCGGCAATCGCCTGGATCGCGTGCTCGGTGTAGCGCAGGAATTCATAGCCTTCGCGCAGCTCGCTGATCACCGCCGGTGGCAGGTAGCCCTGCCCTTCCAGCGTGCTCAGCACCTTTAATAGAGGACGCTGTTGCAGGCTGAGGTCGCGCCCGCCGTGGATCAACTGGAAGGCCTGGGCGATGAACTCGACCTCGCGGATCCCGCCAGAGCCGAGCTTGATGTTGTCGGCCATGCCCTTGCGCCGCACTTCCTGCTGGATCAGCTGCTTCATGGTGCGCAGCGCTTCGATCGCCGAGAAATCCAGATAACGCCGGTAGACGAACGGCCGCAGCATATCGAGCAACTGCGCGCCAGCCGCTTGATCGCCAGCCACCACCCGCGCCTTGATCATCGCGTAGCGTTCCCAGTCGCGGCCCTGATCCTGGTAATACTGTTCCAGCGCATTGAAGCTCAGCACCAGCGCGCCGGATGAACCGTACGGACGCAGGCGCATGTCGACGCGGAACACGAAGCCGTCGACGGTCATCGGATCGAGGGCCTTGATCAGGCGCTGACCGAGACGAATGAAGAATTCCTGATTATCCAGCGCGCGTTTCACGCCGACGGTTTCGCCGCCCTCGGGGTAGGCGAAGATCAGGTCGATGTCCGACGACAGGTTCAGCTCGACCGCGCCGAGCTTGCCCATGCCGAGGATGACCATCTGCTGCGGCAAGCCGCTGCGCCGGCCGGTCGGCGTACCGAACTGCTGGCAATGGCGGCTGTACAGCCATTGGTAGGCTTGGTCGATGGTGGCGTCGGCCATGTCCGACAGGTCGCGACAGGTCTGTACCAGATCAGCCTGGCGGTTCAGGTCACGCCAGATGATCCGCACTTGATGGCGGGCACGCTGGCGACGCAGGACGCGACCGAGTTCGTCTTCGCTTTGCGCGGCAGCCACCGCTGCGGCAATCTGCGCGCAGAGTTCACCCGGCGCGAACGGCCGGTCGAGTTCACCGGACTGCACCAGTGACAACAACATCAAAGGGTCACGAACGCTCTGTTCAATGACGAAATCGCTGGCGGCACTGACGCGGGCGAATTGCGCCCAGCGTTCCGGCGTCCAGTTGGAGAAGCCATGATCGTCTTCCAGCGCGGCGACGGCCGTACGGAACGACTGCTCGGATCGAGTGACCAACGGCAGGAGAATGGCGGGGAGTTCAGCGAGCACGGGCAGGGTCATGGTCTATCCTTGATCGGCGTGTAAATGGCCGCTTGTAGTGTTTGATGAAAACCCGCTACGCGAAGGACTGTCGAACAAAAGTTAGAAATAGCTGAAATTTCTTCTTCTTTGGCATCCAGCATCAAACTTTCACCTTTTTCGGATGGTAATCGACCAACCTTAACGATTATTCTCACAACGCAGTCGGAGGCCACAAGCCTTTCCTCTGTAGTTTTACTACTCGTCTATACAGGCGAAAGGCTGAAATGCTCAAAGATTTGTAGTAAAACTACACGCCGCCGGAACAACCTGTCGGCAATCCAAGAATTTTAAATCGTCTGCCCACAAGGCCAGTCGCAAACTCAGGCAACCGATTCTGGAAGCCTTTCCGCCCTGGAGCAAGCCATGCAAGACCTCGATCCCGTCGAAACCCAGGAATGGCTGGACGCCCTGGAATCGGTTCTCGACAAAGAAGGCGAAGACCGTGCTCACTATCTGATGACCCGTATGGGTGAACTGGCGACCCGCAGCGGTTCGCAGCTCCCTTACGCCATCACCACGCCTTACCGCAACACCATCCCGGTAACCCACGAAGCACGCATGCCTGGCGACCTGTTCATGGAACGCCGCATTCGCTCGCTGGTGCGCTGGAACGCGATGGCCATGGTAATGCGTACGAACCTGAAAGATTCTGACCTGGGTGGTCACATCTCCAGCTTCGCTTCCAGCGCGACCCTGTATGACATCGGCTTCAACTACTTCTTCCAGGCCCCGACCGACGAACACGGCGGCGACCTGATCTACTTCCAGGGCCACACCTCGCCAGGCGTTTACGCCCGTGCATTCATGGAAGGCCGCATCACCGAAGACCAGATGAACAACTTCCGCCAGGAAGTCGACGGTCAGGGCCTGTCGTCCTACCCGCACCCTTGGCTGATGCCTGACTTCTGGCAGTTCCCGACCGTATCCATGGGTCTGGGTCCGATCCAGGCGATCTACCAGGCACGCTTCATGAAGTACCTGGAACACCGCGGTTTCATTCAGCCGGGCAAACAGAAAGTCTGGTGCTTCCTGGGCGACGGCGAGTGCGACGAGCCGGAATCCCTCGGTGCGATCTCCCTGGCCGGCCGCGAGAAGCTGGACAACCTGATCTTCGTCATCAACTGCAACCTGCAGCGCCTCGACGGCCCGGTTCGCGGCAACGGCAAGATCATCCAGGAACTCGAAGGCGTGTTCCGCGGTGCACAGTGGAACGTGACCAAAGTCATCTGGGGCCGTTTCTGGGACCCACTGCTGGCCAAAGACGTCGACGGCATCCTGCAACGTCGCATGGACGAAGTCATCGACGGCGAGTACCAGAACTACAAAGCCAAAGACGGCGCGTTCGTTCGCGAGCACTTCTTCAACACGCCTGAACTCAAGGCGATGGTTGCCGACCTGTCCGACGACGAGATCTGGAAACTCAACCGTGGCGGCCACGACCCGTACAAGGTCTATGCGGCGTACCACGAAGCGGTCAACCACAAAGAACAACCAACCGTCATCCTCGCCAAGACCATCAAGGGTTATGGCACCGGTGCCGGCGAAGCGAAAAACACTGCGCACAACACCAAGAAAGTCGACGTCGACAGCCTGAAGTTGTTCCGCGACCGCTTCGACATCCCGGTCAAGGACGAAGAGCTGGAGAACCTGCCGTTCTTCAAGCCAGAGCCAAACAGCGCCGAAGCCCGCTACCTGAGCGAGCGCCGTGCCGCACTGGGCGGTTTCGTACCGCAGCGCCGCGCGCAGAGCTTCAGCGTACCGACCCCGGACCTGGACACCCTGAAAGCCATCCTCGATGGTTCGGGCGACCGTGAAATTTCCACCACCATGGCCTTCGTGCGGATCCTCGCGCAACTGGTCAAGGACAAGGAAATCGGCCCGCGCATCGTGCCGATCATCCCGGACGAAGCCCGTACCTTCGGTATGGAAGGCATGTTCCGTCAGCTGGGCATCTACTCCTCCGTCGGCCAGCTCTACGAGCCAGTCGATAAAGACCAGGTGATGTTCTACAAGGAAGACCAGAAAGGTCAGATCCTTGAAGAAGGCATCAACGAAGCAGGCGCCATGAGTTCCTTCATCGCTGCCGGTACTTCGTACTCCAGCCACAACCAGCCGATGCTGCCGTTCTACATCTTCTACTCGATGTTCGGCTTCCAGCGTATCGGTGACCTGGCCTGGGCCGCTGGCGACAGCCGTACCCGTGGCTTCCTGATCGGCGGCACCGCCGGCCGTACCACCCTGAACGGTGAAGGTCTGCAGCACGAAGACGGTCACAGCCACCTGCTGGCCGCGACCATCCCGAACTGCCGCACCTACGATCCGACCTACGGCTACGAGCTGGCGGTGATCATTCAGGACGGCATGAAGAAGATGACCGAAGAGCAACAGGACATCTTCTACTACATCACCGTGATGAACGAGTCGTACCAGCAGCCAGCCATGCCGGCCGGTGCCGAAGAAGGCATCAAGAAAGGCATGTACCTGCTCGAAGAAGACACCCGCGATGCGGCGCATCACGTACAACTGATGGGCTCCGGCACCATCCTGCGTGAAGTGCGTGAAGCGGCGAAGATCCTGCGTGAAGAGTTCAACATCGGCGCCGACGTATGGAGCGTCACCAGCTTCAACGAACTGCGTCGCGACGGCCTGGCCGTAGAGCGCAGCAACCGTCTGAAGCCTGGCCAGAAGCCTAAGCAGAGCTACGTTGAAGAGTGCCTGAGCGGCCGTAAAGGTCCGGTCATCGCTTCTACCGACTACATGAAGCTGTTCGCCGAGCAGATCCGTCAGTGGGTACCGTCCAAGGAATTCAAAGTCCTGGGCACCGACGGTTTCGGCCGCAGCGACAGCCGCAAGAAACTGCGTCATTTCTTCGAAGTCGACCGTCATTTCGTGGTGTTGGCAGCCCTGGAAGCACTGGCTGACCGTGGTGATATCGAACCTAAAGTGGTGGCCGAGGCCATCGTCAAGTTCGGCATCGACCCGGAAAAACGCAACCCACTGGACTGCTGAGGAGACATTTTGTGAGCGAACTCATTCGCGTACCTGACATCGGCAGCGGTGAAGGTGAAGTAATTGAACTGTTTGTGAAGGTCGGCGACCGTATCGAAGCCGACCAGAGCATCCTGACCCTGGAATCGGACAAGGCCAGCATGGAAGTGCCGGCCCCGAAAGCCGGCGTCATCAAGAGCCTGAAAGTCAAGCTGGGCGACCGTCTGAAAGAAGGCGACGAGCTGCTTGAGCTGGAAGTCGAGGGCGCCGCGCAAGCGGCCCCTGCACCTGCTGCTGCACCGGCTGCAAAAGCTGAAGCCAAACCGGCTGCCGCTCCTGCTGCTGCGGCGCCAGCCGCTGCCCCTGCTGCCGCTTCGGTGCAGCAAGTGCACGTGCCGGACATCGGTTCGTCGGGCAAGGCGCAGATCATCGAGATCCAGGTCAAGGTCGGCGACACCGTCGAGGCTGATCAATCTTTGATCACCCTGGAATCCGACAAGGCCAGCATGGAAATCCCGTCGCCTGCCGCGGGCGTGGTCAAGGCCATCAGCGTCAAACTCAACGACGAAGTCGGCACGGGCGACCTGATTCTGGATCTGGAAGTGGCGGGTGCTGCGGCCCCTGCTGCGGCCGCTCCGGCTCAGGCCGCTGCGCCAGCCGCTGCTGCTGCGCCTGCTCCGGCTGCCGCCCCGGCTGCTCCGGTTGCCGACAGCGTTCAGGACATCCACGTTCCGGACATTGGTTCGGCCGGCAAGGCCAAGATCATCGAAGTCCTGGTCAAGGCTGGTGACAGCGTTGAAGCCGACCAGTCGCTGATCACCCTCGAATCCGACAAGGCAAGCATGGAAATCCCATCGCCTGCCGCTGGCGTGGTGGAAAGCATTTCCATCAAGCTGGACGACGAAGTCGGCACCGGCGACCTGATCCTCAAGCTGAAAGTCAAAGGCGCAGCCCCTGCTGCTGCCCCGGCTCCAGCTGCCGCCGCTGCGCCAAGCGCTCCGGCACCGGCCGCTGCTGCTCCGGCTGCCGCTGCACCTGCTGCTGCCGCTCCGGTTGCTGCTCCGGCCAAGCCTGGTGCCAAAGTTCACGCCGGCCCGGCCGTGCGTCAACTGGCCCGCGAGTTCGGCGTCGAGCTGAGCGCCGTTGGCGCCAGCGGTCCGCACGGTCGCATCCTCAAGGAAGACGTGCAGGTTTACGTCAAGGCGATGATGCAGAAGGCCAAGGAAGCACCGGCCGCTGGCGGCGCAACCGGTGGCGCGGGCATCCCGCCGATCCCGGTCGTGGACTTCAGCCGCTTCGGTGAAATCGAAGAAGTGCCGATGACCCGCCTGATGCAGGTCGGCGCTGCCAACCTGCACCGCAGCTGGCTGAACGTGCCGCACGTGACGCAATTCGACTCGGCGGATATCACCGAGCTGGAAGCCTTCCGCGTTGCGCAAAAAGCCGTCGCCGAGAAGGCCGGCGTCAAGCTGACCATCCTGCCGCTGCTGCTCAAGACCTGCGCGCACCTGCTCAAGGAGCTGCCGGACTTCAACAGTTCGCTGGCGCCAAGCGGCAAGGCGATCATTCGCAAGAAGTACGTCAACATCGGTTTCGCGGTCGACACTCCAGATGGCCTGCTGGTACCGGTCATCAAGAACGTCGACCAGAAGAGCCTGCTGCAACTGGCTGCAGAAGCTGCTTCGCTGGCTGAAAAAGCCCGCACCAAGAAGCTCTCTTCGGACGAGATGCAAGGCGCCTGCTTCACCATTTCCAGCCTCGGCCACATTGGCGGCACCGGCTTCACGCCGATCGTCAACGCGCCGGAAGTGGCGATCCTCGGTGTTTCCAAGGCAACCATCCAGCCAGTCTGGGACGGCAAAGCCTTCCAGCCGAAACTGATGCTGCCACTGTCGCTGTCCTACGATCACCGTGTGATCAACGGCGCCGCCGCTGCACGCTTCACCCAGCGTCTGGGCAGCCTGCTGGGCGACATCCGCACCATCCTGCTGTAAAGCGTTCGGCCCTCCGGCAACGGAGGGCCGATTGCGTCCCACGTTTTCGAGCGCCACACGCTCGTACCTCAACCCCGTCAGTTTGACGGGGCTTTTTTTGCCCGAAGAAAAGTCACAACGCTTTTATTCCTACAACTTCGGTCTACTTAAGCCACGAGTCCAGTCCACTTCGCGCCGATATTTTTTATCCGCCGACAACTAACCTTGGCGGCACAAGTTAAACGAATAACTTGCTAAACACTGACCGTTATTCAAGTATCAATTCGAACGGATTCGAACATGTTAAAACCAACTGTCGGCCCGATTATTGGCCATACAACAACTAATCACGCACGCATCTTCATGCGCGGCGACTTGCAAAACAACGCCACCACATTTGCCGGCCTGCGTTATCGAAAGCGCGACAGCAATCAATGGTCAAATAGCCTTTTTTCCCGTTTAAGTGCTTTGCGCGATTTTTGCCAGGTCTTTTCATTGAATGACCTGGAGAGCCATTGCGAATACGAATACCAGACGGGCTGGTTCAGCCCCATGAGCCCGGTGCATACCGTCGAAAGCATCGCCGAATTGCCTTTGCAATGGCCGCGCGAGATCTACCGCTTTAGCACCCGTGCCAGCGACGCCGCGCAGCCACGCGCTTATATCATCGGCTCCTGTCGCTACTTGCGCATGACCGCCGGCATTGCTTCCCTGCCCCAAATTGGCGACCGTATATTCGCCTCGATCAATCAGTTGATCGAAGGCGCCGAGCCGCCGATCAGCGCCACCCTGATGACCGGAGACCAGATCTATGTCGACGACCTCAACCTGATTGCCCCGGATCGCGAATACAAGGACATCCTCGATAAATATCGCGCGGCGTTCTCGCAACCGAATATTCAGCGGCTGATGTCCGGCACTTCGACTTACATGATCCTCGACGATCACGAAATTGAAGACAACTGGCCGGCGAACGCCAGCAAGTCCGATCATGAGTTATATCGCAATGCAATGGCGGCGTATGAGTTGTATCAAGCCAGTCATAGTCCGGCGCATGAACTAACAGTTGATGGCGAGATTGATCATTCAAAACTGGCGCATTACTGGTATCAGTTCAGCGATGGCGATATTGAATGGTTTGTCACTGATAGCCGCACTCGGCGCAACCTGGCTGCTGATGATCGACGCATCCTGGACAGCGAGCAGGAACAGGCCCTGGTCGCCTGGCTGAGCAACAGCAAGGCACGGGTCAAATTCGTGGTCACCAGCGTGATGTTCTATCCGGATCGCAAACTGCACGGCGACGATGCCTGGAAAGCCTTCCCGGAGCAGCGCCTGCGCCTGCTGGAAACCATCCGCACCCGACAGATCAGGAATGTCGTATTCGTCTCAGGCGATGTGCACGGCTCGCTGACCTCGCGCCTGACCCACAGCGAAGACCCGGAATTCGAAGTCCACACCATCGTTTCCTCGCCGCTGTGCAACAGCAAGCTGTTGCCCTATGCCAAGGCGTCGACGTTCATCCTCGATCAACCGCTGGCGCGCACGGCGGCGGGCGATTATCGGCATGAATTGACCAGCGCGGTGGTCAGTGAGGACAACTTCGCCCATGTGGTGGTCGAGGCTGATCAGATTTTGATCAATTACCATGATCGGGATGGCAAGAAGCTGCAATCGATCAGCATTAAATTGCGTTGAATTCTGAAAAGATCGCAGCCTGCGGCAGCTCCTGTAGGACTTCGTATTCCCTGTAGGAGTTGCCGCAAGCTGCGATCTTTTGCTCTTTTCAACCACCCACTGGAGAAATGCCCCGAGCGGCCGACACATTCTTATAGCACTTGGCCTTCATCTCTCTTGTCAGTCGGTGCCGCAATGATGCAACCTTGCCGCAGGCAACAGTAAAGAGGGCGCGAGCCCGGCGCGTTCAGCATATTTCCAAGCGAGTTCCTTCATGAAGAGCCAACCCGATGCCGCCAGCCGTATGGCGGCCGAGGTAGTGACGCAGTTGCCTGTGCCCTCGCGGCTCGGCATGCTGCGTTTCGAGCGCTTGAATGAAGCCAGTTGGGCGATGCTGTTTCTCGACCCCAATTGCGAACGTCAATTCGGCCAGCCGGCCGTTGAGCTCTGTGCACTGGTCGGTTCACCGTATGCCAGCCTGATGGAGCCTGAAGCGCGTTATCAGTTGCACGATGCGATCCAGCAGCAACTGCGCGACAGCCCGCATTATCTGGTGCGCTACACCCTGCACACCGCTGCGGGCGTGCTGAGCATCCTCGAACTGGGCGAAGCCTATAAACAGCACAATCGACACTTGCTGCGCGGTTATTTGCTGGCGGTCGATGACGTGTTCGACGAAGCGCCAACGCTGCCCTCCGTTGACCTCGAAACCCAGAACTCCCGCCTGCAGATCGCCCTCGAACTCAACCAGCGCGCCCAGCAGGAACAACTGCAGCACCTTGATCGGGTGCGCGCCCAGCAGGATCTGATTCTGCTGCTCGCCCGCCAGCGCTACAGCAGCCACAACTCGCTGCAGGAAGCCGCCGAACTGATCACCCGCTGCGCCTGCGATATCTATGAAATCGACTGCGCCAGCCTGTGGAACCTCGAAGGCAATCTGCTGGTGCCGATTTCGGCGTATCACCGCGCGACGCAGGAATACATTCTGCCGGAGGTGATCGACATCAGCGGCTTCCCCGACTACATGGAAGCGCTGCACGGCAGCCGCGCCATCGATGCGCATAATGCGATGCGCGACCCACGAACCCGTGAGATGGCCGAAGCCCTGCGTCCGCGCGACGTTAACGCGATGCTCGACGCCAGCATCCGGGTCGACGGCCAGGTGGTCGGCGTGCTCTGCCTGGAGCAGACCGGCGTCACCCGCGCCTGGCAGTCCGACGAAATCGCCTTTGCCGGTGAGCTGGCCGACCAGTTCGCCCAGGTCATCAACAACCACAACCGCCGCACCGCCACCAGCGCCCTGCACCTGTTCCAGCGTGCGGTCGAGCAAAGTGCCAACGCCTTTCTGCTGGTCAATTGCGACGGCGTGGTCGAGTACGTCAACCCGAGCTTCACCGCGATTACCCAGTACTCCACCGAGGAAGTCCACGGCCAGCGCCTGTCGGAGCTGCCGGCGCTGGAAAACCTCAGCGAGCTGCTGTTCGACGCACCCTCGGCGCTGGCCAAGAGCAACAGCTGGCAGGGCGAATTCAAGAGCCGGCGCAAAAACCTCGAACCGTACTGGGGCCAGTTGTCGATCTCCAAGGTGTATGGCGACAACCGTGAGCTGACGCACTACATCGGCATCTACGAAGACATCACCCAGACCAAACTGGCGCAGCAGCGCATCGAACGTCTGGCCTACACCGACAACCTGACGAACCTTGGCAACCGCCCGGCGTTTATCCGCAATCTGGACGAACGCTTCGCCCGCGACAGCGACACGCCGATCAGTCTGCTGCTGGTGGATATCGACAACTTCAAACGGATCAACGACAGCCTCGGCCACCAGACCGGCGACAAACTGCTGATCAGCCTCGCCCGGCGCCTGCGCAACAGCCTGAGCCCCAGCGGCAGCCTCGCCCGCTTCGCCAGTAACGAATTCGCCGTGCTGCTCGACGACACCGACCTCGCCACCGGCCAGCAGATCGCCAACCAGTTGCTGGCGACCCTCGACAAGCCGATGTTCGTCGACAACCAGTTGATCAGCGTCACCGGCTCGGTGGGCCTGGCCTGCGCGCCGCTGCACGGGCGCGATCCGCAGACCCTGATGCGCAACGCCGGCCTCGCCCTGCACAAGGCCAAGGCCAACGGCAAACACCAGGTGCAGGTCTTCACCGAAGCGCTGAACGCCGAGGCCAGCTACAAGCTGTTCGTCGAGAACAACCTGCGCCGCGCCCTGACCCAGAACGAGCTGGACGTGTTCTACCAGCCCAAGCTGTGCCTGCGCAGCGGTCGCCTGCTGGGCATGGAAGCGCTGCTGCGCTGGAATCACCCGGAACGCGGCATGATCCGCCCGGACCAGTTCATCAGCGTTGCCGAAGAGACCGGCCTGATCATCCCGATCGGCAAGTGGATTGCGCGTCAGGCCTGCCGCATGAGCAAGGCGCTGACCGCCGCCGGCCTGGGTAACCTGCAAGTGGCGATCAACCTTTCGCCGAAGCAGTTCTCCGACCCGGATCTGGTTGCCTCAATCGCCAATATCCTCAAGGAAGAAGCCCTGCCGGCCAATCTGCTCGAACTGGAGCTGACCGAAGGCCTGCTGCTGGAAGCCACCGAAGACACTCACTTGCAGCTCGATCAGCTCAAGCGTCTGGGCCTGACCCTGGCCATGGACGACTTCGGCACCGGTTACTCGTCGCTCAGCTACCTGAAGAAATTCCCGATCGACATCATCAAGATCGATCGCAGCTTCATCCACGAAATTCCCGACAATCAGGACGACATGGAAATCACCTCCGCGGTAATCGCCATGGCGCACAACCTGAAACTCAAAGTCGTGGCCGAAGGCATTGAGACCGCCGAACAACTGGCGTTCCTGCGTCGCCACCGCTGCGACGTCGGCCAGGGCTACCTGTTCGACCGGCCGATCCCCGGCGCCGAGCTGATCCAGGCGCTCAAGCGCTACCCGCGCGGCCCGCTCTGCCTCTAGCCCCCACCGATGTCCCTGTCGATGAACTCCCCTTGTGGGAGCGGGCTTGCTCGCGAATGCGGTTTGTCAGGCAATGTTGATGTCGACTGACACACCGCATTCGCGAGCAAGCCCGCTCCCACATTTGAATAGTGCGAAATCCGGCATCATTCGGCACACTGACGGTCTGACTTTTTACATCCCATCCTGACTGAGAGGAACGATCATGGTTCTGCGCTCGGAAATTCTGGTGAACAAAAACGTGCTACCGACCAAAGATCAAGCTCTGCCCGGCCGCGAAACCGCGATGACCCTGCCTGAAAAGCATTTCGTCTTCGAAGAAACTCCGCTGCTCGGCCCGTTTTTCCAGGACGTCGACTTTGCGATCTTCGGTCTGGGTTGCTTCTGGGGGGCGGAGCGCCGCTTCTGGCAGCGCGAAGGCGTGGTCAGCACCGTGGTCGGCTACGCCGGCGGCTACACGCCGAACCCGACCTACGAAGAAGTCTGCTCGGGCCTGACCGGCCACGCCGAAGTAGTGCTGGTGGTGTATGACAAAGCCAAGGTCAGCTACGAAGAGCTGCTGGCGATGTTCTGGGAGCTGCACAACCCGACGCAGGGCATGCGACAGGGCAACGACATCGGCACCCAGTACCGTTCGGTGATCTACGCCACCTCGCCAGAGCAACTGGACGCTGCGCTGAAGAGCAAAGCGGTGTATCAGGCTGAACTGTCGAAGGCGGGTCTGGGCGACATCAGCACCGAGATCGAGCAGGCGCCGACCGTGTACTTCGCCGAGGCGTATCACCAGCAATATCTGGCGAAGAACCCTGAGGGCTATTGCGGGATTGGCGGCACCGGCGTGTGCATGCCACCGAGCCTGGCGGGTAACTAAACCCCAAAGCATCGCGGGCAAGCCCGCTCCCACAGGTTTAGCGCCGACTTCAAAATGGCGCAGTACTTTGTGGGAGCGGGCTTGCCCGCGAAGGCGTCCGTTCAGACACCGCTAAAACAGTTGATCAGCTTTCAGCAATCAACCAATCCATCTGCCACCCACCCTGAGTCTGCCCAAGCTTCTTCGACAACCACGGCAGCAGCTCACGCAATTCTTCCTCCAGCCCCCACGGCGGATTGGCAATCGCCATCCCCGAGCCGTTGAGGCTGTTCGGCGTATCCAGCGGATGCACCAGCAGTTCCACGCGCAGCAACTTCGGCGCACCGGTACCAGCCAGATCCTGATAGAAACGTCGCAGCGCACGCTGGTCCTTTACCGGGTACCAGATCGCCGCCACGGTTTGGCGCATCCGGCCAATCGCTTCTTTCAGCGACGCCGCACACTTTTGCATCTCGTCGAGCTGCTCGAACGGCGGATCGATCAACATCACCGCACGCTTCTCCTGCACCGGCAGCATCGCCCGCGCCACATGCCAGCCCTCGCCCAGATGCACTTTCACCCGACGGTCACCGGCCATGTTCTCTTTGAGCTGCACGCCGTCTTCCGGGTGTTTCTCGTTGAGCATCACCCGATCCTGCGGCCGGGTCAGACGCCGCGCCAACTCCGGCGAACCCGGGTAGTAGCGCAACTGGCCATCCGGGTTCATCTCGTGCAGCACCTTCATGTAGTCGGCGGTCAGCGCCGGCAGATCCGGCTGATCCCACAAACGCGCAATGCCTTCCAGGTACTCGCCGGTACGGTTGGCCTGATCACCCTGCAAGTCATACAAACCGATACCGGCGTGCGTGTCGAGATAGGCAAACGGCTGCTCCTTGCGCGACATCAGCGCGATGAGGCGGGTCAAGGTCAGGTGTTTGAACACATCGGCGTGATTGCCGGCATGGAAGGCGTGACGATAATTCATGGCTGCTCCTGCGAAGGGCGCAAAGTTTACCTTTTACCGGGCGGCAAGTCAGGGGTTGGCGGCCGAGCGGACAAAAGCCGGCCCTCACCCTAACCCTCTCCCGGAGGCAGAGGGGACTGACGGTGGTGATCTTGCGAGTTACATCGACCTGAATGATCAGCGTGATCTCAGGCTTGGCCAACTGACGTTCACCACCGAAGGCGCAGGTCGGCGTACATCACCCAGACAACTCGGTCAGTCCCCTCTCCCTCTGGGAGAGGGCTAGGGTGAGGGGCTTTGCTTTTATGGCGTTAAACTGGCGAACCATGAACGACAGGAAGTCAAAAACTCATGCAATATCTGATCATCTGCTTATTCAGCCTGCTTAGCCCATACCTCGCCCTTGCCGACGAAACTCACATTGAACAGGCACGCCAGTCACTAAAAAACTACGGACTGAGCCACTGCATTCTGAAGCCATTCAACGAACGCTCCGCGCTGGAAAAAGACATCGCACTGTCCGCCAATGCCTATTCGTTCATGGGCAAAGGCATGCATACCATTTTGCAAAATGAAGACACGCTCCAGGTGCTGCACGATCCCTACAAAGAAACCCGAAACTACGTGTTGGCGGCTTACGAGCAGAAACCTTCAAACAGTAAATACTCGAATGAAAAAGTAGTGTTTTTTGGGTGCATGAAGGTCTACAACTCCGAGGCGTTCGACCGCTTTATCAAAACTCAGGATGCGTATATCGCTGATTGAGCCAAAGTCCAAAGATCGCAGCCGTCACGCAGCTCCTACACAGGATTGGCGCTCCCCCCTGTAGGAGCTGCCGAAGGCTGCGATCTTTTGCTCTTTTTTCAGGCCGGCAACGCGCTCAAACGTTTGCCGATGACATCCAGCACATCGCAGCCGTCACGCAGTGGAATGGCGCAGAGCATGACGAAGTCGCTGAGGATGATTGAGTCGCACTCGACCGAGCCGCGCATGCACATGTTTTCCAGCACTTGAATCACGGCGCGGATGCGGTGGTTGGCGGCGTCCATGAGGATATCGAGGGGGACTTGGGTGTCGATGAACAGGGTGGGCATGTCGCTGCAGTTGCCGGTCAGGGCCATGAAGCGGTTATCGGGATGGGGGATGATTTTTTCGTAGGGTGGGTCGGGTTTAAGCATCGTCATATTTTCTACCATGGATGTGAAAATGAACTGCCTCGCTCCTTCCTACGGGATCGGGTGGCAGCTGTGCACGGGAGTAGGAACCGACCCATGGAATTCGGCCACGCCAAAGCGTGCCCCGCACACAGCCGCCGCTAAAGATATTGCTGGCACAAGTTACATGTCGCAATTAAATCAACAGCGCTGATGCACCATAGGTAACGGGTTCCTACACCCTGTCACCACTCTCGCGGTGACAACGAAAAGACTATCCCCGCAACCCACCGCCCACCAGTTCATGAAATCCGCCGCAACTCGCGGGAAATTTCCGAAGCCTTCGCCCGGAAATTTCATTCTGCTTCGTCCTGCAAATACGCTAACAGCACCGATGGCGACGATTCTTCCGACGCCGAAACCTGAAAAAACTGCTGAACCTTGCAGCGCAACACAGCCTGCGGAAACGCCTCGTACAGCGCCGGATGCTCCTCGCTCAGCCACTGCAGCGCATTCCCGATCCGGACTGAATTCCCTGCTGAAGCCAGCACTGACTCAGGCACTTTCCACCAGGGAAACACCCGCCCTGAAACCTGCGCCCTGCCCCCGATATCCACGGCCTGTCCATTGATCAAGCCGCGCGAGATCACCGGTATCAACTGCGCCGATTGCACTTCATCGGACTGCAGGATCGGCAACAGAAACCGCCCATCCCAAAACCGGAAAAACACCGCTGTGCCGTCCGGCATCAGCACTTGAGTCAAACTGCGAAAATGCTCAACTACCACCTCAAGGCTCGCGGAAGACACCGCCAACCACCCCCAGTCGCGAGACTCGGTACTCGCCACCCAGTCGAGAAACTCACTGTCCTCCGCGACAATTCCCACGAAGGGCATCACCGCGTCCCACTCGGCGTAGATCGTCTCTGCCCAGATCGGGCTCGGTGCAACCAGTGGAGGCCTGGCGTCGCTAGCGTTACTGAAAATCGCGAACAGTTGCTCCGAAGGTTTCAGCGGCTCACGCGCCAGCCACGCTGAAGGCGTCAGGCACTCAGGCTGCACAGACACCGTCCTTGCAACGCTCGCATTCTTCGCAGAATGGTGCATCACCTTTAAAGCTCATGATTTGCGCAGCAGTGAGCATGGCCGCTGGTGCTGCTGCGAGTTTTACCGGCAACCCCGGCACACTCGGCGCCGCGCTCATCGCCGCCATTGGCGCCCCACCCACGACAATCGGCACGCTACTGAAAATCCCGCCGGGGCCGATGTTGATCCATTGCCCGCCGGCCTGAATCGTCGCGCTCGCGCCACCGTCGATCACCACTTGTTGCCCGGCACTGACGTGAATTTGTGCGCTCGCACTGGTTGCCTGACTACTCACCCGAATATGCCGATCACCAATAACCGTGAGGTGATCGTCCTGTTTCACTTCGGTCTGGCGCTGGCCGTGGGTGATGCGCTGCTCGTCAGCCTTGAGTTCATGGCTGGCAAGGCCAGTGACGACAATGCTGCGCTGGTTGTCGACCTGCACCTGCTGGTCGTGCAGGACATGCTGCGTCCAGTTGCGCTGGGCGCGCAGGTAGATTTCTTCGGCGCCCTTTTTGTCCTCGATGCGCAGCTCGTTGTAACCGCCACCACCGGGGCTGCTCTGGCTGCGGAAGATGCTGCGGGTCTGGTCGGCGGGCAGGTCCAGCGGCAGCGGAGTTGCGGCGTTTGGCAGGCAACCCATCACCAACGGTTTGTCGGCATCGGCATCGATGAAACCGACCAGCACTTCCATGCCGACCCGCGGGATCAGCACGCTGCCGTAATGATCATGCGCCCAACCCGTGGCAACGCGCAGCCAGCAACTGGAATGCTCGTTGAGCTCGCCGTCACGATCCCAGGCCAGTTGCACCTTGACCCGGCCGTACTCGTCGCAATGGATTTCCGTGTCTTGCGGCCCGGTGACCACGGCCGGTTGATAACCGGGCATGCGCGGTTTTTCCGGCCCCAACGCCGGACGAAAGAACACCTCCCACGGCGTGGCAAGAAAGGTATTACGGTAACCCTGGAATGTTTCCCCATCGCTGGTCACCGATTCCTCCAGCACTTGCGGCTGTCGGCCATGATGCTCGATGGCGGTGAGCAGCCACAGGTCATTCCAGTCCTGGCGCGGATGCTCGCTCAGTTGCAGGAAATGTCCGCAAACCAGTGCGGATACGTCGCTGATGCCCTCAGCCTGACGGTAGTCGGCGACATGCCTCTCCAGCGTACGTTGCGCCAGTTGCCTGCCGGTTTCTCGATCGTTGAATTGGCCGGGAAAGTGATAGTCCTCGAGCACAGGGCGCTGCTCACTGTCGCTGCGGCTGTGCAGTTGCAGTCGCGGCTTTTCGAAGTTGTAGTCGCGCCGGGTGACCACGCTGGTGCGAGTCTCCACCCGGACGTTGAAGCGCTTGATGGCCGGCGCTGTCGACGCCATGCCGCTGCCCGGCAGATACAGCGTCGGCTCGGCCAGGCGCGGAAACACCGTTTGATCGTCGCCGAACACCAACAGATGGCCTTCGGGACTGTGCTGAAAGTGGTAATGAATGCCGACCTCGGCACACAGGCGCTGGATGAACGCCAGATCGCTCTCGGCGTATTGCACGCAATATTCCCGCACCGGGTAATCGCTGCCGAGGCGGAACTCGAAGGCATCGCGCAGGATTGCGTGATCCTTGAGGATCTGCGCGACGATCTGCGGAACCGTCTGATGCTGAAAAATCCGCTGGTTGATGCGGTGACCGAGGTAGGTCAGACGCGACACCAGGCTCAGGTGATAGCGCGTCAGACGTTTCCCGGAATCGCCCTGCCCGACCTGATAAATCTGACCATGAATGCCGCTGCCATCTGCATCGAAGCCAAGAAACGCCTGACAGTGCAGCAGGCTTTCGAGATCCAGATCGGGGCGCTCACTGACCAGTTCCAGCTCGAAACGAAAGGGTTGGCTGATGGCTTCCTTGCCCGTGAACTCAAGGACTTTGAGATCAACTTGGGCGCCTTCGAGGGTCAACGTGAAACGCGGTTGATTGGCAGGCGCGAACATCCGATGTCTCTCTGCAGATTGAGGGCGGGCGATTCTGCATGAGGGGCAAGAGGTGTTGGGTGGGTGACGGGAAAATCAGATTTGCCCTACTTTTCCTGTCGAAAAAGCCTTCGAAAATCGGCGCATGCGACTACAGACAACCCTCTCAAACTCACCACCGATCTCCTGTGGGAGCGGGCTTGCTCGCGAATGCGGTGGGTCAAATGAAATCAATGTCGACTGGCACGACCCTTTCGCGAGCAAGCCCGCTCCCACAGGGGATCTATGCTGACTCAGGGATATTGCAGGCATAAAAAAACGGCCCGCCTCCTGTAGGAAGCGGGCCGTTTTCTGGTGAGCCGAAGCTCAATGCATCACTTGTTCAGGTGGAAATCTTTTTCCGCCGCTTCAAAGCGCTGCACCATGCCTTTGGTTGGCTCACCCATTTTGCTGACGATGTAGATGGCCAGACTGGCGAAGATGAAGCCCGGGATGATTTCGTACAGACCCAGCAGTTCGAAATGCTTCCAGACCACTACCGTGATCGCGCCGACCAGGATGCCGGCCAGTGCGCCGTTGCGGGTCATGTCCTTCCAGATCACCGAGATCAGCACCACCGGACCGAACGCGGCACCGAAACCGGCCCAGGCGTAGGACACCAGGCCCAGTACGCGGTTTTCCGGGTTGGCGGCCATGGCGATAGCGATCAGCGCCACCAGCAACACCATCGCGCGACCGACCCACACCAGTTCCACCTGGGAAGCGGATTTGCGCAGGAAGGTTTTGTAGAAGTCCTCGGTCAGAGCGCTCGAGCAAACCAGCAGCTGGCAGCTCAGGGTGCTCATCACAGCGGCGAGAATCGCCGACAGCAGGACACCGGCAACCCACGGGTTGAAAAGAATTTTTGCCAGCTCGATGAACACCCGCTCGTGGTTCTCGGTGACTGGACCGGCCACTTCCGGGTGCGCCGAGAAGTAGGCGATACCGAAGAAACCCACGGCGACGGTGCCGCCCAGGCACAGGATCATCCAGGTCATGGAGATGCGACGGGCGTTGGCAATCGACTTCACCGAGTCAGCGGCCATGAAACGCGCGAGGATGTGCGGCTGACCGAAGTAACCCAGACCCCAGCCCATCAGCGAGATGATGCCGATGAAGGTGGTGCCCTTGAGCATGTCGAAGTTGCTCGGGTCCTGGGCTTCGATGGCGAGGAACGTGGTATCGACGCCGCCGGTGGCCAGCAGCACGATGATCGGCGTCAGCAGCAGGGCGAAGATCATCAGCGTGGCTTGTACGGTGTCAGTCCAGCTCACCGCGAGGAAACCGCCGACGAAGGTGTAGGCAATCGTCGCCGCAGCACCGGCCCACAGCGCCGTCTCGTAGGACATGCCGAAGGTGCTTTCGAACAGACGGGCGCCGGCCACGATGCCGGAAGCGCAGTAAATGGTGAAGAACACCAGAATCACCACCGCCGAGATGATGCGCAGCAGGCCGCTTTTGTCTTCGAAACGGCTGGAGAAGTAGTCCGGCAGGGTCAGGGCATCGCCGTTGTGCTCGGTCTGCACGCGCAGACGGCCGGCGACGAACAGCCAGTTCAGGTAGGCGCCGACGATCAGGCCGATGGCGATCCAGCTTTCGGACAGACCGGACATGTAGATGGCACCCGGCAGGCCCATCAACAACCAGCCGCTCATGTCGGAAGCACCGGCAGACAGAGCCGTAACGACGCTGCCGAGGCTGCGGCCACCAAGAATGTAGTCGGAAAGGTTGTTGGTGGAGCGATAGGCCATGAAGCCGATCAGCACCATTGCTGCGATGTAGATCACGAACGTGATCAGTGTTGGATTGCTTACGCTCATTAAGTTACGCCCTGGCTTTGTTTTTATGTTGCAGCGGTGATTGATCGTCCACAAACGACGACGTTTGGCAGACGAAACGGGATCCCGCGCATTTAGGACTGATGTTTCCCCAGGAAAGCCACCAGCCGATGCACCGGGTATTCCCGGTTGCACCTTGGGCGCGAATGCTATGCAACAAAGTAAAAAAGGTGCAACCAGTTTCTGGCGATTAAGTTGCACCTAGTCGGATATACCGATAAATATGCCGTTTTTGCTCCTTTTTAGCGCAGTCACGGCGCTCCGCTAGAAGTAAAAGCACCAAGCAGGAGCGGCACTTCAGTACCAGAAAATAATTCCTGACGAAGCGTTTATTTTTCCGACAAAAAAAGGGTTGCACCCGGTTGCACCTCTTCCGGCGCACGGCTAATCTTGCCGCCAGCTGATGCCACGCAACTGTGGCAACCATGAGGATAAAAATATGGCTACCACCACCCTTGGGGTCAAACTCGATGACCCGACCCGCGAGCGCCTGAAGGCTGCCGCGACCTCGATTGATCGCACACCGCACTGGCTGATCAAGCAGGCAATTTTCAATTACCTGGAAAAACTCGAGGGTGGTGCAACCCTGACCGAGCTGAACGGTTTGACCGCCAAGGACAGCGATGACGCTGGCGAAGTGCAGACCGATCACGCCCACCAGTGCTTCCTCGAATTCGCTGAAAGCATCCTGCCGCAATCGGTACTGCGCGCATCGATCACCGCTGCTTACCGTCGCCCTGAGCCGGAAGTGGTGCCGATGCTGATCGAGCAGGCGCGCCTGCCGGCACCGATGGCCGAAGCCACCAACAAACTCGCTGCGACCATCGCGGAAAAACTGCGTAACCAGAAAAGTGCCGGCGGTCGTGCAGGCATTGTTCAGGGCCTGCTGCAGGAATTTTCCCTGTCGTCCCAGGAAGGCGTGGCCCTGATGTGCCTGGCCGAAGCACTGCTGCGTATCCCGGACAAAGGCACTCGCGATGCGCTGATCCGCGACAAGATCAGCACCGGCAACTGGCAGCCGCACCTGGGCAACAGCCCGTCGCTGTTCGTCAACGCCGCCACCTGGGGTCTGCTGCTGACAGGCAAACTGGTGTCGACCCACAACGAAGCCGGGCTGACTTCGTCGCTGAGCCGGATCATCGGCAAGAGCGGCGAGCCGATGATCCGCAAGGGCGTCGACATGGCCATGCGTCTGATGGGCGAGCAGTTCGTCACCGGCGAAACCATCGCCGAAGCGCTGGCCAACGCGAGCAAGTTCGAAGCCAAGGGCTTCCGCTATTCCTACGACATGCTCGGTGAAGCGGCACTCACCGAACACGACGCGCAGAAGTACCTGGCGTCGTACGAACAAGCCATTCACTCGATCGGCAAAGCCTCCCACGGCCGTGGGATTTATGAAGGCCCGGGCATTTCCATCAAGCTCTCGGCGCTGCACCCGCGTTACAGCCGTGCGCAGTACGAGCGGGTGATGGACGAGCTGTACCCGCGCCTGCTGTCGCTGACCCTGCTGGCCAAGCAATACGACATCGGCCTGAACATCGACGCCGAAGAAGCCGACCGCCTGGAGCTGTCGCTGGATCTGCTCGAGCGCCTGTGCTTCGAACCGCAACTGACCGGCTGGAACGGCATCGGCTTCGTGATTCAGGCTTACCAGAAGCGTTGCCCATACGTGATCGACTACGTGATCGATCTGGCCCGTCGCAGCCGTCATCGCCTGATGATCCGCCTGGTGAAAGGCGCGTACTGGGACAGCGAAATCAAGCGCGCCCAGGTCGAAGGCCTGGAAGGCTATCCGGTCTACACCCGCAAGGTGTACACCGACGTGTCCTACATCGCCTGCGCCCGCAAACTGCTGTCGGTGCCGGAAGTCATCTACCCGCAGTTCGCCACGCACAACGCCCACACCCTGTCGGCCATTTACCACATTGCCGGTCAGAACTATTACCCGGGCCAGTACGAATTCCAGTGCCTGCACGGCATGGGCGAACCGCTTTACGAGCAGGTTGTCGGCAAAGTGTCCGAAGGCAAGCTGAACCGTCCGTGCCGCGTGTACGCACCGGTCGGTACCCACGAAACCCTGCTGGCGTACCTCGTGCGTCGTCTGCTGGAAAACGGCGCCAACACTTCGTTCGTCAACCGCATTGCCGACCAGTCGATTTCGATTCAGGAACTGGTGGCCGATCCGGTGGCCCAGATCGAGCAGATGGCGACCGTGGAAGGTGGTTTCGGCCTGCCGCACCCACGCATTCCGCTGCCGCGTGACCTGTATGGCTCCGAGCGCGCCAACTCCGCCGGCATCGACATGGCCAACGAACATCGTCTGGCCTCGCTGTCCTGCGCCCTGCTCGCCACTGCGCACAACAACTGGAAAGCCGCACCGATGCTCGGTTGCGCTTCCAGCAACGAAGCCCCGGCGCCAGTGCTGAACCCGGCGGATCACCGCGATGTGGTCGGTCACGTGCAGGAAGCCACCGTCGAAGACGTCGACAACGCGATCCAGTGCGCCCTGAATGCTGCGCCAATCTGGCAGGCTACTCCGCCAGCCGAGCGCGCGGCGATTCTGGAGCGTGCCGCCGACCTGATGGAAGGCGAGATCCAGCCACTGATGGGCCTGCTGGCCCGTGAAGCCGGCAAGACCTTCGCCAACGCCATTGCCGAAGTGCGCGAAGCGGTCGACTTCCTGCGTTACTACGCGGTGCAGGCGCGCAACGATTTCAGCAATGACGCCCACCGCCCACTGGGCCCGGTGGTGTGCATCAGCCCGTGGAACTTCCCGCTGGCCATCTTCAGTGGCCAGGTCGCTGCCGCACTGGCCGCCGGTAACCCGGTACTGGCCAAACCGGCTGAGCAGACTCCGTTGGTTGCCGCGCAAGCCGTGCGCTTGCTGCTGGAAGCCGGGATTCCCGAAGGCGTGCTGCAACTGCTGCCGGGTCGCGGTGAAACCGTCGGCGCCGGTCTGGTCGGTGATGAGCGCGTCAAAGGCGTGATGTTCACCGGTTCCACCGAAGTGGCGCGCCTGCTGCAACGCAACATCGCAGGTCGTCTCGACAGCCAGGGCCGTCCGATTCCGCTGATCGCCGAAACCGGCGGGCAGAACGCGATGATCGTTGACTCCTCGGCGCTGACCGAACAAGTGGTGATCGACGTGGTGTCCTCGGCCTTCGACAGTGCCGGTCAGCGTTGCTCGGCCCTGCGCGTGCTGTGCCTGCAGGAAGACTCCGCCGACCGTGTCATCGAAATGCTCAAAGGCGCGATGGCTGAAAGCCGCCTCGGCAACCCTGAGCGTCTGTCCGTGGACATTGGCCCGGTGATCGACGCCGAAGCCAAGGCCGGCATCGACAAGCACATCCAGGGCATGCGCGATAAAGGTCGCAGCGTGTACCAGGTGGCTATCGCCGACAGCGAAGAAGTCAAACGCGGCACCTTCGTCATGCCGACCCTGATCGAATTGGAAAGCTTCGATGAACTGCAACGCGAGATCTTCGGCCCGGTGCTGCACGTGGTGCGCTACAAGCGCAAGGACATCGACCAGTTGATCGGCCAGATCAATGCCTCCGGTTATGGCCTGACCCTCGGCGTACACACCCGCATCGACGAGACCATCGCCAAGGTGATCGACAACGTCAACGCCGGTAACGTCTACGTCAACCGCAACATCGTCGGTGCCGTGGTCGGCGTGCAGCCATTCGGCGGCGAAGGCCTGTCGGGGACTGGCCCGAAAGCCGGTGGTCCGCTGTACCTGTACCGCCTGCTGTCGACCCGTCCTACTGACGCGATCGAACAATCCTTCGCTCGCGGTGATGCAGCCGTCGCCCCGGACGTGCGTCTGCGTGATGCCATGAGCAAACCGCTGAACGCCTTCAAGGCCTGGGCCGAGAGCAACCAGTACGCCGAACTGAGCACCCTGTGCGTGCAGTACGCCGCGCAATCGCAAAGCGGCATCACCCGCGTGCTGGCCGGCCCGACCGGCGAGAAGAACAGCTACGCGATCCTGCCGCGTGAACACGTGCTGTGCCTGGCCGACGTCGAAGGCGATCTGCTGACTCAACTGGCGGCGGTCTTGGCGGTCGGCGGTTCGGCGGTATGGCCGGAATCCGACATCAGCAAGGCATTGTTCACACGCCTGCCGAAGGACGTTCAGGCGCGGATCAAACGGGTTGCCGACTGGCACAAGGATGAAGTGGTGTTTGATGCCGTGCTGCATCACGGCCATTCCGACCAGTTGCGTGGTGTCTGCCAGCAGATTGCCAAGCGTGCCGGTGCGATCGTTGGCGTTCAGGGATTGTCCCAGGGCGAGACCAACATCGCGCTGGAGCGTCTGGTGATTGAGCGGGCATTGAGCGTTAACACCGCGGCGGCGGGGGGTAATGCCAGCCTGATGACCATCGGTTAAACCCGAGAAGTCAGGCAACCGCGATGGTTGCCTGACAATCAAATCCCATGTGGGAGCGGGCTTGCTCGCGAAGGCGTTGTGTCAGTCGACATCTCCAGTGACTGATCCACCGCATTCGCGAGCAAGCCCGCTCCCACAGTTGTTTCGGGGTGTTTGTTAAGTCGGTGCTCGGCCCTGACATCACCGTTATCAATCATCGTATTCAGCCTTTATCAGCAAGCCTAGACTCGGCCCAATCCCAATGTTCAGGTAGGCCGCCATGTCCGAGACGCTGCTCAGTTCCCGTAATCTGGCTTTCGAGCTGTACGAAGTCCTCGATGCCGAGGGCCTGACCCGGCGTGAGCGCTTCGCCGAACACAACCGCGAGACCTTCGACGCGGCCATCGGCACCGCGCGCAGCATCGCCGAGAAATACTTCGCACCGCACAACCGCAAGGGCGACGAGAACGAGCCGCGTTATGAGAACGGTCAGGCGATGCTGATTCCCGAAGTCAAACCGGCGGTGGACGCGTTCCTCGAGGCGGGCTTCCTCAATGCCGCGCGCAGCTTCGAAGCCGGCGGCATGCAACTGCCGACGCTGCTGTCGCAAGCCTGCTTTGCGCACTTTCAAGCGGCGAACGCGGCGACCACTTCCTACCCGTTCCTGACCATGGGCGCGGCCAATCTGATCGAAAGCTTCGGCACCGACGAGCAGAAACAGCGCTTCCTGCAACCGATGATCGACGGGCGCTTCTTCGGCACCATGGCCCTGACCGAACCGCACGCCGGCTCGTCGCTGTCGGATATTCGTACCCGCGCCGAGCCGGCGTCTGACGGCACTTATCGGCTCAAGGGCAACAAGATCTTCATTTCCGGCGGCGATCACCCGCTGTCGGAAAACATCGTGCACATGGTCCTGGCCAAGCTGCCGGACGCGCCGCCGGGGGTGAAGGGTATTTCGCTGTTCATCGTGCCGAAATTTCTGGTCAACGATGACGGCAGCCTCGGCGAGCGCAACGATGTGCTGCTGGCCGGGCTGTTCCACAAGATGGGCTGGCGCGGCACCACTTCCACCGCGCTGAACTTCGGCGATAACGGCGAATGCGTCGGCTATCTGGTGGGCAAGCCGCACCATGGTTTGAGCTACATGTTCCAGATGATGAACGAGGCGCGGATTGGCGTCGGCATGGGCGCGGTGATGCTCGGCTACGCCGGTTACCTGTACTCGCTGGAATACGCCCGCGAACGCCCGCAAGGCCGAGTCCCGGACAGCAAGGATCCGAGCACCGCGCCAGTGGCGATCATTCAGCACGCCGATGTAAGACGCATGCTGCTGACGCAAAAATCCTACGTCGAAGGGGCCTTTGACCTCGGTCTGTACGCGGCGCGGCTGTTCGATGACACCACCACGCTGGAAACCGAAGCAGAGCGCAAACAGGCCCACGAGCTGCTGGACTTGCTGACGCCGATCGTCAAATCCTGGCCGTCGGAGTTCTGCCTGAAGGCCAACGAACTGGCGATCCAGATTCTCGGCGGTCACGGTTACACCCGCGAATACCCGGTGGAACAGTACTACCGCGACAACCGCCTGAACCCGATCCACGAAGGCACCCACGGCATTCAGTCGCTGGACTTGCTCGGGCGCAAACTGGCGCAGAACGGCGGCGCTGGGCTCAAGCAACTGATCCGCCTGATCGCCAACACTGCCGAGCGCGCGACCGCGTACGAATCGTTGACCGCACTGCGTGAGCCACTGGAGCAATTGGTGGCTCGCCTGCAAACAGTCACCATCGGCCTGCTGACCGATCTGGCGCAGGGCAAGGTCAACAGCAGCCTGGCGAATTCGGCGCTGTACCTGAAGGTGTTCGGGCACACGGTGATTGGCTGGCGCTGGCTGGAGCAGGCGATTCGGGCTGAGGAAGGCTTGGCCAAAGGCAATGCGGCGGATGCTGACTTCTATAAGGGCAAGCTACAGGCGGCGCGGTATTTCCTGACGTGGGAAGTGCCGGGCTGTCACCATGAGCTGGCGTTGCTGGAGGCGCGGGATGATGCGTGCCTGGCGATGCAGGATGGGTGGTTCTGAGAGCCAACCCTCACCCCAGCCCTCTCCCGGAGGGAGAGGGGGCCGAACAGGGTATGCTTGAATACTCCATCGACCTGAAAGAGGTCTACCGAATCCATAATCGACTGGCGTTTTCAGGTCGATGTATAGCGAGAGACGGCTCGGTCAGTCCCCTCTCCCTCCGGGAGAGGGCTAGGGTGAGGGGCTTTCAGACTCAGCACTCAGCTCAACTTGAACCCACCCATCTGCCTTGCCAGATCATCCGCCAACCGCTGCAACATCTGACAATCCTCGCGACACGCCCTCACCTCTCCGGCCGTGGCCCGGGCCAGATCGGAAATTCCCTGCACGTTGCGGTTGATCTCTTCAGTCACCGCCGATTGCTCTTCGGTCGCCGTCGCAACCTGATGGTTCATGTCGCTGATGCGCTCGACCTGCCCAGTAATCGCGGTCAACGACGCGCCAGTACGCTGGCTCGACTCAACCCCGGTGCCGGTCGCCGCCTGCCCGGTGCGCATCGATGACACGGCATTCTCTGCGCCTTGTTTGAGGCTGCCGATCATTTGCTGGATTTCGTCGGTAGACGCCTGAGTCCTGCGCGCCAAGGTGCGCACTTCATCCGCCACCACGGCAAACCCGCGCCCCATATCTCCGGCGCGCGCCGCTTCAATCGCCGCGTTGAGCGCCAGCAAGTTGGTCTGCTCGGACACGCCGCGAATCACCGCCAGTACCGAATCGATCGACGCCACCTGATGCGCCAGCTCACCCACCGCGCCCGCCGCCACACCAATCTCATCGGACATGCTTTCGATATGACGGATCGAGCCACCGACCACTTCCCGCGCCTGCAGCGCTTCATCGCGAGCAGTTTGTGAAGCCAGCGCGGCGTTGCCGGCGTTCTGCGCGATTTCCTGCACGGTCAGGCCCATCTCATGCACCGCCGTGGCGACCATGTCGGTCATTTCCTGCTGGCGCCCGGAGCGTTCGGCGGTGTTTTCCACCACTTTCGCCACTTGGCCGACTGCTGTGCGCAGACGCTCGCTGGTGGTCAGCACTTCGCCGATCAGCCCGCGCTGGCTGTCGAGAAAGCGGTTGAAGCCGCGCGCGAGATCGCCCAGCTCATCGGCGCGGCTGGAATCTAACCGATGGGTCAAATCTCCACCGCCGCTACCGATCGCTACCAGCGCGGCTGTTACCTGACGAATCGGTCGCACCAGCCCTTGGGCCAGCCACACCACCAGCGCCAGGCACACCAGTGCCACCGCCAGACCGATGCCGCCGCTCATCCACATCGCCTTGCGGGCTTCGGCGTAGATCTGCGATTGCGGCACTTCGGCCACCAGCGTCCAGCCCAGATCGCGCAGCGGCAGGCTGAAGGCGAGGAAGTCTTCGCCATCGCGCTGGAAGGAACTGTTGGTGGCAACTTTTTGACCCATGACCGCTTGCGCCGCCGACGCACCGATCTGCTCCGTGAGGGTGCGCTTGCCACTGAACTGCGCTTCGGGATGAACCTGGATCAAACCGTCGGAACGCACGAGATAGACCTTGCCGCGCTCGCCAAAGCTGAAGTTGTGGATCAACTCCGACAGCTCTTTCATGCTTAGGCCGAGTCCCGCGACGCCGACAACTTTGCCGGCCTGCTCGACCTTCAAGTCGATGAACAGTGCCAATTCTCCGGTGGCGCCATCGTTGTCGATGTTCAGGGTGCGCGGCTGATGGCTGTCGAGGAAGGAATAAAACCAGGCATCGGCCGGTTTGGTCCGACTGAGGGTGCGATCCAGGCCCTTTTCGGTGATGTAGTGATTGGAGTCGGTGCCGATGATCAACGCGGTGAAAGCTTTATGTTCGGCGCGGATGCCTTCCAGATACTGCGCGAAGGCCGCCGTTTTGCTGCTGTCTTCACCCGAGGCCAGCCAATCGCGCACCATGCTGTTGCTGGCGATGTCTTTGGCGGCGGTCAGCGGCTGGACGAGGATGCGTTCGATGTCGTTGCGCGTCGCTTCGATGCTCGACGGCAGCGCTTGTTCGACCAGATAGCTCTGGGCGAGGCGGTTGACCACCAGGGTATAAATGCCAACCACGATCAGGATGCTGACCAGCAGGGCGGTGCCCATGCTGAGAATCAGCTGCCATTGAATACTGCGTCGCCACAACTGCATGGAGCACCCCCAAAGAATAAGTGGCCGAAACAATGCAACAGCCGTGCCGATTGTATACAACCTGATCGACAATTTATTCTTTGGTTGTGCGCAACCCCATCAGCCCTGATTGATGGTCTTGGCGATGGTGTCGACCGTGGCGCTGACTTGCTCTTGGTAACGGTCGAGTTCTGCCTGATGCTGCTTCTTCATTTCGATCTGCTGCGAGCACAGGTTCATCGCTGCCAGCACCAGCAAGCGGTCACCGATCAGCGTCGGGTATTTGCGTTTGGTGTCGGCCAGGGCGGCCTTGAGCATCAGTGCGGCGTCCAGCAGGGTCTGTTCTTCCCCGGCCGGTGCCTTGATCGAATAGTCCTCCCCGAGAATGGAGATGACTTTTACCCCTGCGGTGCCGTGGTTCATGCGCTGACAGGGCCTGCGTTGACGCGATCAACCAGAGCCTGGATGCGCGCTGCGGTGGCGCCGTGCTTCTCTTCCTGTTCCATCAGGCTCAGTTGCAGGCTTTCGTTTTCATCCTTGGCCTGGGCCAGTTCCGTGGACAGGGTCTGGTTGGTTTGCGTGAGGGTCTGGTTCTGTTGCACCAGGTCGCTGACGAGCTGTTCCAATTGGCTGAGGGATGCTTCCAACATTTTGATCTTCCAGGCGTTTTTCAAAGGGCGCGTACGATAAAGAAAAGTCACTGCGGATGCCAGGGTTATACCGGCGCAAGGCCTTGATTTTCCTGGCGGCCGACCGTTCTCGCGAGTTTAAAAGACTGTGATCTGCCGATCTGGTTCCTGCACTTCGTCGCTCAGGCCCATATGCGACAAATACGCACAGTGCCTCAAGACTTTAGTCGTATGACCGATAAGTCATCCATACAGCAGTCTCAGCCCGCATGGATGCGGCCCTTTTTGGTATCCGCACCATGTCCCTTCGCAATATGAATATCGCCCCCCGGGCGTTCACCGGCTTCGCCCTGATCGGCGGCCTGATGCTGATTCTAGGCGTGTTCGCCCTGAACCAGATGAGCAAAATCCGCGGCGCTGCCGAGGACATCACCAACAGCAGCGTGCCGAGCATCAAGAACCTCGACGAGTTCACCCAACTGACCTTGCGCCTGCGGGTGCTGTCCTACCGCTTGCTGGTCAATCGCGAGCCGGACGTACAGCAGAAGACCATGGAACTGCTGGACACCCGCAACCAGCAGATCCGCGCTGCCCAATCGGCCTATGAGCCGTTGATCAGCGGCCCGCAGGAACGCGCGGCCTACGATCAATATGTGCAGTTGCTCGGCCAGTACCGTCAGATCGAAGACCGGATGAAGAGCCTGTCGCGCAACAATCAGGTGGACGAGTTGCGCAACCTGCTCAACACCGAGTTGCTGAACAACTCCGAAGCGATGAACACCGTGCTCAACCGCCTGATGCAGATCAACGGCGAGCAGATCAGCCAGACCAATCAAGAGGCGGTCGACCAGTATTCCTCGGCGTTCAATCTGGTGGTCACCCTGCTGGTCGTGGCGACCGGCCTGACCTTCCTGTTCGCCTGGCTGCTGACCATCAGCATCACCAAGCCGATTTCCAAAGCGCTGGACGCGGCGGAAACCATCGCCGAAGGTAACTTGACCCAACCGATCCACGTCGACGGCACCGACGAAGCCGGGCGTCTGCTGGCTGCCATGGCCAAGATGCAATCGAGGTTGCGCGACACCTTGCAGCGCATTTCCGGCTCGGCCACCCAACTGGCTTCCGCCGCTGAAGAACTGAACAGCGTCACCGACGAAAGCGCCCGCGGCCTGACCCAGCAGAACAACGAAATCGAACAGGCCGCCACCGCGGTCAACGAGATGACCAGCGCCGTGGAAGAAGTCGCGCGCAATGCGGTGAGCACTTCGGAAGCCTCGAAGAACGCCACCACTTCGGCCGGCGACGGCCGTGACCTGGTACAGGAAACCGTCAGCGCCATCGAACGCATGAGCGCCGACGTACAGAGCACCGCGACCCTGATCGGCGATCTGGCGAATGAATCCCGTGACATCGGCAAGGTGCTGGACGTGATTCGTGGCCTGGCGGATCAGACCAACCTGTTGGCCCTGAACGCGGCGATTGAAGCGGCCCGTGCCGGTGAAGCCGGTCGCGGTTTTGCTGTGGTGGCGGACGAGGTTCGTGCCTTGGCCCATCGCACCCAGCAGTCGACCAGCGAAATCGAACGCATGATCGGCAGCATCCAGAGCGGCACCGAACACGCCGTGGATTCGATGCGCAACAGCACCGAGCGCGCCGAATCGACGCTGAACATCGCGCGGGGTGCCGGGATGTCGCTGGACACCATCAATACCGCGATCGTCGAGATCAACGAGCGCAATCTGGTGATCGCCAGCGCCGCTGAAGAACAGGCACAAGTGGCCCGCGAAGTGGATCGCAACCTGGTGAACATCCGCGACCTGTCGGTGCAATCGGCTACCGGCGCGAATCAGACCAGTGCGGCGAGCAACGAGCTGTCGCGCCTGGCGCTGGATCTGAACAACATGGTTGGGCGGTTCAGCCTATAAATTTTCAGATCAAGGTCAAAAGCCCCTCACCCCAGCCCTCTCCCAGAGGGAGAGGGGGAAAGGGAGCACATTGGGAGCTTTGCAGATTTTGAGTTCGGCTCGATATTGCAGGTCGGTGTAACTTGAACAAACCCCGCGGTCGGTCCCCTCTCCCTCCGGGAGAGGGCTAGGGTGAGGGTAGCGATCCCCAGCCGAACCCATACCTCAAATCCCATAGCGTAAAAAGCTTTTTGACAGCATCACATTTCAACAGGTTAGAATCGCTGGCACGCAGACTGCATGGTCAGTTTGTGCCCGTCTTTACGCTTCTGGAGTACTGCCTTTGAATGCGACGACCATCAACAGCCTGTTCTTGATCGGCGCGTTGCTGGTAGGTGCGAGCATTCTTGTCAGCTCACTTTCCTCCCGTCTCGGCATCCCGATTCTGGTCATTATTCTTGCGGTCGGCATGGCCGCCGGGGTCGATGGCGGCGGGATCATTTTCGATAACTACCCGACGGCCTATCTGGTCGGCAACCTCGCACTGGCGGTGATCCTCCTCGACGGCGGCTTGCGCACGCGGGTCTCGAGTTTCCGCGTGGCCCTGTGGCCGGCGCTGTCGCTGGCGACGGTCGGGGTGTTGATCACCACCGGGCTGACCGGTATGGCCGCGGCATGGCTGTTCGACCTGAACCTGATCCAGGGCCTGCTGATCGGCGCCATCGTCGGCTCCACGGACGCCGCCGCAGTGTTCTCGCTGCTCGGCGGCAAGGGCCTCAACGAACGGGTGACCGCCAGCCTGGAAATCGAATCCGGCAGCAACGACCCGATGGCGGTGTTTCTCACCGTGACCCTGATCGACATGCTCGCCAGCGGCCAGACCGGCCTGCACTGGAGCCTGTTGACCCACCTGATCCGCGAATTCGGTATCGGTGGCGTGATCGGTCTGGGCGGTGGCTGGCTGATGCTGCAACTGGTCAACCGGATCAACCTCGCTACCGGCCTGTACCCGATTCTGGTGATCGCCGGCGGCCTGGTGGTGTTCGCCCTGACCAACGCCCTGCACGGCAGCGGCTTCCTCGCGGTGTACCTGTGCGGTCTGGTGATCGGCAACCGCCCGGTGCGCAGCCGTCACGGCATTCTGCACATGCTCGACGGCATGGCGTGGCTGGCGCAGATCGGCATGTTCCTGGTGCTGGGGCTGCTGGTCACTCCGCATGACTTGCTGCCGATCGCCTTGCCGGCGCTGGGTCTGGCGCTATGGATGATTCTGTTCGCCCGGCCGCTGTCGGTACTGGTCGGCCTGCTGCCGTTCAAGGCGTTCCACGGCCGCGAGAAAGCGTTTATTTCCTGGGTCGGGTTGCGCGGCGCGGTACCGATCATTCTCGCGGTGTTCCCGCTGATGGCCGGGTTGCCGAATGCGCAGCTGTACTTCAACCTCGCGTTCTTCATTGTGCTGGTGTCGCTGCTGGTGCAGGGCACGAGCCTGCCGTGGGTGGCCAAACTGTTGAAGGTGACGGTCCCGCCGGAGCCGGCGCCGATTTCCCGTTCGGCACTGGAAGTGCACATCACCAGCGAGTGGGAGCTGTTCGTTTACAAGCTCGGCGCCGAGAAATGGTGCATCGGTTCGCCCCTGCGCGAGCTGAAAATGCCCGAAGGCACACGTATCGCCGCCCTGTTTCGTGGCCAGCAACTGCTCCATCCGTCGGGTAGTACGGTGCTGGAAGTCGATGATTTGCTGTGTGTTATCGGCCATGAACACAACTTGCCAGCGCTCGGAAAACTGTTCAGCCAGGCGCCGCAACGCGGCCTCGATCTGCGCTTCTTCGGCGACTTCGTGCTCGAAGGAGACGCCCAGCTTAAAGCGGTTGCCGCGCTGTATGGCCTACCGGCCGAAGGCATCGATCCGGACATGACCCTGGGTGCGTTCATTGCCCATAAGGTCGGGGGTGCACCGATCGTTGGCGACCAGGTGGAGTGGAACAACACTCACTGGACGGTCGCGGTCATGGACGGGAACAAGATCGGCAAAGTGGGCGTCAGATTCCCCGAAGGAAGTCGCCCGGGCCCCGGTCTCTTCCTCTAAACTGCGTCCACTCTCACTTGCTTGACCGGTCTCTATGCCTACCCTGCGCTCTTTCTTTTTCGCGGCCCTGCTGGGCCTGAGTCTTTCCGTCGGCCCGCTCTACGCCGCCGAACCGCCGTCCAGCGAAGCCGTGCAGGCCAGCCTCGACAAACTGGCCGACAGCAAACTGCCGGATGCCGACAAAAAGAGCCTGCAGACGGTCCTGCAAACTACGCTCAATCAACTCAACAGCCGGCGTGATTACGACCAGAAGCTGATCGACCTCAAGCAGCAACTGGCCTCCGCCCCTCGGCAGACCATCGAGAACACTCGCGAACTGACGCGCCTCAAGGCCACGCCAGTGGTGCCGGTGGCGCAGCGCTTCACCAAAGAGTCGATCCAGCAGCTGGAGCAGATCCTCACCGATCGCTCGACCCAGCAAAGCGACCTGCAAAAGGCCCTGGCCGATGCCAACAGCCTGATCATCACTGCCCAGACCCGTCCCGAGCGTGCGCAGGCGGAAATCTCTGCCAGCCAGACGCGCATCCAGCAGATCAACAACATCCTCAAGTCCGGCAAGGATGCGGGCAAGACCGTCAGCGCCGAGCAGCGCGACCAGTTGAACGCCGAGCTCGCCGCGTTGAACTCACTGATTCCGCTGCGCCGCCAGGAACTGGCGGGCAACAGCCAGCTGCAGGATCTGGGCAACAGTCAGCACGACCTGCTCTCGGAGAAATCCGACCGTCTCGATCGCGAGATCCAGGAACTGCAGACTCTGATCAACCAGAAGCGTCTGGCGCAATCTCAGGAAACTGTCACTCAGCAGTCGATCGAGGCGCAGAAGGCCGGCGGCAGCAGCCTGCTCGCCACCGAAAGTGCAGCCAACCTCAAGCTCTCCGACTACCTGCTCAAAAGCACTGACCGCCTCAACGAAGTCACCCAGCAGAACCTGCAGACCAAACAGCAACTCGACAGCCTGACCCAGAGCGATTCGGCCCTCGACGAGCAGATCAACGTGCTCAAGGGCAGTCTGCTGCTGTCGAAGATTCTCTATAAGCAGAAACAGGCGCTGCCCCGGCTCAAGGTCGACCGCGATCTGGCGGACCAGATCGCCGACATTCGCCTGTATCAGTTCGAAGTCAGCCAGCAGCGCGAACTCCTGAGCAATCCGGCGACCTACGTCGACAACCTGCTTTCCACCCAGCCGCCGGAACAAGTCACCCCGCAGTTGCGCAAGAGCCTGATGGAACTGGCCAACACCCGCGCCGACCTGCTGGAGCGCCTGAACCGCGAACTGAGCGCGGTGCTCAACGAATCGATCACCCTGCAACTCAACCAGAAACAACTGCTGAGCACCGCGCAAAGCCTGCGTGCGACTCTCGACGAGCAGATGTTCTGGATCCCCAGCAACAAGCCGCTGGACGCGGAATGGATTCGCGGCGTGCCAGAGCGGCTCAAGCGCCAGATCGACACCTTGCCGCTGGCATCGAGCCTGAGCGAGCTGACCGACGGCCTGACCCAGCGCCCGTTGCTATTCCTGCCGCTGGCCTTGCTGATCGGCGCTCTACTGTGGCGGCGCAAGGCGCTGTACGCACGCCTGAACAAGGTTCACCAGGACATCGGGCACTTCAAGCGTGACAGCCAGTGGCATACGCCCCAGGCGATTCTGATCAACATTTTGCTGGCGATGCCGGTAGCGCTGGGCCTGGGCCTGTGCGGTCTGGCCTTGCAGATCGATGCCCGCGGGCAAAACGCCAACATGGGCGCGGCGTTGCTGCAAATGGGCCAGGCGTGGCTGGTGTTCTACACCGCTTACCGGATTCTCTCGCCGGGCGGTGTGGCGGAGTTGCACTTCCGCTGGGACAAACCGCAGGTCGAATTCCTTCAGGGCTGGATCCGTCGTCTCGGGCTGGTGGTGATGGCGCTGGTGACCGTGGTGGCGGTGGCCGAATTGCAACCGGCAGCGCTGGCTGACGACGTGCTCGGCATGCCGGTGGTATTGACCTGCTACGCCCTGATGGCATGGCTGCTCAGCCGTCTGCTGATCAGCAGTCCGGCCCACGAAAACACCTCATTGTTCCGCAGGGCCGTGGGCGTGATGTTCACCCTGCTGCCAATCGCCCTGTTCGTCGCGGTGTGCTTCGGCTACTACTACACCGCGCTGAAACTCAGCGACCGGTTGATCAACACCCTGTACCTGCTGATGTTCTGGCTGGTGATCGAGGCTACCTTCGTCCGTGGTCTGGCGGTCGCCGCACGCCGCCTGGCCTACCAGCGCGCCCTGGCCAAGCGCCAGGCCGCGAAAGAGGCCGGCGACGGCGAAGCGGTGATCGAAGAGCCGACCCTGGACATCGAAAAGGTCAACGAACAGTCGCTGCGCCTGATCCGTCTGGCACTGCTCGGCGGTTTCATCGCCGCGCTGTACTGGGTCTGGGCCGACCTGATCTCGGTGTTCTCGTACCTCGACAACATCACCCTCTACGAATACACCAGCGGCACTGGCGCGAACATGAGCATGGTGCCGATCAGCATCGGCGACATGCTCGGCGCGCTGATCATCATCGGCATCACCTTCGCCCTCGCCCGCAACCTGCCGGGTCTGCTCGAAGTGTTCGTGCTGTCGAAACTCAATCTGGCGCAGGGCAGCGCCTATGCGACCACGACGCTGCTGTCTTACGTGATCGCCGGTGTCGGTTTTGTCTCGACCCTGTCGACCCTCGGCGTCAGCTGGGACAAGTTGCAATGGCTGGTGGCGGCGCTGTCGGTCGGCCTCGGTTTCGGTATGCAGGAGATCTTCGCCAACTTCATCTCCGGCATCATGATCCTGTTCGAGCGTCCGGTGCGGATCGGCGACACCATCACCATCGGCAACCTGTCGGGCACGGTGAGCAAGATCCGCATCCGCGCCACGACCATCACCGACTTCGACCGCAAGGACATCATTGTCCCGAACAAGACGTTCATCACCGGGCAACTGATCAACTGGTCGCTGACCGACACCATCACCCGCGTCACCCTGAAACTCGGCGTGGACTACGGCTCCGACCTGGATCTGGTCAAGGAACTGTTGCTCAAGGCCGCCCGGGAAAACCCGCGCGTGCTCAAAGAGCCCGAGCCGCACGTGTACTTCCTCAACTTCGGCGAAAGCACCCTCGACCACGAATTGCGCATGCATGTGCGCGACCTCGGTGACCGCAACCCGGTGATCGACGAAGTGAACCGCTTCATCAACCGCGAGTTCAAGAAGCAGCACATCAACATCTCGTTCCGCCAGATGGAGGTGTACCTGAAGAACCTCCACGGTCAGGAATACAAGTTGGTGCCCATCGAGGACGAGAACAAAACCATCGTTCCGATCGACGCCGAGCAAAAGCCGCTGCAAGAGCCGCCGCCGGCCAAACTCGACTAACCGGTCTGATCCCAGCAGAATGCTCGGACATTCTGCTGGAGCCGGCCCTTGAAAGCCCTCGACGAACTGACCTTCGACAATCGCTTCGCCCGCCTCGGCGATTCGTTCTCCGCCCATGTGCTGCCCGAGCCGATCGACAACCCGCGCCTGGTCGTCGCCAGCCCTGCGGCCCTGGCCTTGCTCGATCTCGACCCGGCAACCGCTGAGACTCAGGAATTCGCTGAACTGTTCGGCGGCCACAAGTTATGGGCGGATGCCGAGCCACGGGCGATGGTCTATTCCGGGCATCAGTTCGGCGGCTACACGCCACAACTGGGCGATGGTCGCGGGTTGTTGCTCGGCGAGGTCTACAACAACGCCGGTGAACACTGGGACCTGCATCTGAAGGGCGCCGGGCAGACGCCGTTTTCGCGCATGGGCGATGGCCGCGCGGTGCTGCGTTCGTCGATTCGTGAGTTTCTCGCCTCCGAGGCGCTGCACGCGCTGAACATCCCGTCTTCACGTGCCGCCTGCGTGATTGGCTCCGACACTCCGGTGTGGCGCGAAAAGCAGGAACGCGCGGCGATGGTGCTGCGTCTGGCGCCAAGCCATGTGCGCTTCGGCCACTTCGAATACTTCTACTACACCAAGCGTCCCGAGCAGCAGAAGTTGCTCGGCGAACACGTATTGGCGATGCACTATCCCGAGTGCCTGGAGCAACCGGAACCGTATCTGGCGATGTTCCGCGAGATCGTCGAGCGCAATGCCGAACTGATCGCCAAGTGGCAGGCCTACGGCTTCTGTCACGGGGTGATGAACACCGACAACATGTCGATCCTCGGCATCACCTTCGACTTCGGCCCGTTCGCCTTCCTCGACGACTTTGACGCCAACTTCATCTGCAACCACTCGGATGATCAGGGCCGCTACTCGTTCAGCAACCAGGTGCCGATCGGCCAGTGGAACCTCAGCGCTCTAGCCCAGGCCCTGACGCCGTTCATCAGCGTCGAAGCCCTGCGCGAAACCCTCGGTTTGTACCTGCCGTTGTTCCAGGCGCACTACCTCGACCTGATGCGCCGCCGCCTCGGTTTCACCAGCGCCGAGGATGACGACCAGAAACTGCTCGAAGACCTGTTGCAACTGATGCAGAACAGCGGCGTCGATTACACGCTGTTCTTCCGCCATCTCGGCGAAGAGTCCGCAGAGCAGGCTGTCGCCCGCTTGCGCGATGACTTCGTCGACATCAAAGGCTTCGATGCCTGGGCCGAGCGTTACGTGGCGCGCGTTGCCCGCGATGGCGACAGCGATCAGCAGCAACGCCGGGCGCGGATGCACGCGGTCAATCCGCTGTACATCCTGCGCAACTACTTGGCGCAGAAGGCTATCGATGCCGCCGAGCAAGGCGACTACTCAGAAGTGCGCCGGCTGCATGCGGTGCTGAGCACGCCGTTCGACGAGCAGCCGGGGATGGAAGGTTATGCCGAGCGGCCGCCGGAGTGGGGCAAGCATCTGGAGATCAGTTGTTCGTCTTGAGGCTCCGGATTCAACCTTGATAAACGCCTCGTACGACTCCAGATCAGTCGTACGAGATATCAACTTAAACCGAGCCCGTCATGACCACTCCACTCCTCATCCCCTGCCCCGCCTGCAACGGCCTCAACCGCATCCCCGCCGAACGCCTCGCCGACCAGCCAAAATGCGGGCGCTGCAAATCCGCGGTGCTGCTGAGCAAGCCGTTCGAACTCAAGCAAGGCGATTACGCCAGCCAGATCAAAGGGGATCTGCCGTTGTTGGTGGATGTGTGGGCGGACTGGTGTGGGCCGTGCAAGTCCTTTGCGCCGGTATTCGAGCAGGCGGCCGCGCAGTTGGCGGGCAAGTGCCGCTTGGCCAAGCTCGACAGCGAGGCCAATCAGCAGTTGTCGGCGCAGTTGGGGATCCGTTCGATTCCGAGCCTGATTCTGTTCAAGAACGGGCGGGAGGTGGCGCGCCAGAGCGGGGCGTTTCCGTTGCCACAGTTGATGGCGTGGCTGCGTAGCCAGGGCATCTGACCCAACACAAATTCAATTGTAGGAGTGAGCCTGCTCGCGATGGCGTCTTTTCAGGCAACTCAGATGCTCGCAGACAGGACGCCATCGCGAGCAGGCTCACTCCTACAGGTGATCTGAGTAGCTCAGGGATCAATGGTCTTCGAGCAGGTTGTGCAGTTCGACAAATTGCTGCGTCAGTTTATGCCTCGGGTCGAGGTGGATCAGCGGGGTGCTGGCCTGGTGCGACTCGCGCATGCGCACCGAGCTGCTCAAGTACACCGGCAGCACCGGCAAACCTTCAGCGATCAACTCATCAAGCATCTGCTGCGGCAGGCTGGCCCGGGCCTGGAACTGGTTGACCACGATGCCTTCGACTTCCAGACCTTCGTTGTGGTCCTCCTTCAACTCTCCGATCTCCGCCAGCAGGCCGTACAGCGCCTGCCGCGAGAAGCTGTCGCAATCGAAGGGAATCAGCACACGATCGGCGGCAATCAATGCCGACACTGCATAAAAATTCAGCGCCGGCGGCGTGTCGAGGTAGATCCGGTCGTAATCTTCCGACAACTCGTCCAGCAACTTACGCAGCTTGTTGATCTTGTGTTTGGCCTCAAGCTTGGGCTGCAGGTCGGCCAGCTCAGCGGTAGCGGTGATGATGTGCAGGTTTTCGAACGGGGTTTCGTAGATGTCGGCCTGGTTTTTCTTCGAGAACGGCCCAGATGACAAGGTTTGCTTGAAGAAATCGGCAATGCCCATCGGTATGTCATCGCCGGTGAGCCCCGTCAGGTACTGAGTGGAGTTGGCCTGGGCATCGAGGTCGACCAACAGCGTGCGATAGCCCTCGCTGGCACTCACCGCTGCCAGATTGCAGGCAATGCTGGATTTGCCCACGCCACCTTTCTGATTGAACACCACGCGCCGCATGACAAAACCTCCGTGTATCAAAGAATGACCGAGTGTAGTTGCCTGTGCGTGCGCTTCGCTACCTTCAACGAAGCGGACTACAGAGTCAGGCGCAAAAATCAGCGGGCACGGCGGGTAAAAACCTCCCGAGTGCGCTGATATGCCCGACAGACAAATCCCGCACGATCCGGATAATGGCCAAATGACATTTTTTCCACGAACCACTCGGTACATTTCGTTGCGTAAAACGTAACCAACATTTGCTACACACTCGTCGCACCGGGATAATGCGCGCCACCCGGCGCCATGCGCCACCTCAGGTCAGCCGCGGCCCTGGCGACTCAAAGCGTCATAAAAGCCCGCAGGGGCGGGATGAACATCCGTGATCAACTTCAACATCGCCCAATGGCGCGCGTGGGCCCCGGGGCTCGACAGCGTGGACGCGTGGCAGGCCTGGAGCCGACAACCGGTCGTACTCCCGAGCAGCGATGCCGCGCCCGATGTGTCGTTTCTGCCAGCCATGCAGCGCCGACGCCTCAGCCGTCTGGCGCGGATGGCGTTCAGTGTCGGCTGGCCGCTGGCCGACGGACGGGAAAACCTGCCGCTGGTGTTTGTTTCACGACACGGCGAAACCCCGCGCACCTTCGAGATCCTCAGTGATCTGGCCAAGGACGAGCCGTTGTCGCCGACCCAGTTCAGCCTGTCGGTGCACAACGCGATCATTGGTCTGTGGTCGATCATGCGCGGTGAAAACAGCGAAATGACTGCACTGGCGGCCGCAGGCGATGGCCTGGAACACGGCATCATCGAAGCCTCCGCCCTGCTCGCTGAAGGCGCTCCCGCGGTGCTGCTGATCATCACCGAAGAACAGCCGCCCGAGGCCTATTCGCAGTGGGTCGACGACGTGCCGTTCCCTTATGCGCTGGGTCTGCTGCTCACCCCCGGTACCGACTGGCGGCTGACCCTGAACAGCGGCCAGGAAACAGTGTCCAAAGCGCACTGGCCCCACGCGCTGAATCTGTTGCGCGCCCTGCTCGGTCAGCAAACCCATTGCCAACATGCCTGGAAAAATCGTGTATGGACCTGGCAACGCAACCCGTGACCGAGAAGAACCGCGACGCCTATTACTGGCGCTTGCTGGCCACCGCCGCCAGTTTCACCCTGTTCGGGCTCGGCGGGCTGTGCCTACGCTTGCTGGTATTTCCGCTGCTCGGCTGTTTGCCGGGTGACGCGCTCAGGCATCGTCAGCGCGCACGGCAAACCGTCAGTCGGCTGTTCTGGTTTTTCGTGCGGTTCATGGCCCGCACCGGTGTGCTGACTTATGACATTCAAGGGGCCGAACGCCTCGGGCGTCCAGGGCAGATGATCATCGCCAACCACCCGTCGCTGATCGACGTGGTGTTCCTGATCGGCCTGGTGCGCCAGGCCAATTGCGTGGTGAAGAAAAGCCTGTGGGAAAACCCCTTCACCCGCGGCCCGCTGCGCAGTACCGAATACATCAGCAACGACGGCAGCATGGACATGCTCGACGCTGCCGCCGAGTCCCTGCAAAACGGCCAGACCCTGATCATTTTCCCCGAGGGCACGCGCACTCAACCTGGTCAGGCGCCAGCCTTTCATCGGGGGGCTGCAGCGATTGCCCTGCGCGGTGCGAAAATCCTTACGCCAGTGGTCATCAAGGTCAATCCGACCACCCTGACCAAGGCCGAACCCTGGTATCGCATCCCCCACCGCCGCGTGCACTTCAGTTTTCGTGTCGGGGCCGATATAGATCCACAGACTTTCGCCACGCAAGGCCCGGCACCGCAGGCCTCGCGCAAGCTCAATGATTATTTGCACTCTTACTACATTAAGGAGCTCGCCGAAGATGAGCGATCTGCACCGTGAAATAAAACTGCTGATCATCGACGCCCTGGGCCTCGAAGACATCAGCGTCGACGACATCGGCGACGAGCAGACGCTGTTCGGCGAAGGCCTGGGCCTGGATTCGGTCGACGCACTGGAACTGGGTCTGGCGATCCAGAAAAAGTACGGTATCAAGATCGACGCCGACGCCAAAGACACCCGTAACCACTTCACCAATGTGGCGAGCCTTGCGGCGTTCGTCACGGCAAAACAGGCAGCTTGAGACCGGACCATGCAAACTCGTGACGACATTTTCAACACCCTGCGCGATGCCTTGGTCGAGCTGTTCGAACTGGATCCGGCGCGGATCAGCCTGGAGTCCAACCTGTATCAGGATCTGGAGATCGACAGCATCGACGCGGTCGACCTGATCGATCACATCAAACGCCAGACCGGCAAGAAAATCGCCGCCGAAGAATTCAAATCGGTGCGCACCGTCGGTGACGTGGTCGAGGCGGTCTACCGTCTGGTTCAACCGGCCGCATGAGCCGATTGATCGGCCTCGGCCTGCTGCTGGCGGGGCTGCTGTACCCCTTTGCGGTGTATTTCGGCATGGAGCACTTTGCCCCGTGGCAGTTCGGACTGCTGCTGGGCGGGCTGTGGCTGGCGCGCGCGCTGACCGGCGAACGCAAGCCCGGCAGCCGCTGGATGGCCTGCGTGGCGATCGGGTTCTGCCTGCTGCTGGCGCTGTTCGACAGTCCGCTGTTGCTGCGCTGGTATCCGGTGCTGATCAGCGGCTTCATGCTGGTGCTGTTCAGCCTGAGCCTGAAATACGGGCCGCCGATGGTCGAGCGCCTGGCGCGACTGCGCGAGCCGCACCTGCCGCCCGAGGCGATCCGCTACACCCGCCAGGTCACCGTGGCCTGGAGCGTGTTTTTCTTCTGCAACGGTTTGTGCGCCGCGCTCCTGACCCTGTGGGCGCCGCTGCATTGGTGGATGTTGTACACCGGCCTGATCTCCTACGGATTGATCGGCCTGATGTTTGCCATTGAATGGCTGATACGACAACGGGTAAGAGGCCGTAAATGAACTGGATAAAACTTGAGCAACTGTTGCTCAAGGCCCTGCCGGAGCGCGCGATCAGCGCCGCCCCGGCGCTCGACCACACGCAACTGCGCGAGCAGGCGCTGAGCGTTGCCGCCGGCCTGCAGGCACGCGGCGTGCAGCGCATGGCGGTGCATCTCGAAGATGCCGCCGACCTCGCCATCGCCCTGCTCGGCGCCTGGCGCGCGGGCGTCGCCGTCCTGCTGCCCTCCGACCTGCAAGCGCAGACCCGCCAGCGCTGGTCGAGTGAGGTCGATCTGTGGTTGAGCGATCACCCCGATGATGCTCACTTGAGCGATCTGCTGCAGCCGGCCCTGCCCGGTGCTGAACTCGACCTCGAGCAGTGCCGCCTGAGCCTGTGCACCTCCGGCTCCAGCGGCGAGCCCAAGCGTATCGACAAGACTCTGCGCCAACTGGCCAACGAGGTCGAAGCACTGGAGCAACTGTGGGGCGCGGATCTGGGAGAAGCCTGGATCATCGGCAGCGTCGCCACCCAGCACATCTACGGTTTGTTGTTCCGGGTGCTGTGGCCGCTGTGCGCCGGACGGCCGTTCGTGCGCAGGCAACTGGCGTTCCCGGAAGACCTGCAGCGCGCCAGCCGCGAACACCCGGCCTTCGCCTGGGTCGGCAGCCCGGCACTGCTCAAACGCATGGGCGACAACCTCGACTGGCCGGCCCTGAGCGCCGTGCGCCGGGTGTTTTCCTCCGGCGGCGCTTTACCCGCAGACGCGGCACAGAGCCTGCAGCAACGCCTGCAACAGTGGCCGACCGAAATCCTCGGCAGCTCGGAAACCGGCGGTATCGCCTGGCGTCAGGGCGCCAGTCTGTGGCAGCCCTTCGCCGGGGTTGAGCTAAGCCAGGACAGCGACGGCGCCCTGCTGATCGCCTCGCCCTACCTGCCGGCCGGGCATGTCGAGCACACCGCCGACGCCGCGCGTATCGCTGCCGACGGGCGTTTCGAACTGCTCGGGCGGCTGGACCGTATCGTCAAACTCGAAGAGAAGCGCATCTCCCTGCCGATGCTCGAACAGGCACTGGTCGCCCACGAGTGGGTCGCCGAAGCACGGCTGGGCGTGGTTCAGGAAAACCGCGCGGTACTTGGCGCCTTGCTGGTGCTCAGCGACGCCGGCCTGTTTGCCTTGCGCGAACACGGTCGTCGCAGCCTGACCGAAGCCCTGCGCAAACACCTGAGCCAGCATTGCGAGGCGCTGGCCTTGCCCCGGCGCTGGCGTCTGGTGCGGCAACTGCCGCTGAACAGCCAGGGCAAGCTGCCGCAGGCCGACATCGAAGCCCTGCTGCTGGCGCCACGGCCGAAAACTCCGGAAGTGCTGGAGCAGGTCGAAACCGACGGCGAGTGGAGCCTGCAATTGAGTGTTCCGCCGGACCTGGCCTACTTCAGCGGCCACTTCCCCAAGGCCCCGGTGCTGCCCGGTGTGGTACAGGTCGAATGGGCGCTGAACCTTGGCCGACAACTGCTGAACCTGGCCGGCAAATTTGCCGGCATGGAAGTGCTGAAATTCCAGCAACTGGTGCGCCCTGGCGATGAAATCCAGCTGCACCTGCGTTTCGATCCCGAGCGCGGCAAACTGTATTTCGCCTACCGCAACGACACCGCGACCTGCTCCAGCGGACGAATCCTGCTAGGAGCCGCCGATGCATAACCTGTGGCGAGGGAGCTTGCTCCCGCTGGGCTGCGAAGCGGCCCCAAACTCGGTTCACGCAAAACTGCGAGCGAGTGCTGCGCACTCGAGCGGGAGCAAGCTCCCTCGCCACAGTGGGGATGTCGTCAATGCATAACCCTTGCGCCGTGATTCCGGTCTACAACCATGAAACCGCGATCGGCACCGTGGTCGACGCGCTGCTCGCCCAAGGGCTGCCGTGCATTCTGGTGGACGACGCCAGCACCCCGTCCTGCGCGCGAGTGCTGGATGCGCTGGCCGAACGCGAAAGCGTGCATCTGGTGCGCCTGACCCTCAATCAGGGCAAGGGCGGCGCGGTGATGACCGGCCTGCGCGAAGCTGCTCGTCTGGGCTTCACCCATGCCCTGCAAGTTGACGCCGACGGCCAGCACGACCTGCACGACGTCGCCCGTTTCGTCGAGGAATCCCGCGCCCACCCGGAGGCGATGATCTGCGGTTATCCGCTGTTCGACGAGAGCGTGCCCAAGGGCCGTTTGTACGCACGTTATCTGACCCACGTGATGGTCTGGATCAACACGCTGTCGCTGCAGATTCGCGATTCGATGTGCGGCTTTCGCGTCTATCCGCTGGCCCCGACGCTGGCGGTGATCGACTCGGCGCGGGTCGGCAAGCGCATGGATTTCGACTCGGACATCCTCGTGCGTCTGGCGTGGCGCAACCAGCCGATGCGCTGGCTGCAGACCAGCGTGCATTACCCGCTGGACGGCGTCTCGCACTTCCGTCTGTTCCATGACAACGCGCTGATTTCCAGCATGCATACCCGGTTGTTCTTCGGCATGCTGCTGCGCCTGCCCGTCATCCTCTGGCGCCGGTGGCGCACATGAGCGTCGAGACCGACAAGAAGCACTGGGCCGACCGCGAAGAACGCGGCAGCTTCCTGCTGATGAAATTCACCGCGTTCGCCGCCAAGGTGCTTGGCCGGCGTCTGCTCAGTCCGCTGCTGTACGGCATCGTCCTGTACTTCTTCCTGTTCGGCCGTACCGCGCGCAACAGTGCCTGGCAATACCAGCAACGGTTGGCCGACTGGAGCAACCGCGGCGAATTGCGACCGAGTTACTGGCGGGTGTTCCGCCAGTTCATGGCGTTCGCCGATTCACTGCTCGACAAGCTCGACGTGTGGAACGGCAAGCTGCGCATCGAGCAGATCGAAATCATCGACCCGGCATTGCTGCGCAATCAGTTGCGCGGCAGTCGCGGGCAACTGCTGGTCGGCGCGCACCTGGGCAACCTCGAGGTGTGCCGGGCGCTGGCGGAGATTGGCGAAAAGGTCACCATGAACGTATTGGTGCACACCAAGCACGCCGAGCAGTTCAATCGCTTGCTGGGCGAGGCCGGGGCGACCAATCTGCGCCTGATTCAGGTCAGCGAACTGGACCCGGTAATCATGCTGCAACTGCACGAACGCCTGGAGCGCGGCGAGTGGCTGGCGATTGCTGGCGACCGCGTGCCGTTGCACGGCGGGCGCAGCGTCAGCGTGGATTTTCTCGGCCACCCGGCAGCGTTTCCGCAAGGTCCGTGGCTGCTGGCCGGTTTGCTCAAGTGTCCGGTCAATCTGCTGATGTGCCTGAAACAACCGGACGGCCATTATCGCCTGACCCTCGAGCCGTTCGCCGACAGCGTGACCTGGACGCGCCGCGAGCGCGAGCAGGTCATTCATCAGTGGGCCACCCGCTACGCGCAGCGCCTGAGTCACTATTGCCTCGAAGCCCCGCACCAATGGTTCAACTTTTACCCTTTCTGGAAGACCGATGACGACGCCAACCCATGAGCCGGTAACCTTCGGCGAACGCCCTTTGCGCATCGAAGACGTGCTGGCCCTGGCCAACCGTCAGGCGCCCGTGCAGTTGCAGAGCGACGCCGCTTACCGCGAGCGCATCGCCAAAGGCGCACGGTTCCTCGACTCGCTGCTGGACAAGGAAGGCGTGATCTACGGCGTGACCACCGGTTACGGCGATTCCTGCGTGGTCGCGGTGCCGCTGCATCACGTCGAGGCACTGCCGCGTCATCTCTACACCTTCCACGGTTGCGGACTCGGCAAACTGCTCGACGCGCAAGCCACCCGCGCCGTGCTGGCGGCGCGTTTGCAGTCGCTGTGTCACGGCGTATCCGGGGTGCGCATCGAACTGCTGGAGCGCCTGCACGCCTTCCTCGAACACGACATCCTGCCGCTGATCCCCGAGGAAGGTTCGGTCGGGGCCAGCGGCGATCTGACGCCGCTGTCCTATGTTGCCGCCACCCTGTCCGGCGAGCGCGAAGTGCTGTTCCGTGGCGAACGCCGGCAAGCGGCCGACGTGCATCGCGAACTGGGCTGGACGCCATTGGTGCTCCGTCCGAAAGAAGCGCTGGCCTTGATGAACGGCACGGCGGTGATGACCGGTCTTGCGTGCCTGGCTTTCGCCCGCGCCGACTATCTGCTGCAACTGGCCACGCGCATCACCGCGCTCAACGTGGTCGCGCTGCAAGGCAATCCGGAACACTTCGACGAGCGTCTGTTCGCCGCCAAGCCGCATCCGGGGCAGATGCAAGTCGCCGCGTGGCTGCGCAAGGATCTGGCGATCGACGCGCCGACCGCGCCGCTGCATCGCCTGCAGGATCGCTACTCGCTGCGCTGCGCCCCGCACGTGCTCGGGGTGCTGGCCGACAGCCTGAACTGGCTGCGCTCATTCATCGAGACCGAACTCAACAGCGCCAACGACAACCCGATCATCGACGCCGAAGCCGAACGCGTGCTGCACGGCGGGCACTTCTACGGCGGGCACATCGCGTTCGCCATGGACAGCCTGAAAAATCTGGTGGCCAACGTCGCCGACCTGCTCGACCGGCAGCTCGCGCTGCTGGTCGACGAGCGCTACAACCACGGTTTGCCGAGCAACCTGTCCGGCGCCCCGGCGGATCGCGCCATGATCAATCACGGCTTCAAGGCCGTGCAGATCGGCACCAGCGCCTGGACCGCCGAAGCGCTGAAAAACACCATGCCGGCCAGCGTGTTCTCACGCTCCACCGAGTGTCACAACCAGGACAAGGTGAGCATGGGCACCATCGCCGCCCGTGACGCGATCCGCGTACTGGAACTGACCGAGCAGGTCGCCGCCGCCACGTTGCTCGCGGCCAATCAGGGCGTCTGGCTGCGTGGTCGCGATGAAGACGCACGCGCGCTGCCACCTTCGCTGGCCGCCATGCACGAAGAGCTGGCCAAGGACTTCCCGCCGGTCATCGAAGACCGTGCACTCGAAGGCGAATTGCGCCTGTGTCTGCAACGCATTGCCGAGCAACACTGGAGGCTGCATGCGTAGCGCCGGAGTGCTGCACGCCGACACGGAAATCCTCGTACCGTTTTTCGACGTCGACACCATGCACGTGGTCTGGCACGGGCATTACGTCAAATACCTGGAAGTGGCGCGCTGCGCGCTGCTCGACAAGATCGGCCACAACTACACGCAGATGTCCGAGTCCGGTTACGCGTGGCCGATCATCGACCTGCAACTGCGTTATGTGCGCGGCGCGGTGTTCGGCCAGCGCGTGAACGTGCGCGCCAGTCTGGTGGAGTGGGAGAACCGCTTGAAGATCAATTATCTGATCACCGACCTGCAGACCGGCGAACGCCTGACCCGTGCCAGCTCGGTGCAGGTGGCGGTCGAGATCAGCAGCCGCGAGATGCAACTGGCCTCACCCAAAGTGTTCACCGAAGCGGTGGAAAGGATGCTGCGATGAACCTGTTCTGCAAATGCCTTGGCGCGATGGCGCTGATCGCCGTGTCGACGCTGGCCAACGCCTTCGACCTGCAACAGCTCAGCGAACAACTGGCGAAACCGGAAGTGATCCACGGCCAGTTCATTCAGGAAAAACACCTGCGCGCGCTGCCTCAGCCGTTGATCAGCAAGGGCAACTTTGTTCTGGCGAAAAACCACGGCCTGCTCTGGCTGCTCAAGACCCCGCTGCAACAGGATTACCGCATCACCGCCAACGGCATCGCCCGTCGTGACGGCAACGCTTGGCAGTTGCTGCCGAACAAGAGCGCCGGGGCCGAACAGAACCGTTTGTTCCTCGCCGTGCTGCAAGGCGACAGCAGCGGCTTGCAGCGGGATTTCGAACTGGCCCTGAGCGGCGACGCACAGCAGTGGAAACTCACCCTGACCCCGCGCTCGGTGCTGCTCAAGCAAGTGTTCAATCAGATCAATATCGACGGCGGTGAGCTGGTACAGACCATCGAACTGCTGGAAACCCAGGGCGACAGCACCGTGCTGCGCATGAAAGACAGCAGCGCCGGTCAACCGTTGAGCGAAGCGGAGCAACATGACTTTGCCGAGTGAAAGCAGGCTGCCGTGGCTGTTCCTGATCCTGCTGCTGGCGGTCGTCGCGCTGGCCGGGTGGCAGTGGCGCGACGGTGCGCCGCTGTCGGCCAACCTCATGGAGCTGGTGCCCGGGACCAACCCTGACGCCCTCGAACTGCGCGCCGAACAGCGCATGCAGGAGCCGCTCAATCGGGAAATGCTGGTGTTGGTCGGTCACACTGATCGCCAGCAAGCGGTGGCCATGGCGCAAACCCTCGGCGAGCAATGGCAGGCCAGCGGTCTGTTCGAAAAGGTTCAGTGGAACCTGCAGGCGGATCTGCCGGCGCTGCGCACGCAACTGCTGCAAGGGCGACTGGCGATGCTCTCGGCGGATGACCGGCAACTACTGACCGAGCATCCCGATGCGTTCATTCAGCAACGGGTGCAGGCGCTGTTCGACCCGTTCAACGGTTTCACCCTGGTACCGAGCCAGGACGACTGGCTGGGCCTGACCGGACGCATCCAGAACAGCCAGCCGAAACACGGCGCGGTGCAACTGGACATCGGCAGCGGCGCACTGATCGCCGATGCCGACGGCAAGCGCTGGGTGCTGCTGCGCGCGCGCACCACCGGCGATGCCTTCGACATGAACCTGCCGCTGAAAGTCGCTGATCTGCTGCAGCACAGTCGCGAGCAAGCGGCGAGAGCCGACGTGCAACTGTTGGCCGCCAGCGGTCTGCTGTACGCCGCCAACGGTCAGCAGCAAGCCACCCGCGAAATGACCTGGGTCGGCGGCGGCGCCACTCTCGGGATTCTGTTGTTGCTGCTGTTGGCGTTTCGCCGCTGGCGGGTGCTGCTGGCGTTCGTGCCGGTGCTGGTGGGCATGCTGTTCGGCGCGGTGGCCTGCGTGGCGCTGTTCGGCCACATGCACGTGATGACCTTGGTACTCGGCTCCAGCCTGATCGGCGTGGCGGTGGATTACCCGCTGCACTATCTGTCGAAAAGCTGGAGCCTCAAGCCGTGGCGCAGCTGGCCGGCGCTGCGCCTGACACTCTCCGGGCTGACGCTGAGCCTGATCACCAGCGCCATCGGTTATCTGGCGCTGGCCTGGACGCCCTTCCCGGCGCTGACACAAATCGCGGTGTTCTCTGCCGCAGGATTGCTCGGTGCCTATCTGTCGGCGGTGTGCCTGCTGCCGGCCCTGCTGAACAACGTTGAGCTGCAACCGGCGCAATGGCCGCTGCGTCTGGCCGAGCGCTTGGTGCAACTGCGCGAAAACCTGCTCGAACACGTGCGCACCCCGGTGCTGCTGGCGCTGCTGATCGCGTTCTGCGCTGGCGGTCTGGTGCAGCTGCAAAGCAAGAATGACATCCGCCAGTGGGTCGGTGCGCCACAACGCCTGACCGATGAAGCGCAGACCATCGCGCGCATCACCGGCTATCAGCCGACCAGCCAGTTCTTCCTCGTACGCGGCGCCAATCAGCAGCAACTGCTGGAGCGTCAGGCCGCGTTGAGCGAGCGTCTGCAGCAACTGGTCAACCTCGACAAACTGCAAGGCTATCTGGCCCTCGATCAACTGCTCAGTCCGCCGAGCCAGCAACAGCAGGTTCGCGAAGCGCTGAGCAAACTGCCGCAATACTGGCAGCCACTGCTCGAGCTCGGCGTACCGCTCGCGGCGTTGCAAACCGAGTTGCAGCAGTTGCAGAACCTGCCTGCCGAAGACATCGACGCGGCACTGGCCGGGCCGTTAGGCGAGCCTTACCGTACGCTGTGGCTCGGCCCGACCGCTGACGGCGTGGCGGCGATGACCAGCCTGCAAGGCCTGAACAATCCGTCACTGCTGCGGGTGCAGGCGCTGGACTTGCCGGGGGTGATGCTGGTGGATCGTCTCGGCGAATTGAACAACGTATTCGCCGCGACCCAGATCAGCGCCGCCGAACTGAAACTCGCCTCCTGCGTATTGATCGTGCTGGTGCTGATCGTGCCGTTCGGTTTCGGTGGCGCCTTGCGCATCGTCGCCCTGCCGCTGCTGGCAGCGCTGTGCAGCCTTGCCAGCCTCGGTTGGCTCGGTCAGCCGCTGACCCTGTTCAGCCTGTTCGGCCTGCTGCTGGTAACGGCGATCAGCGTCGATTACGCGATCCTCATGCGTGAGCAGGTCGGCGGTGCGGCTGTCAGCTTGCTGGGCACCTTGCTGGCGGCGCTGACGACCTGGCTGTCGTTCGGTTTGCTGGCAGTGTCGAGCACGCCGGCGGTAAGCAATTTCGGCCTGGCGGTGAGCCTGGGGCTGGCGTTCAGCTTCATTCTGGCGCCGTGGGCCGGACGTCACGTCCACCGCGCCGCCGTCGTGGAGCCGGCAGCGTGATGGTCGTCAGCTTCTGGCTGATGGCCTTGGCGCTGTTCGCTGTGGCGACCCGTATCGGTCGGCATTTCGGCCTGATCCCGATCGTCAGCCAGTTGCTGCTGGCCAGCTTCGGTTTGCCGCTGCTGATGTATTTCTGGATCGAACCGGGCTGGCAGCTCAGCGGTGCCGAACTGATTGCGCCGGTGTGGCTGAAAGACCTCTACAGCCTGAGTTTCGCGCTGTTGCTCGGGCACATTCTCAGTGATGTGATCGACCTGCGACTGGACCGCCAGAGCGTGAAAATCGCCGTGCCGAGTTTTGCCGTGCCATTTGCCTCCGGTCTGGCGGCCGCCGCTTGGTTGCTGCCAGCGCAACCGTGGTTGAACTCGCTGGCCATTGGGCTGGTGTTCGCGATCACGGCGATTCCGGTGCTGTATCTGTATTTGCGTCACATCGACTACCCGCCCGCCGCCACCCGGCGTCTGGTGCAGACCGCCATCCTCATCGACCTGACCTGCTGGACGCTGTTCGGTGTCGCTCAGGGCAGTCTGCATCTGAGCAGTCTGTTGCTGCCGCTGGGACTGGCCTGCGTGCCGCTGCTGTTGCATCTGTTGCGCGTGCGTCGGCCGCTGACCTACAGCCTCGGCTTCTTTGCGCTGCTGGTGCTGGCCGAGCACTACAAACTCAACGCGCTGATTTTCGGCATCGGTTATCTGCTGTGCATGGCCTTGCTGAAAGTGCCGCTGGTGCTGCCATTGCCGGCGCGGTGGATGAGCCGCTTGCAGACATGGATCGCGATCCCGCTGATCCTCACCTTCGGTATCGTGCAGATTGACGTGCACAGCGCCCTCGCCAGTCTCGGCGCGGCGCAATGGGCGGCGCTGCTGCTGTTGCCGATCGCCAGTAAACTGCTCGGCAACTGGCTCGGGCTGGGCTGGGCCGGTGCGTCGTTCGAAGGCGCCAGCCGCTGGCGTGAAAGCGTGCTGCTGAACATTCGCGGGCTGAGTGAAATCGTCTTTCTCAACCTGCTGCTGCAACAACAGCTCATCAGCCCGGCGCTGTACTTCGCGCTGATGCTGATGGGCCTGATCGCGACGCTGTTGCCGGCCCTGATCGGCCTGCACCGCGCGCCCCTGAAAACCACCGCCACTGCGCCCGGGAGTTCACGTGCCAACCGTTGAAATGCAACGTCGTCAGGTAGTGATCATCGGTGCCGGCCCGTCCGGCGCCATCGCCGCCGCGCTGCTCACGCGCAAGGGCCACGATGTGCTGGTGCTCGAGCGCCAGCACTTCCCGAGGTTTTCCATTGGTGAAAGCCTGCTGTGCCACTGCCTGGACTTCGTCGAAGAAGCCGGCATGCTCGACGCCGTCAACGCCGCCGGCTTCCAGCGCAAGACCGGCGCCGCATTCGCCTGGGGCGAGCGCTACAGCGCGTTCGATTTCGGCGACACCTTCACTGCAGGTAAACCCACCACGTTTCAGGTGCAGCGCGCCGATTTCGACAAGCTGCTGGCCGATCAGGCTGCACTGCAAGGTGCCGAGATCCGTTACGGCGATGCCATCGTCCGCGTTGATTTCGACCGGGCCAGACCGCAGCTCGACGTGCTGCGCGAAGACGGCAGCGAATACCGTATCGAAGCGGATTTTGTGTTGGACGCCAGCGGTTATGGGCGCGTGCTGTCGCGTTTGCTCGATCTGGAAGCACCCTCGAATTTCCCGGTGCGCCAGGCGGTGTTCACCCACGTTGAAGATCACATCGACAACCCGGCCTTCGACCGCGAGAAGATCCTCGTCACCACCCACCCGGAGCACCGCGACATCTGGTTCTGGACGATCCCGTTCAGCAACGGGCGCTGCTCGGTGGGCGTGGTGGCTGCCGCCGAACACTTCAAGGGTCGCGACAGCGATCTGGACGCCTGCCTGCGCGGCTTCATCGCCGAAACCCCAAGCCTCGCCGGCGTGCTGAACAACGCGGTGTGGGACACCCCGGCGCGCACCCTCGGTGGTTATGCGGCGAATGTGAAAACCCTGCATGGCCCCGGCTTCGCCCTGCTCGGCAACGCCGCGGAATTTCTCGACCCGGTGTTCTCCTCCGGCGTGACCATCGCCATGCGTTCGGCGAGCATGGCCGCCGCCGTCCTGCACCGGCAGTTGCAGGGCGAAACCGTCGACTGGCAGCGCGAGTTCGCCGAACCGCTCAAACGTGGGGTCGACACCTTCCGCTGCTACGTCGAAGGCTGGTATGCCGGCACCTTTCAGGACGTGATTTTTTATCAAGACAGTCAGGCGGACATTCGCCGAATGATCTGCTCGATCCTCGCCGGCTACGCCTGGGATGAACGCAACCCGTTCGTCAGCGAAGCGCGCCGCCGGTTGAAGATGATTTCCGAACTCTGTGCAAAGGACGCCCCATGAATTACTTGAGCGACAGCTACGTCGAGGAAACCCGCTTCGGTTTCTGGTTCCTGCGCAGTCACACCTGGCAGCACCACGTGTTGCGCGTGGCGATCAACGATTTGCGCGGGCTGTTCAGCGAGTCGCTGCCGGCCAGTCCGGTGTTGCTGGATGCCGGTTGTGGTCAGGGCAAGTCGTTCCGGCATTTGCGCCAGACCTTCGCCCCGCAGCGCTTGATCGGTGTCGATGCCGATCCGCACAGCCTTGAATTGAGCGCCGAAGAAGCGGCGCGTCAGGGCTTCGACGTGGAGCTGATCGGCAGTGACTGCGCGACGCTCAACGTGGCGGACGCCAGTGTCGATCTGCTGTTCTGCCACCAGACCTTTCATCATCTGGTCGAACAGGAAAAAGCCCTCGCCGAGTTCTACCGCGTACTGAAGCCGGGCGGTTATCTGCTGTTCGCCGAGTCCACCGAGGCTTACATTGATACCTGGGTGATTCGCTGGCTGTTCCGCCATCCGATGCATGTGCAGAAGAGCGCGGCGCAGTACCTGGAGATGATTCGCCAGCAGGGTTTCGAGTTTGGCGAACGCAATGTCTCGTACCCGTATTTGTGGTGGAGTCGTTCGAAGGATTTCGGCTTGCTGGAGCGGTTCGGGTTGCGCCGGCCGAAGCCGTTTGGCGAGCGTGAGGAAACGTTGGTGAATGTCGTTGCCCGAAAACCATTGGCAGGGGCTTGCTGATGCAACACTTAACCTGTGGGAGCGGGCTTGCTCGCGAAAGCGGTGGGTCAGTTGGCATTGATGTCGGATGTGCCGACGCCTTCGCGAGCAAGCCCGCTCCCACAGGGGTTGTGGTGTGGCTGGTATTGTTGCTAACGGCCCTGCTAAGTGGATGCGCCAACCAGGCGCCGCTGCCCGCGAGCAACCCGACGCTGCCGTTACCGCTGCAATTGCACATCGAACGTAATCAGGCCAATCAACGTCAGGACTGGCTGCTGGTGATCCAGCGCGAAGGCTCCGGCATCCGCTGGTCGATGATGGATCCGCTAGGCATCCCCCAGGCGCGTCAGCAACTGATCGACGGTCGCTGGCTGGCCGACGGGCTGCTGCCGCCCAATCCGGAGGCCCGGGAGCTGTTTGCCGCGTTGCTGTTCGCCCTGACCCCCTCCGGCGAACTGGCGCGCAATTATCCCGCCGCGCAGCAGCAGGGCGAGCAACGCACGCTGGCGCCGCGCTGGACGATCCGTTATGCACAACCGTTGAGTTTCCAATTGAATCTGCCCCAAGGCCCGCACTATCGGGTTTCTCCTCTCGGTGAACCGACGCCATGACTGCCTACCTCAATGCCCTCGGCGTGATCTGCGCGTTGGGCCGCGACAAGCACCAGGTCGCGCACAACCTGTTTGCCGGTGACTGCTCGGGCATGCGCCGCGAGTCCGGCTGGGTGGCCGGGCGTGAGTTGCCGGTGGCGGCGGTGCACGGTGAGCTGGCGGCGATTCCGGCCGAACTGGCCGATCAGAGCAGCCGCAACAATCAACTGCTGCTGGAAGCCGCGCTGCAGATTCGCGAGGACATCGACCGGGCGATCCAGACCTATGGTCGCGCGCGCATCGGCGTGGTGCTCGGCACCAGCACCTCGGGGATCGACGAAGCCAGTCGCGGGTTGGCGCACTACCTTCGTGAGCGGCAGTTCCCGGCCGAGTACGACTATCGGCAACAGGAACTCGGCGCCCCGGCGAATTTTCTCGCCGACTGGCTGCAACTCAGCGGCCCGACCTACGTGATTTCCACCGCCTGCACGTCCAGTGCGCGGGCGTTGATGAGCGCGCAGCGCTTGCTCGATCTGGGCCTGTGCGACGCGGTGCTGTGCGGCGGGGTCGACAGCCTGTGCAAACTCACGCTCAACGGTTTCAGCGCGCTGGAAGCGGTGTCCGACGAGCGCTGCAATCCGTTCTCGGCCAACCGCAACGGCATCAACATCGGCGAAGCGGCGGTGCTGTTCCTGATGAGCAAGCAGCGCAGCGACGGCCCGGCCATTGCCCTGCTCGGCAGCGGCGCCAGCTCCGACGCGCATCATATTTCCGCGCCGGAACCGAGCGGCCGCGGCGCCCTGCAAGCGATGCAGAAAGCCTTGAGCCGCGCACAGCTGAAAGCGGCGCAAATCAGCTACCTGAACCTGCACGGCACCGCGACCCAGCACAACGATGCGATGGAAAGTCTGGCGGTCGCCACGCTGTTCCCCGACGGCGTGGCCTGCTCGTCGACCAAGCCGATGACCGGCCACACCCTCGGCGCTGCCGGCGCCCTCGAAGCGGCGTTCTGCTGGCTGAGCCTGAGCGCCGACAACCCGCAGCACGCCCTGCCGCCACACGTCTGGGACGACCAGCCCGACCCCGACTTGCCGGCGCTGAAGTGGGTGACCGCGAGCGAACGCCTGTCGTCCATTGCACCCCGCTACCTGATGAGCAACTCGTTTGCCTTCGGCGGCAACAACGTCAGCCTGATTATCGGAGACGCCCCATGAACGACTGGCCGCTCGCCGAACTGCTGCCCCACGCTGGCGACATGATTCTGCTCGACCGCATCCTCAGCTTCGACGAGGAGCAGATCCGCACCCGCCTCACGGTCAAGCCCGATGGCTTGTTCAACCTGCCCGACGGCAGCCTGCCGGCGTGGGTCGGCATCGAGTTGATGGCGCAGAGCGTCGCCGCGTTCGCCGGTTGCCATGCACGGCAGAAGGGCAACCCGGTGGAGCTGGGCTTCCTCCTCGGCACGCGCAAATTCGAGTGCAACGTCGAGGCGTTTCCGGCCGGCAGCGAACTGACCATCCACGGCATCCGTTCGCTGGAAGACGACAACGGCATGGGTGTTTTCGAATGCCACATCAACGCCCCCGGCATCGAGGCCAGCGCCCGCTTGAACGTGTTCCGCCCGCCGCAGCCCAGCCAATACCTTGAACAAAACAGAGAGTCGAACGATGACTGAATCCGTACTGGTCACCGGCTCCAGCCGTGGCATCGGCCGCGCCATTGCCTTGCGTCTGGCGCAGGCCGGGCACGACATCGTCCTGCATTGCCGCAGCGGCGTGGCTGAAGCCCAAGCGGTGAAGGCCGAAGTCGAAGCGCTGGGCCGCAACGCGCGCATCCTGCAATTCGACGTCGCCGACCGCGAAACCTGCAAAACCATTCTCGAAGCCGACGTCGAAACCCACGGTGCCTATTACGGCGTGGTGCTCAACGCCGGCCTGACCCGCGATGGCGCGTTTCCGGCGCTGAGCGATGACGATTGGGACGTGGTGCTGCGCACCAATCTCGACGGTTTCTACAACGTCCTGCACCCGGTGATGATGCCGATGATCCGCCGCCGCGCCGCCGGTCGGATCGTCTGCATCACTTCGGTGTCGGGTTTGATCGGCAACCGTGGCCAGGTCAACTACAGCGCCTCCAAGGCCGGGGTGATCGGTGCGGCGAAAGCGTTGGCGATTGAACTGGGCAAGCGCAAAATCACGGTTAACTGCGTCGCGCCGGGCCTGATCGACACGGCGATGCTCGACGAAAACGTGCCGGTGGAAGAGCTGATGAAAATGATCCCCGCACAACGCATGGGCACCCCGGAAGAGGTCGCTGCTGCGGTGAATTTCCTGATGTCGGCGGAAGCCTCGTACATCACCCGCCAGGTCTTGGCGGTCAACGGAGGCTTGTGCTGATGAAGCGCGTTGTCGTCACCGGCATGGCCGGCATCACCTCGCTGGGCAGCGACTGGCAGACCATCGCCGGCAACTTCGCGGCCAACCGCAGCGGCATCCGCCGCATGGACGAGTGGGACCGCTTCAGCGAACTCAACACCCGCCTGGCCGGGCCGATCGATGATTTTGTCGTACCGCCGCACTGGACCCGCAAGCAACTGCGCAGCATGGGCCGGGTGTCACGGCTGGCGGTGGGTGCGGCGGAACAGGCGCTGGCTGACGCCGGCCTGCTCGGTGACGAATCGATCAAGGACGGACGCATGGGTGTGGCCTGCGGCTCATCCACCGGCAGCACCGACGAGATCAAGGCGTTCGGCAACATGCTGCTCAACTCGGTGGCCGAAGGCCTCAACGCCAACTCCTACGTGCGGATGATGCCGCACACCACCGCGGCCAACATCAGCATCTTCTTCGGCCTCACCGGGCGCCTGATCCCGACGTCCAGCGCCTGCACCAGCGGCAGTCAGGGCATCGGCTACGCGTATGAAGCGATCAAGTTCGGACGGCTGCCACTGATGCTCGCCGGCGGTGCCGAAGAGCTGTGCCCGACCGAAGCCATGGTCTTCGACGCGCTGTACGCCACCAGCCTGAAAAACGACGCGCCACAGACCAGCCCACGTCCGTACGACAAGGGCCGCGACGGTCTGGTGATCGGCGAAGGTGGCGGCATGCTGGTGCTTGAAGAGCTGGAGCATGCGCTGGCGCGCGGGGCGCGGATCCACGCCGAGATCGTCGGTTTCGGCAGCAACGCCGATGGTCAGCACACCACTCGCCCCGAGCAGATCACCATGCGCCGCGCCATGGAACTGGCGCTGGAAGACGCCGGGCTGTCGCCGGATGCCATCGGTTACGTCAATGGTCACGGCACCGCTACAGAACAGGGCGACATTGCCGAAACACTGGCGACCAGCAGTCTGTTCGGCGAACACATGCCGATCAGCTCGCAGAAGAGTTTCCTCGGCCACACGCTGGGGGCCTGCGGGGCGCTGGAGTCATGGTTCAGCATCGAGATGATGAATCGCGACCTGTATGTGCACACGCTCAACCTCGACGAGGTCGACCCGCACTGCGGCAAGCTCGATTACCTGCGCGGCGAATTCCGCCAGATGCATCACGAGTACGTGATGAACAACAATTTCGCTTTTGGTGGCGTCAACACCTCGTTGATTTTCCGCCGCTGGCACTGACCGCAACACGTTTGGAGTGAAGGGAATGACTCAGTTTCACCGCATCGCCGCCCTGCTGGCCCTGGCCTTTGTGCTCGGCGGTTGCACCAGCAAACCGGTTTACAACGCCAAGGAAGAGTTCTCGCCCAACCTCGGCTTCACCCAGCAACAGATGAGCCGCGCCATCGTCACCGCGCTCAATGATCGCCAGTGGGTCGTGCAGTCGGTGCGTCCGGGCATGATCAAAGCGGCGATTACCGTACGCGGCCGTCACCACGCCGAAGTCGACATCCCGTTCAGCCCGACCTCGTTTGAAATCGACTACCGCAGCAGCTACGGCCTCGACGCCAAGGACGGCAAGATCCACGGCAACTACAATCGCTGGGTCAACCGCCTGCGCGACAACGTGCTCAAGGAACTGTCGATCAACCCGGACATCGAGTTCGTCAACGACTTGGGCATCGTCAAGCAAGGCGCCGACGAACCGACCTACCTGAGCTTTCGCGAGGGCGTCAAACGCGCCACCGACGCCGGCCTGCTCGACGGCAGCGTGAAGTTCTACCTGGCCGGCGAAACCCTGCCAAAACAGGTGCGCAAACTCGACACCGTCAGCAGCAGCCGCAAAACCAATGGTTCGAACAAATCCGACACCGACGCCTGCTTCTGGGCCCTGCAGTCGGCCCTTGCCACCCTGCAGAACGCCGCGAAAAAAGCCGACGCCAACGCCGTGATCAACATCGCCAGCGTCGACCAGCGCGACCTGTACAAAGACACCGAGAAATTCCAGTGCCGCGCCGGCCTGGTGGTGTCGAGCGTGGCGTTGCGTGGGGATTTGGCGCACGTTGATTGATTGAACTGTAGAAACGACAAAGGGCGCCTTGCGGCGCCCTTTCACAAACAGGTTGGCTTGTCATCGCCCTTCCACCTGTCTGGCTCTGTGATGGCTGGTTGCCCAGGATCCTCAGAGTCTCACAAGCCCCTTTCGGGAACGCCGGCAGTATTGCCTGAAATGTCATTACCAGCAATGGATGGCAATTGGCTTCGATGCACCCTCTCAACGGCTACTACACGCCCAAGGCCTTTCTAACCGCAGTCTTGATGGCGTAAAACTCGTCTGTTGCAAGATGTGAAATCAAGTAAACACGCTTTCCGTGACGGTCTTTACTTCTGATCCTGTCCAGTCGCGCAAGACTGACCGTCGCTACCATGTCGCATTTTGCCCAGCAGGTTGAACTGGCACCTTGAAGATGGCTGGCGAGCTCCAGATGATGCTCCAGCACACAATCCGGCGCAGTTGTACTCAATGGCACCACAGTCACCAACAAACTGTTGGATCGGTGCTTGCGTATCACCACCACGGGCCTGATTTTGACCATCTCCGGTACTTCAAAACCTCTGAAATCACAGATCAGAACACTGCCCTCCTTGGGCTGATAGAGAAGTGGCATCCATGGCACTCACTAAAAAGAACTGATTTTGCGCATTTACCGCAACTTTCCCTAAAGCAGTTCCGTTACCAGAAATGTAAAGGGCTGACTCCTCTCATCACCTGAACGACAACTACACTCGTCCTGCGGGTCTCAACCATCGCCAGCCAGAACGGCGAGCCCATTGTTCGAGCACTCGCGGTTCTCTTTCACCGTCAAGGAGATGACCATGCAAGTGAAAGCCCTGATCGCCGCCGCGCTCCTCGGGCTATTGCCCAGCGCCAGCCACGCCACCAATCTGATGTACATGCCGTTCGAGACCGTGCTCTCGGACGCGATTCGCGCCGGGCGGCTGGATGGCAGTGTGAAGTTCTATCTGATCGGCAACGGGCCGCAGGGCACGCAGCAGTTGTTACGCCGGGATGTGATCAGTGATTTGCGCACCAACGGTTTCAACAAGAGCGATCACGATTCCTGCGAGTGGGTGCTGCAGTCGAACCTGATCAAGTTACAGGCCGACGCCAAGCGGGTCGGGGCGAATGCGGTGGTCAATATCGTCAGTTATTACGACCAGCATGTGCGCAAGGATTTGAATACTTATGAGTGCCGGGCCGGGGTGTTTGTGACGCGGGTGGCGTTGAAGGGGGATCTGGTGCGGTTGCCCTGAGAGGTGTGGTGTTTGGGCGAGCGCCTTCGCGAGCAAGCCCGCTCCCACAGGGGAACGTATTCCAGGGTGGGAGCGGGCTTGCTCGCGAAGAGGCCGGTAGGCATCACACTGATGAAGGTTCGACCTTGCGCGTCAGCAGCTCGACGAACGCCTTGGCCATCGGCGATTTCTGATCCTTGCGCTGCACCAGCCACACCGCCGACACCGCCTCCGGATCGAGCAGTGGTCGATAGACCACACCGTCAATGCGCATCCGCTGATACGACGCCGGCAACACCGAAACCCCCAGCCCCGCTGCGACCAGTCCGATGATGGTCATCGCCTCACCGGCCTCCTGGGCGAAGTGCGGACTGAATCCGGCATCGCGGGCCAGACTGAGCAGTTGCGCATACAGCCCGCTGCCGTAGCTGCGCGGAAAGAACACGAACGGCTCCAGCGCCAGCGCCGAGAGGAACAGCCCTTCCTCGCTGCCTTGCGCCAACGGATGTTTGGAGCCGAGCACCGCCACCAGCGGCTCACGCATCAGCTCCACCACACTCAGCGAATCCGGTAGACCCAGCGGACGCATGATGCCGACTTCGATCGACTCATCCACCAGCGCGTCCGCGACCATGGTGCTGCTCATCTCCCGCAGGTTCAGATGCACTGCCGGGAAACGCTGGCGAAAAGCAAAAATCGCCTGGGGAATGGTCGAGTTGAACGGCGCCGACGAGGTGAAGCCAATCTTCAATTCGCCCAGTTCGCCGAGTTGCGCACGCCGGGCAACGTCCGCCGCTTTGTCGACCTGCGCCAGCACCAGTCGCGCCTCCTGCAGAAACAATCGGCCGGCCTCGCTCAGCTCGACCCGACGATTGGTGCGCTCGAACAACCGCGCGCCGACCTCTTGCTCCAACGCCTGAATCTGCTGACTCAGTGGTGGCTGAGAGATCCCCAGCACCTGTGCGGCGCGGCCGAAATGCAGTTCTTCGGCGACGGCGATGAAGTAGCGCAGATGACGCAATTCCATGGAAACCCCATTAGGTCGTTAAAGCTATCAAACAGGTCGAACAATATATTGGATAGAAACATTAGCCAGCTATATGATTTTTTCATTGCCTGCCTGGCCGTGCCCTCCGAGGTCTGATGTGAAAACCGCCGCCGCCCCTCTTGCCCATGAAGTTCCGCCTGCCGCGACGGACGATGTCATCGCCGAGCTGCAGGAGATCTACATCGAAAAAGGTACACCGATGTTCATGCGCACGGTGCTGGCGCTGTTCAGCGGCGGCTTCGCGACCTTCGCCCTGCTGTACTGCGTGCAGCCGATGATGCCGCTGCTGTCCCACGAATATTCGATCAACGCCGCGCAGAGCAGCCTGATTCTGTCGGTGGCGACCGGCATGCTGGCCTTCGGTCTGCTGATCACCGGGCCGATCTCCGACCGGGTCGGACGCAAACCGGTGATGGTCGCGGCACTGTTCGCCGCCGCGTTGTGCACCATCGCCAGCTCGATGATGCCGAGCTGGCACGGCGTGCTGATCATGCGTGCGCTGATCGGCCTGTCACTGAGCGGCCTGGCGGCCGTGGCGATGACTTACCTGAGTGAGGAAATCCACCCGCAGCACATCGGTCTGGCGATGGGCCTGTACATCGGCGGTAACGCGATTGGCGGGATGAGCGGACGCTTGATCACCGGAGTGTTGATCGACTTCGTCAGCTGGCACACGGCGATGCTGGTGATTGGCGGTCTGGCGCTGGTCGCAGCGGCGGTGTTCTGGAAGATCCTTCCCGAATCGCGCAACTTCCGCTCACGCTCACTGCATCCACGCAGCCTGCTTGATGGCTTCACCATGCACTTTCGCGACGCCGGCCTGCCGCTGCTGTTTCTTGAAGCGTTCGTGCTGATGGGCGCCTTCGTCACCCTGTTCAACTACATCGGTTATCGCCTGCTGGCCGCGCCGTACAACCTCGATCAGGTGTTCGTCGGTTTGCTGTCGGTGGTGTACCTGTCGGGCATCTACAGTTCGGCGAAAATCGGTTCGCTGGCGGACAAACTGGGGCGGCGCAAAGTGCTGTGGGCAACCATCGCACTGATGTTCGCCGGCCTTGCACTGACTATGTTCACGCCGCTGTTGCTGGTGATCGTCGGCATGCTGATCTTCACCTTCGGCTTCTTCGGCGCGCACTCGGTGGCGAGCAGCTGGATCGGCCGGCGTGCGACCAAGGCCAAGGGCCAGGCGTCGTCGTTGTACCTATTCAGTTATTACGCCGGGTCGAGTATTGCCGGCACGGCTGGCGGGGTGTTCTGGCATCTCGGCGGGTGGAATGGCATCGGCCTGTTTATTGGCGCCCTGTTGATGATCGCGCTGTTGGTGGCGTTGAAACTGGCGAAGTTGCCGCCCCTCGGTGGCAGCGCTCCCGCTTGAGTCAGAACACCATTTTTTTCAGGATTCGGCGCCCACACATTTCGTGTTTGATAACGGCTGCGATGTGTAGCGCTACTTGAACCAGTAACATCACGCACGCCCAAATATGGATGACGAAGAACCGATCAATCCACTGTAGATCGTTCAGCGGCGCCGGAATAAGAACCAGATCAAATATATTGATCGGTCGATCCATCATTAATATTCCTGTGAGCAAGACAACCGCCGTCATCAGATAAATAGACTTATGCATCCAGCTCGCCAGACACTCCATAAAGGGCTTGGCCACCTCGCGAGAGGTATGAGAGCCTCTGACAGAAATATACAATCTCAGTATAAATACCGGAACAAATAAAGCCGTCACCGAAACATTTATAAATCCGACTATCGATTTCGTTTCCGGTGCAACTTTAATGACTGACACATAGAAGCCAGACAATAGAGCCCATAAAATTACTGCCGCAGATATCCAGTGCAAAGCAATCTGGAGACGCGAATATCCAACCCTTTTCATTGCAACCATCCTGATAAACAAGTGGCGCCATTACAAGGCTCTGAATTATCAGCGTCAACGAGAAAACCATTAACAGAAACTGCACAAAGTAAACAATCTTTACGAGCAAGGTTTATTGCACTTTCAACTTAAACATAGAAAAATCAATTACCGCCCGAACATTGCATTCGGGCGGTAGTGTCAAAATCTTACTCGTGATACTGCGCCGACAGTTCATGTACCGCGCGCAGGAACGCACCGGCGTGCTCTGGGTCTACTTCCGGAGTGATGCCGTGACCCAGGTTGAACACGTGGCCACTGCCTTTGCCATAGCTGGCCAGAATGCGCCCGACTTCAGTGCGGATCGCTTCCGGTTTGGCGTAGAGCACGGTCGGGTCCATGTTGCCTTGCAGCGCGACCTTGTCGCCGACACGGGCGCGAGCGCTGCCGATGTCGCAGGTCCAGTCCAGGCCCAGTGCGTCGGCGCCAGCGTCGGCGATACTTTCCAGCCACAGGCCGCCGTTCTTGGTGAAGAGGATCACCGGCACCTTGCGACCGTCGTGCTCGCGGATCAGGCCGCTGACGATTTTCTTCATGTAGGCCAGGGAGAACTCCTGATACGCCGCGGCCGACAGGTTGCCGCCCCAGGTATCGAAGATCTGCACCGCTTGCGCGCCGGCCTGGATCTGGCCGTTGAGGTACGAGGTCACCGACTGCGCCAGCTTGTCCAGCAGCAGGTGCATGGCTTGCGGGTTGTCGTAGAGCATCGCCTTGGTCTTGCGGAAGTCCTTCGACGAACCGCCTTCAACCATGTAGGTGGCGAGGGTCCACGGGCTGCCGGAGAAGCCGATCAGCGGCACACGACCATTCAGCTCGCGGCGGATGGTGCTGACCGCGTCCATCACGTAGCCGAGGTCTTTGTGTGGATCAGGGATCGGCAACGCTTCGATGTCGGCCAGGGTGCTGACGACTTTCTTGAAGCGCGGGCCTTCACCGGTCTCGAAGTACAGACCCTGGCCCATGGCATCGGGGATGGTGAGGATGTCGGAGAACAGGATCGCCGCGTCCAGTTGCGGGTAGCGGTCGAGCGGTTGCAACGTAACTTCGCAAGCGAATTCCGGATTCATGCACAGGCTCATGAAATCACCGGCCTGGGCACGGCTGGCGCGGTATTCCGGCAGGTAGCGGCCGGCCTGGCGCATCATCCACACCGGGGTGACGTCTACAGGTTGCTTGAGCAGGGCGCGGAGGAAACGGTCGTTCTTCAGGGCAGTCATGTCGGCATCCGGAAAAAAAGTGCGGGCATTTTCTCAGAGCGCGACGCAAAAGGCACGGATGCAGGTCAGCCTTTTGTCTATCGGGTCAATTTATTGCGTTGTATTGAGCGCACAGAAACCAATGTGGGAGCGGGCTTGCTCGCGAAAGCGGTGTGTCAGTCAATACATCGGGTGACTGATACAAAGCCTTCGCGAGCAAGCCCGCTCCCACATTTTTGATCGCATTTCAGGCTGAAATGTAATCAGACGCCCAGGTAATCGAGGATCCCTTCAGCCGCATTGCGGCCTTCGAAGATTGCCGTTACCACCAGGTCGGAACCGCGCACCATGTCGCCACCGGCGAAGATTTTCGGGTTGCTGGTCTGGTGCTTGTACTGACCGTGCTCAGGCGCGACGACGCGGCCCTGGCTGTCGGTCTGGATTTCGAACTGTTCGAACCACGGTGCCGGGCTCGGGCGGAAACCGAACGCGATGACCACGGCGTCGGCCGGGATGATCTCTTCGGAGCCCGGGATCGGCTCGGGGCTGCGACGGCCACGGGCATCCGGTTCGCCGAGACGGGTCTCGACCACTTTCACGCCTTCAACCTTGTCTTCGCCAACGATGGCGATCGGCTGGCGGTTGTAGAGGAATTTCACGCCTTCTTCCTTGGCGTTCTTCACCTCTTTGCGCGAGCCGGGCATGTTCGCTTCGTCACGACGATAGGCGCAGGTCACCGACTTGGCGCCCTGACGGATCGAAGTGCGGTTGCAGTCCATCGCCGTGTCGCCACCACCGAGTACCACGACCTTCTTGCCTTTCATGTCGACGAAATCTTCCGGCGACTTTTCAAAGCCCAGGTTGCGGTTGACGTTGGCGATCAGGAAATCCAGCGCGTCATAGACGCCCGGCAGATCCTCACCGGCAAAACCACCCTTCATGTAGGTGTAGGTGCCCATGCCCATGAATACCGCATCGTATTCGGCGAGCAGTTGCTCCATGGTCACGTCCTTGCCGACCTCAGTGTTGAGGCGGAACTCGATGCCCATGCCGGTGAAGACTTCGCGACGATTGCTCAGCACGGTCTTCTCAAGCTTGAACTCGGGAATGCCGAAGGTCAGCAGACCGCCGATTTCCGGGTTCTTGTCGAACACCACCGGGGTCACGCCGCCACGCACCAGCACGTCGGCACAGCCCAGACCCGCCGGGCCCGCACCGATGATCGCGACACGTTTGCCGGTCGGTTTGACCTTGGACATGTCCGGGCGCCAGCCCATGGCGAATGCGGTGTCGGTGATGTACTTCTCGACCGAACCGATGGTCACCGCACCGAAACCGTCGTTGAGGGTGCAGGCACCCTCGCACAGCCGATCCTGCGGGCACACCCGGCCACAGACTTCCGGCAGGGTGTTGGTCTGGTGCGACAGCTCGGCCGCCTGGAGGATGTTGCCCTCGGCCACCAATTTGAGCCAGTTTGGAATGAAGTTGTGCACCGGGCACTTCCATTCGCAATACGGGTTGCCGCAACCCAGGCAGCGGTGGGCCTGATCGGCCGACTGCTGGGGTTTGAACGGTTCGTAGATCTCGACGAACTCTTTCTTGCGTTGACGCAACAGTTTCTTCTTCGGATCCTTGCGCCCGACATCGATGAACTGGAAGTCGTTATTCAGACGTTCAGCCATTGTTAAAACCTCATCAAACTCTTCAGGCGCATATCACTGCGGGTTGGCACGAGTGCTGGAAAGCAACGATTTCAGGTTGGCAGCCTTAGGCTTGACCAGCCAGAAACGGCGCAGGTAGTCATCAAGGTTTTCGGCGAGTTCACGACCCCACTCGCTCTCGGTTTCCTTGACGTACTCGTTCAGCACGTTCTGCAGGTGGCTGCGGTAGGCTTCCATCGCCTCGCCGCTGATCCGCTGGATTTCCACCAGTTCGTGGTTGACCCGGTCAACGAAGGTGTTGTCCTGATCGAGCACGTAGGCGAAACCACCGGTCATGCCAGAGCCGAAGTTGTAACCGGTCTTGCCCAGGACGCAGACAAAACCACCGGTCATGTACTCGCAGCAGTGATCGCCAGTGCCCTCCACGACCGTGTGGGCACCGGAGTTACGCACAGCGAAACGCTCGCCCGCGGTGCCGGCGGCGAACAACTTGCCGCCGGTGGCGCCGTACAGGCAGGTGTTGCCGATGATGGCGCTGTTTTGAGTCTGATAGACGCTACCCTTCGGCGGCACAATGACCAGCTTGCCGCCCGTCATGCCTTTGCCGACGTAGTCGTTGGCGTCGCCTTCCAGGTACATGTGCAGACCACCAGCGTTCCACACGCCGAAGCTCTGACCGGCCGTGCCTTTGAAGCGGAAGGTGATCGGCGCGTTGGACATGCCCTGATTGCCGTGCTTGCGTGCGATTTCGCCGGAGATCCGCGCACCGATCGAACGGTCGCAGTTGCAGATGTCCAGTTCGAACTCGGCGCCGCTGAGGTCGTTGATCGCCGACGTCGCCATGTCGACCATTTTCTCGGCCAGCAGGCCCTGATCGAACGGCGGGTTGCGCTCAACGCCGCAGAATTGCGGTTTGTCCGCCGGGATGTGATCGCTGCCCAGCAGCGGAGTCAGATCCAGATGGTGTTGCTTGGCGGTCTGGCCTTCGAGGATTTCCAGCAGATCGGTGCGGCCGATCAGCTCTTCGAGGGAGCGCACGCCGAGCTTGGCCAGCCACTCACGGGTTTCTTCGGCGACGTAGGTGAAGAAGTTCACCACCATGTCGACGGTACCGATGTAGTGATCCTTGCGCAGCTTCTCGTTCTGCGTCGCAACACCGGTGGCGCAGTTGTTCAGGTGGCAGATGCGCAGGTATTTGCAGCCCAGGGCGATCATCGGTGCCGTACCGAAGCCGAAGCTTTCGGCGCCGAGGATCGCAGCCTTGATCACGTCGAGGCCGGTTTTCAGGCCACCGTCGGTCTGCACCCGGACCTTGCCGCGCAGGTCGTTGCCGCGCAGGGTCTGGTGGGTTTCGGCCAAGCCGAGCTCCCACGGCGCGCCGGCGTATTTGATCGAGGTCAGCGGCGAAGCACCGGTGCCGCCGTCGTAACCGGAGATGGTGATCAAGTCCGCATAGGCCTTGGCCACACCGGCGGCGATGGTGCCGACGCCCGCTTCCGCGACCAGTTTCACCGAAACCAGTGCCTTCGGGTTGACCTGTTTCAGGTCGAAGATCAGTTGCGACAAGTCTTCGATCGAGTAGATGTCGTGGTGCGGCGGTGGCGAAATCAGGGTCACGCCCGGCACTGCGTAACGCAGCTTGGCGATCAGCCCGTTGACCTTGCCGCCCGGCAGTTGCCCGCCCTCGCCCGGTTTGGCGCCCTGAGCGACCTTGATCTGCAGCACTTCGGCGTTGACCAGGTATTCCGGGGTGACACCGAAACGGCCGGTCGCGACCTGCTTGATTTTCGAGCTCTTGATGGTGCCGTAGCGCGCCGGGTCTTCGCCGCCTTCGCCGGAGTTGGAACGCGCACCGAGGCGGTTCATGGCTTCGGCCAGGGCTTCGTGGGCTTCCGGCGACAGTGCGCCCAGCGAGATACCGGCGGAGTCGAAGCGCTTGAGCACCGATTCCAGCGGTTCGACTTCACTGATGTCCAGCGGCTTGTCGAGGGTCTTGACCTTGAACAGGTCGCGAATCATCGACACCGGACGGTTGTCCACCAGCGAGGTGTATTCCTTGAACTTGGCATAGTCGCCCTGCTGCACGGCGGCTTGCAGGGTGTTGACCACGTCCGGGTTGTACGCGTGGTATTCGCCGCCGTGGACGAACTTCAGCAGACCGCCCTGCTGGATCGGTTTGCGCGGGCTCCAGGCTTCGGTAGCGAGGGCTTTCTGCTCGGCTTCGATGTCGACGAAACGCGCACCCTTGATGCGGCTCGGCACGCCACGGAAGCTCAGCTCGCACACTTCTTCGGACAGGCCGATGGCTTCGAACAGCTGCGCACCGCGGTACGAGGCGATGGTCGAGATGCCCATCTTCGACAGGATCTTCAACAGGCCTTTGGTGATGCCTTTGCGGTAGTTCTTGAACACCTCATAGAGGTCGCCCAGCACTTCACCGGTGCGGATCAGGTCGCCCAGCACTTCGTAGGCCAGGAACGGATAGACCGCCGAGGCGCCGAAACCGATCAGCACCGCAAAGTGGTGCGGATCGCGCGCGGTGGCGGTTTCCACGAGGATGTTGGAATCGCAGCGCAGGCCTTTTTCGGTCAGACGATGGTGCACTGCACCGGTGGCCAGCGAAGCGTGGATCGGCAGCTTGCCCGGGGCGATATGGCGGTCACTCAGAACGATCTGGGTACGCCCGGCACGCACGGCTTCTTCAGCCTGATCGGCAACGTTGCGGATCGCCGCTTCGAGGCCGACGCTTTCGTCGTAGTTGAGGTCGATGATCTGCCGCTCGAAACCCGGGCGGTCGAGGTTCATCAACGAGCGCCACTTGGCCGGCGAGATCACTGGCGAGCTGAGGATCACGCGCGAGGCGTGCTCCGGCGATTCCTGGAAGATGTTGCGCTCGGCCCCGAGGCAGATTTCCAGCGACATCACGATCGCTTCACGCAGCGGGTCGATCGGCGGGTTGGTGACCTGCGCGAACTGCTGGCGGAAATAGTCGTACGGCGTGCGCACGCGCTGCGACAGCACGGCCATCGGCGTGTCGTCGCCCATCGAGCCAACGGCTTCGTAGCCTTGTTCGCCAAGCGGACGCAGTACCTGATCGCGCTCTTCAAACGTGACCTGATACATCTTCATGTATTGCTTGAGCTGATCGACATCGTAGAACGCCGAACCGTGGTCGTTGTCTTCCATGGTCGCCTGGATGCGCAGGGCGTTCTTGCGCAGCCATTGCTTGTACGGATGACGGGACTTCAGACGGTTGTCGATCGCGTCGGTGTCGAGGATCTGCCCGGTCTCGGTGTCCACGGCGAGGATCTGCCCCGGACCGACACGGCCCTTGGCGATCACGTCTTGCGGCTGGTAGTTCCAGACGCCGATTTCCGACGCAACGGTGATGAAACCGTTGGTGGTGGTGACCCAGCGCGCCGGACGCAGACCGTTACGGTCGAGCAGGCACACCGCGTAACGACCATCGGTCATTACCACGCCGGCTGGGCCGTCCCACGGTTCCATGTGCATCGAGTTGTACTCGTAGAACGCACGCAGATCCGGGTCCATGGTTTCAACGTTCTGCCACGCAGGCGGAATGATCATCCGCACGCCACGGAACAGGTCGATGCCACCGGTGACCATCAGTTCGAGCATGTTGTCCATGCTCGAGGAGTCGGAACCGACACGGTTGACCAGCGGGCCGAGCTCCTCCAGATCCATCAGATCGTTGGTGAACTTGGTCCGACGGGCCTGTGCCCAGTTACGGTTACCAGTGATGGTGTTGATCTCACCGTTGTGGGCGAGGAAGCGGAATGGCTGGGCCAGCGGCCATTTCGGCAAGGTGTTGGTGGAGAAGCGCTGGTGGAACACGCAGATCGCGGTTTGCAGGCGCTGGTCACCCAGGTCCGGATAGAACGCGGCCAGGTCGGCCGGCATCATCAGGCCTTTATAGATGATGGTCTTGTGCGAAAAGCTGCAGATGTAGTGGTCGGTGTCGGCGGCGTTGGCCACCGACGAGCGACGACGGGCGCTGAACAGCTTGACCGCCATGTCCTGATCGCTCAGGCCTTCACCGCCGATGTACACCTGCTCGATCTGCGGCAGGCGCTCGAGGGCCAGTCGGCCGAGGACGCTGGTGTCGATCGGCACTTTGCGCCAGCCGATCAGTTGCAGGCCTTCAGCGAGGATCTCGCGGTTCATGTTCTCGCGAGCGGCTTCGGCCTTGGCCGGATCCTGGTTGAAGAAAACCATGCCCACGGCATATTGCTTGGGCAGTTCGACGCTGAAGTTTTCCTGGGCCATCGCCCGCAGGAACGCGTCAGGCTTTTGAATCAGCAGACCGCAACCGTCACCGGTCTTGCCGTCGGCATTAATCCCACCGCGGTGGGTCATGCAGGTCAGGGCCTCGATGGCCGTTTGCAAAAGGGTATGACTGGGCTCGCCCTGCATATGGGCTATCAGGCCGAAACCGCAGTTATCCTTGAATTCATCTGGTTGGTACAGACCTGCTTTCATAGACACTTTCTCACCAGGCTGCCTCTTTTCGAGGCAAATTTCTTTTCAATTCAACCACTTGCTTGCCGCGCCGAACGTACGCCGGCTTTGCGGGGGCAAAAGGGTGGTCATTGTACACAGCGACACAGACGCTCACAAATTTGACGACGAAATGTCGCAAATCTATGTCGCATTTGTGAAAGGTTTAAAGCGATCTGCTGTGCTAGTCAAAACTTTTTTAATTCTGACTGCAACGACTCAAAGACTACTGTGACGCAGACACCACAAGGCACGCGGTCTGTAGAGACGGCGCGCACTCGTAGAAATTTTGAGGTGCTTGGAGAGGCGGCCTGGGTAAGGCCGCCGAATCTTCAGCGAGTTGTTGCCAGTTCCTGTTGGACGCTGGCGACAGTGCGAGGCCAAGGTTTACCAGCCTGAACCTTCGCTGGCAAGGCCTTGATGGCAGAAACGGCTGCATCACGATTGGCGAAGTTGCCGTAGGTGATCACGTAAAGCGGCTTGCCGTTGAGGACTTTCTTGAAATAACGGTACTCGCCGCCCTGCTCCTTGACGAAGTTCTGCGCGGTCGCTTCGGAGCTGGTGCCGAGGATCTGCACCACGTAGTTGCTGGTCGGCTGACCGGCGTACCAGTTGCCACCGGCAGCCTTGGCCACGGTAACCGGCTTCTCGGCCGGTTTGGCGGCAGCAACAGGCTTGGCCGGAGCCGGAGTCGGTTTGGCCGCTGGCGCTGCCGGAGCAGGCTTGGCGGTGGCGACCTGAGTCGGTGCCGGGGTCGGCTTGGCCGCCGGAACAGGTACTGGCGTCGGAGCCGGGCCGGCCGGAACACCTGCCGGTGGTGCGGAAGTCGTGACGGTCGGCGGCGTTGCGCTGGAGCCTTCGACAGGCACGCCGTCGTCACCTTCGGTGATACCGCCAGCAGCCTCAGCCAACGGGCCGCGCATCACCGGTTGCGAGTTGCCGACCAGCGGCAACGGCATCGGCTGGGTATTGCCGGCGAACTCGACATTCGGTGCGCCACCCTTGGCGCCCTGACCCAATGGCAGTTGTGCCTGTTCGTTGGCGGGTGCGCCGGTGGTTGGCGCCTTGTTGCGACCCGGCATCAGCCAGGCGGCGGCGACCGCGACCACGACGACGGCGGATATCGCCAATACGTGTTTCTTCGGCATGTTGAACCCCATACTTGGACGCTTGACCGCAGAGCGGCTGGCAATCATGACTTCGATCAGTGCATCGCGAGCGACCTGGTTGATGTTGCCAGGCCAACCCTCGGCGCTTTCGTGAATCTCAGAGATCTGATCCGCGGTGAAAAGTTCGACACCCCGGCCCGCACCTTCCAGCCGTTGGTCGAGATATTCGCGGGTCTCTTCTTCGGTATACGGCTGCAGTTCGATGACGTGGAAGCGCTCTTCCTCGAGGTGCAAGGCCTCCAGTTGCGCGATCAGCGACGACTCACCGAACAGGAACACATGCGGGCGACCTTCCGGTGCCCCGGCACCCAGCGCCATCAGCGCTTCGAGGGCGGATTCGTCGAGCTGCTCGGCGTCATCCACCAGCAGATAGACCTCCTGGCCGGTAAGCGCGAGTTGCACTACCTGATCCAGAATCGCGCCAACTTCGGCCTGAGCCACGTTCAGTGCCTGAGCCACCTGACGCAGCACGCCGGCAGCATCGCCAGCCCCACGGGCCGACACGACAACGCTTTGCACCGATTGCTTGTTGGTGCTGGCCACCAGCGCCTGGCGCAGCAGGGTCTTGCCGCTGCCTTGCGGGCCGGTGACCACCAGCAGCAACTGGCTGTAACGCGCCAGGTGGTGCAATTGCCCCAGCACCGGTTTGCGCTGGGCCGGGAAAAATTTGAAGCCCGGCACCCGCGGCGCGAAAGGGTCGTGACTTAACTGGAAATGGCCGAGGAACGCCTCGTCGGCATGCAAACTAGTCATCGGAATCTTATTAACCTTTAAGCTGAGCCAGAGCGCGGTAATCCGCTCCCAGCGTGGCCTGTAGAACCTCTTTCGGATAATCGGCGGTCACCACCGCTTCGCCCATCCGGCGCAGCAGCACCAGGCGCAGACGACCGTCGATCACTTTTTTATCAATTGCCATATGTTCGAGAAAATCGGCTTCGGTCATTTCTTCCGGCGGAATAACCGGCAGACCGGCACGCTGGAACAGACGGATGCCGCGATCACGCTCCTGCTCGCTGATCCAGCCCAGACGCGCGGACATTTCCAGCGCCATCACGGTGCCAGCGGCCACCGCCTCACCATGCAACCAGACACCATAGCCCATGTGGGTCTCGATGGCGTGGCCGAAGGTGTGGCCGAGATTGAGCGTGGCGCGCACGCCGGTTTCCTTCTCATCGGCACCGACCACTGCAGCCTTGGCCGCGCAGGAGCGCTCGATGGCATAGGTCAGGGCCTTCTGGTCCAGCACGCGCAGGGCGTCGACGTTGTCTTCGAGCCAGGTCAAGAACGGCTCGTCGCAGATCAGACCGTACTTGATGACTTCGGCCAGACCGGCGGACAGTTCACGCTCCGGCAGGGTTTTCAGCGATGCAGTATCGATCAGCACCACGTTCGGCTGATAGAACGCGCCGACCATGTTCTTGCCCAGCGGATGGTTGATACCGGTCTTGCCGCCCACCGACGAATCGACCTGGGACAGCAGCGTGGTAGGAATCTGGATGAAATCGACACCGCGCTGGTAGCAGGCGGCGGCAAAACCGGCCATGTCACCAATGACACCGCCGCCGAGGGCGATGATCGTGGTGCGGCGGTCGTGACGGGCAGTCAGCAGGCCGTCGAAGATCAGTTGCAGGGTTTCCCAGTTCTTGAAGGCTTCGCCGTCCGGCAGCACCACCGAGATCACCGAGAACTGCGCAAGGCTGCGGGTCAGACGTTCGAGATAGAGCGGCGCAACGGTCTCGTTGGAGATGATTGCCACTTGCCGCCCATGGATATGCGGCGCCAGCAACTCGGGCTGATCCAACAAACCTTCGCCAATATGAATCGGGTAGCTGCGCTCACCTAGATCGACCTTGAGTGTCTGCATGTGTCCCCACAGTGAAGATGGAAGCAGGCGTCCTGCCCTGAATTATTGGTTGTCTGCGGCCTATAGCGAATCTGACGCCGCTCGCACGCCATCCGCCACAACCTCGGCGGCTGTGACAGGACGCCGAGGATAGCGCATTTCCAGCGGCGCTTTAACGGGGTGGCAGCTGCGCCAGACGGTCGAGAATGTCGAGCACCACCATGCGCGGTGGCCGTTCGTCGGTTTCAACCACCAGATCGGCGATCTCTCGATAGAGCGGATCGCGGATCTCGAGCAGGTCTCGCAGGGTTTTCGCCGGATCGGCGGTGCGCAGCAAAGGACGATTGCGATCGCGCGACGTACGCCCGACCTGCTGCTCGACGGAGGCATGCAGATACACCACCCGCCCGCCCGCGTGCAGGGCCTTGCGGTTGGCATCGCGCATTACCGCACCGCCGCCGGTCGCCAGTACCACGCCGTCGAACGCGCACAGCTCGGCGATCATCGCCTGCTCACGGTCACGAAAGCCGGGCTCGCCTTCCTTGTCGAAGATCCACGGGATATTGGCGCCCGTGCGCAGTTCAATTTCCTTGTCGGAATCTTTGAACGGCAGGCGCAGCTCTTTGGCCAGCAACCGGCCGATGGTGCTTTTTCCAGCGCCCATCGGTCCTACAAGAATCAAATTTCGCACAGAATCAACGACTCACAGCAATCGCCTGGTTATTCATGATACGCGGAGTGAGAAATACCAGCAGCTCGGATTTTTTCTCCGAAACCACATCACGCCGGAAAAGGCGGCCAAGATACGGCACATCGCCAAGAAATGGCACCTTATCTACGACCTTGCTTTGAGTATTTGAGAAAACGCCCCCAATCACGATGGTCTCGCCGTCGTTCACCAGCACCTTGGCGTTGACCTCGTTCTTCTTGATCGGCGGTACATCCTGCACTTTGTTCAGGTAGTCCGGTTCGTCCTTGGTGACCTTGACCTCCATGATGATGCGGTTGTCGGGGGTGATCTGCGGCGTCACTTCCAGCGACAGCGAAGCCTCCTTGAAAGACACCGACGTCGCGCCGCTGGAGCTGGCTTCCTGATACGGAATCTCGGTGCCCTTGAGGATCTTCGCCGTCTCTTTGTCGGAGGTGACCACTTTGGGCTGCGAGACGATCTCACCGTTGCCGGTCTTCTCCATGGCGGTCAGCTCAAGATCGAGCAGCACATTGTCGGTGATGAAGGCGATGCCGATCCCCGAGGTATTACCCACCGTGCCCATGTCGACGAACGGCGAGTTGGTACTGGTACTGCCCGGTGTGCCGATGGTGGTCGACGAGCCATTGCTGACCCCCGAGGTGTTCCAGTTGCCCTTGTTCTGGATCGAACCGCCCCAGCGCACGCCCAGACTCTTGTCGTAATCGACGTTGGCCTCGACGATCCGCGCCTCGATCATCACCTGACGCACCGGAATATCCAGTTGCGCCACGATCCGCCGCAGTTCGTCGAGGCGATCCTGGGTCTGGTAGGCAATGATGTTGTTGGTGCGCTCATCGACAGTGATCGAGCCACGCTCGTCGATTTTCGCCTCGGCGCTGGTCACCGACTGGAACAGCTTGGCGATGTCCGCGGCCTTGGCGTAATTCACTTGCAGCAGCTCGCGGCGCAGCGGCGCCAGTTCGGCGATCTGTTTCTGTGACTCCAGTTCCTGGCGTTCGCGGGCGGCGATTTCGTCGGCCGGCGCCACCAGCAACACGTTGCCGATCTTGCGTTTATCCAGCCCCTTGGTTTTCAGCACCAGGTCCAGCGCCTGATCCCACGGCACGTTTTGCAGACGCAAGGTGATCCCGCCCTGCACGGTATCGCTGGCCACCAGATTGAGGTTGGTGAAATCGGCGATCAGTTGCAGCACCGAGCGCACGTCGATGTCCTGGAAATTCAGCGAAAGCTTTTCGCCGCTGTAGCTGTTGCGGTCAGCGTTGCGCTTTTGCAGGTCATCGACCGTCATCGGGCGAATGCTGACGGTCAGTTTGTTGTCGGTCTGGTAGGTGGAATAGTCGAACGTGCCGCTGGGTTCGACGGTGATGACCGCACGATCACCGGTGGCGGCAGCGTTGACGAACTGCACCGGCGTGGCGAAGTCCTTGACGTCGAGGCGCACCCGCAGCCTGTCGGGCAACTGCGTGCGAGCAAAGCTCAGGATGATCTTGCCGTCATGCTCCTGGATGTCCGGGGCGATGGTCGGGTCCGAAAGGTCAATGACCACGTTGCCCTCCCCCGCAGTGCCGCGCTGGAAGTCGACACCACGAATGGTTTTGGCGACGGGGGTATAAGCCTTCGCCGGCGCTGGAGCCGCGACCGGTCGTGGCGCAACAGCGGCTGGCCGTGGCGCAGCAGGCTTGGCGCCCTGCCCGACCACTACGAACAGATTGTTGCCCTCGACCCGCGAGGTGTAGGACGTCAGTTGCGTCAGGCTGATGATCAGGCGCGTGCGGTCGTTGGCTTCCACCACTGTGGCGGTTCGCGCGTTACCGCTGCCCAGATCGCGGGTCTTGCTCGTCAGTTGGCTGGCGACACCCGGCAGATCCAGGGCGATTCGCGCCGGCGATTCGGTGGTGTAGCCCTTGGGTTGCGGTGGCGGGCTGTCGAACGACAGCTTCAACTCGATGCGATCACCCGGTAACGCCGCGACATCCAGCGTCTTGAGGCTGGCCGCCTGAACCATCGGTGAAAGCAGCGCTATCCATAGCGAAAAACCGAGGGTGGAGAAAATCCTGTTCATTGTTCGACTTCCACTATGAGTGCTCTTTCAAAGGAATGGTGCGCGGACGTTCCAGCCAGGCGCCTTCGCCGTCGGGCACGATCTCGACCACATCGACCTGAGTGGCGCTGATGGCGACAATGCGCCCGTCGTTGCGCCCCAGGTAGTCGCCGACTTTCAACCGATGCACTGCACCCGCCCCGCGCAGCAAGGCAAAGGAGCCGCTGGCATTGGAGATCGTGCCAACCATTTCAAACTGCTCGATGTTGAAACCTTCGAGGTATTGCTTGACCCGGTTGGGGTCGGGTTTGACGTTGCGCGAGCCACGCTGCTGCCCGGCCAGATCGACGCGCACCTGGCGCGAGAACGGGCTACGCAGGTTGGCCGCGCTGTAGGTAAAGGTAGGATAGGAATGAAAGGTCGGCGTCGGCTCGATCTTGCCGGCCGGGCGCAGACGCACTTCGTTCATGTAGGCGTCGAGGTCGCTGAATTCGTCACTGCTGCCGCAACCACTGAGGCCGAGCACCAGCACTGACAAAGCGAAATAACGGATCGGGGTCATTTGTCCAACCCCTTGTCGTTATAGCGGTAGGTCTTGGCGAGAATGCTCATGCGCAGCTTCGTCCCGCCGTCGGGATTGGCCGGTGCCAGTTCGAAATCGTGCAAGGTGACGATCCGTGGCAACCCGGCGACGCCACTGACGAAGGTCGCGAGGTCGTGGTAAGCCCCGGTGACAGTGATCTGGATCGGCAGCTCGATGTAGAACGGCTGGGTCACCTCCGGCAGCAGCTTGATCTCTTCGAATTCAAGACCGCTGCCCAGCCCGGTACGGGTAATGTCCTCGAGCAATCCCGGGACCTCGGTGTCGCTGGGCAACTGCCGCAGGAGCACGCCGAAGGAGGTCTCCATCTCCTTCATCTGCTGGGTGTAGAGCTCCAGGTTGGCAGCCATGTGCGCCTTGCTGGCGAACTGCTCCTTCAAGGTGTCCTCTTCCTGACGCTTGGCTTCCAGCTGGTTTTCCATGTCGCTGATGAAAAAGTTATAGCCAAGCGCCAACACCAGCACCGCAAGCAATGCTCCCGCGATAGTTTTCACCGCGGCCGGCCAGGAGCCGATATTGCTGGTGTCCAGATCGTTGAAGTCGATGTTGCGCAGACTTTGCAGCCATTCGGACGGCTTCATTTTTCGCCCTCCGTCACGGCTGGCTGGGTCTGACGCACAGTCAGCTGAAAGACGTTGGCCTGATCCACCTGACCGGCGGTCGTCGCTTTCACCTCGTTCAAGCTGGGCGCATCGAACCAGTCGGAAGCGTCCAGATTGCGCATCAGCTCCGAGACGCGATTGTTCGACTCCGCCGCGCCACTGATCGACAGCGTCTTGCCGAGCAATTTCACGCTGGTGAAATACACCCCGTCCGGCAGCGTGCGCGCCAGTTGATCGAAGATTCGTCCGCTGATCTGCCGGTTGCCCTGCAAGTCCTGGATGATGCGCATGCGCTCGACCAGTTGCTGGCGCCGTGCCTTGAGTTCGCTGATCTGCTTGATCCGTTCGTCGACCACGGCGATCTGTTTGCCAATGTAGTCATTGCGTGCTGCCTGCCGCTCGATGGCGGTACTGAAGATCTGATCGGCGATGAACACTGCGCCCACCGAACCGACGAACACCCCGATCAGGATCAGCAGAAAGCGTTTGCGCCGCTCTTCGCGGCGTTCCTCACGCCAGGGGAGAAGGTTGATCCGCGCCATCAGTCGAAACTCCTGAGCGCGAGCCCGCAGGCAATCATCAGGGCCGGCGCGTCACTGGCCAGGGCTCCGGCGTTGACCTTGCTGCTCAAGGCCATGTCGGAAAACGGGTTGGCGACCTGGGTCGGGGTGCCCAGACGCTGTTCGATCAGCCGATCCAGCCCCGGCACCGAGGCGGTGCCGCCGGCCAGCAGAATGTGATCGACCGCGTTGTACTGCCCGGAGGCAAAGAAGAACTGCAACGAGCGCGAGACCTGCTGCACCAGAGCATCACGGAACGGCTGCAATACCTCGCTGACATAGTCGTCCGGCAGACCGCCCTGCTTTTTCGCCAGCCCGGCCTGCTCGACAGTCAGGCCGTAGCGGCGCTGGATTTCCTCGGTCAGTTGCCGGCCACCGAACAGTTGCTCGCGGGTATAGATGATGCGGCCGTTATGCAGGACGCTGAGGGTAGTCATGGTCGCGCCGATGTCCACCACCGCCACGGTCAGGCGTTCCTGCGAGGCTGCCAGTTGAGTGGCGAGCAGACCGAACGAGCGCTCCAGCGCATAGGCCTCGACATCGACCACGCGCGCGGTCAGGCCGGCCAGCGCCAGCGCCGCTTCGCGGACTTCGACGTTTTCCTTGCGACAGGCGGCCAGCAGCACGCTGACCCGCTCCGGGTTGCGCGGCGACACGCCCTGGACTTCGAAATCGATGGCGACTTCGTCCAGTGGATAGGGAATGTATTGGTCGGCTTCGATCTTCAGCTGGTTTTCCAGCTCGTCATCGGTCAGCCCGGCGTCCATCTCGATGATCTTGGTGATCACCGCAGAACCGGCCACCGCCACCGCCACGCTCTTGAGCCCGGTGCGTGCCTTGACCAGCACCCGGGACAAGGCATGGCCCACGCCTTCGAGCTCGGCGATGTTCTTTTCGACCACGGCATTGGGCGGCAGCGGCTCGACCGCGTAGGCTTCGACCCGGTAGCGGTCGCCCTGACGGCTCAACTCCAGCAGCTTCACCGAAGTGGAGCTGATGTCGATCCCCAGTAACGTATTGGTCTTTTTCTTGAAGAGTCCCAGCACTACCAATTCCCTATGACTTTCCGTGAGTTACGGACTCTGTAATACGCATTGCGTTCCTTCACCCCGTCTTGACAGAAGCGCAAATGACGCCCCCAGCAGAAAAGTGCTTATAATGCCCAGCGTTTTTTTCCGCTTTTTACTGCCGGCCCAGGCTGTTCTGTGTGTTACCGGAACCCTGTCGCCCAATTCATTCTTTGCCCTGGATGTTCAAAAGCCTTGATTCGTCTGCTGAAATTTTTCGGTTGGTCCATCGTCGCCGTTTTCTGCGGACTGCTTTTAGGTCTCAGCGGCGCGTTTCTTTACCTTAGTCCGGGTTTGCCGTCTGTGGAGGCGCTGAGAAGCATTCAGTTGCAGATTCCGCTCCGGGTCTACAGCAGCGACAACAAGTTGATCGCAGAATTTGGCGAAATGCGCCGTACTCCGATCCGTTTCGCCGACATTCCACCCAATTTCATTAATGCGTTACTAAGTGCTGAAGACGACAATTTCGCCAACCATTATGGCGTCGATCCGAGCAGCCTGATGCGCGCCGCGACCCAACTGGTCAAAAGCGGGCACATTCAGTCCGGCGGCAGCACCATCACCATGCAGGTGGCGAAGAACTTCTTCCTGACCAGCGAACGCAGCTTCTCGCGCAAAACCACCGAGATTCTTCTGGCCCTGCAGATCGAACGGCAGTTGACCAAGGACGAGATCCTCGAGCTGTACGTGAACAAGATTTATCTGGGTAACCGCGCCTACGGCATCGAGGCGGCGGCGCAGGTGTATTACGGCAAGTCGATCCGCGACGTCAGCCTGGCGCAGATGGCGATGATCGCCGGCCTGCCGAAAGCCCCGTCGCGCTTCAACCCGCTGGCCAACCCGGCGCGCAGCAAGGAGCGCCGCGACTGGATTCTCGGACGCATGTACAAGCTCGGAAAGATTTCCGAGGCTGACTACACCGCCGCGATCAACGAGCCGCTGAACGCCAGCTATCACGTGCCGACCCCGGAAGTGAACGCACCGTACATCGCCGAAATGGCCCGTGCCGAAATGGTCGGTCGCTATGGCAGCGACGCTTACACCGAAGGTTTCCGCGTCACCACCACGGTGCCGAGCAACCTGCAGGAAATGGCCAACACCGCGCTGCACGAAGGCTTGATGACCTACGATCAGCGCCATGGCTACCGCGGACCCGAGTCGCGCCTGCCGGGCAAGACTCACGAAGCCTGGGCGACCGAGCTGACCAAGCAGCGCACCATCAGCAGCCTGGAGCCGGCCATCGTTACTCAGGTCGACAAGAATGGCTTGCAGGTGCTGACCCGTACCGGCGAAGAACACGTCGCCTGGGACACCATGAAATGGGCGCGGCCGTTCCTCAACACCAACAGCATGGGCGCCGCACCGCGCCAGCCGTCGGATGTGGCGCAGGTCGGCGATCTGATTCGCGTGCAGCGTCAGCCGAACAATTCGCTGAAATTCAGCCAGATCCCGCAGGCGCAAGGCGCGCTGGTATCGCTGGATCCGCAGAACGGCGCGATCCGCTCGCTGGTCGGCGGCTTTGCGTTCGAGCAGAGCAACTACAACCGCGCCCTGCAGGCCAAGCGTCAGCCGGGTTCGAGCTTCAAGCCGTTCGTCTACAGTGCTGCACTGGACAGCGGTTATACCGCCGCGACGCTGGTCAACGATGCGCCGATCGTGTTCGTCGACGAGTACCTGGACAAGGTCTGGCGGCCGAAGAACGACACCAACACCTTCCTCGGCCCGATCCGTCTGCGCGAGGCGCTGTACAAGTCACGTAACCTGGTGTCGATCCGATTGTTGCAGGCGATGGGCGTCGGCAAGACGATCGACTACATCACCCGTTTCGGCTTCAACAAGCAGGACCTGCCGCCGAACCTGTCGCTGGCGCTGGGCACCGCGACCCTGACGCCGATGGAGATCGCTACCGGCTGGAGCACCTTCGCCAACGGCGGTTACAAGATCACCCCGTACATCATCGACAAGATCGAAAGCCGCAACGGCGACACGCTGTTCGTCGCCAACCCGCCGACCGTGCCACAGGGTGGCTCGGCGACCGATGGCCTTGCCGCGCCGGAGTCTCAGCCGATCACCGTCAACGCCGCACCGGTTCCGGGTGAAGCCCCGGGCGTTGCCGCAGCACCACAAGCGCCGGCCGTGGCCGAGCGGATCGTCGATGGACGTACCACGTACATCCTCAACAGCATGCTGCAGGACGTGATCAAGCTCGGCACCGGACGCCGCGCACTGGCCATGGGTCGCAGCGACATCGCCGGCAAGACCGGTACCACCAACGAATCGAAGGATGCGTGGTTCTCCGGTTACAACGCCGATTACGTGACCACCGTGTGGACCGGCTTTGACCAGCCGGAAAGCCTTGGTCGCCGCGAGTTTGGTGGCACCGTGGCGTTGCCGATCTGGATGAACTACATGTCGGCCGCGCTCAAGGACAAGCCGCCGCACGTACAGCCTGAGCCGGAAGGCATTCTCAGCCTGCGGGTGGATCCGGTCAGCGGTCGTGCGGCAACGCCGAGCACGCCGGGCGCCTACTTCGAGCTGTTCAAGTCCGAAGACACGCCGCCCTCGGTGAATGAGCTGGGCAACGGCGCCGTACCGGGCAGTCCGCTGCCGGCGGATGAGCAGGCGCCGATCGATCTGTTCTGATCAATGCGCCCCAAAAAGCCCCGCCTTCGAAAGAAGTGCGGGGCTTTTTTATGCCTGAAAATCAAGAGCCCCCTCACCCTAGCCCTCTCCCGGAGGGAGAGGGGACTGATTGGGGGATGCTCGGGCGTTGCGCCGACCTGAACGTGCTGTGCCGAATCCATAATCGACACCACCCTTATAGGTCGGCGTATGAACCCAGACAACTCGGTCAGTCCCCTCTGCCTTTGGGAGAGGGTTAGGGTGAGGGGGCTCTTGATCTTCAGGCACAAAAAAGCCCCGACTCTCACAAGCCGGGGCTTTCGTTGAAGCGCTACAACGGCTTAGCCGTTGAACACGTCATCCACGCTTTTCAGCGGGTAGTTCTTCGGATACGGCAGGGTGGCCACACCGGTCTCGATCGCAGCCTTGGCCACAGCGTCGGAGATCAGGGTGATCAGGCGCTTGTCCATTGGCTTCGGAATGATGTACTCACGACCGAATTCCAGAGGCGCACCACCGTAGGCGTCGCACACGTCCTGTGGCACTGGCAGTTTGGCCAGTTCGCGCAGGGCGTTGGCCGCAGCCACTTTCATTTCTTCGTTGATGCGCTTGGCGCGAACGTCCAGGGCACCACGGAAGATGAACGGGAAGCCCAGAACGTTGTTGACCTGGTTCGGGTAGTCGGAACGACCGGTGGCCATGATCACGTCGCTGCGAGTGGCGTGCGCCAGTTCCGGGGAGATTTCCGGATCCGGGTTCGAGCAGGCGAAGACGATCGGGTTGGCCGCCATCGACAGCAGACCTTCAGCGCTCAGCAGGTTCGGGCCGGACAGACCGACGAACACGTCAGCGCCTTTCAGAGCATCAGCCAGGCTGCGCTTGTCGGTGGCGTGAGCGAACACGGCTTTGTACTGGTTCAGGTCATCACGGCCGGAGTGGATCACGCCGGTACGGTCAACCATGAAGATGTTTTCGATTTTTGCGCCCATGCTCACCAGCAACTTCATGCAGGAGATGGCCGCAGCGCCGGCGCCGAGGCAGACGATTTTGGCTTCCGGCAGGGTTTTGCCGGCGATTTCCAGGGCATTGATCATGCCCGCAGCGGTCACGATCGCGGTGCCGTGCTGGTCATCGTGGAATACCGGAATGTCGCACTGCTCGATCAGAGCACGTTCGATCTCAAAGCACTCAGGCGCCTTGATGTCTTCCAGGTTGATGCCGCCGAAAGTGATGGAGATGCGTTTTACGGTGTCGATGAAGGCTTGCGGGCTTTCGGAGTCGACTTCGATGTCGAATACGTCGATGCCGGCGAAGCGCTTGAACAGTACACCTTTACCTTCCATCACTGGCTTGGAGGCCAGTGGGCCGAGGTTACCCAGGCCCAGAATCGCGGTGCCATCGGAAATGACTGCAACCAGGTTGCCCTTGCCGGTGTATTTGTAGGCCAGTTCAGGATCGCGGGCGATCTCACGCACTGGTTCAGCTACGCCGGGGCTGTAGGCCAGCGACAGGTCGCGGGCGGTAGCAGTGGCCTTGGTGAGCTCGACACTCAGCTTCCCTGGACGAGGATTGGCATGATATTCGAGAGCGGCAGTTTTCAGATCAGACATTTTGGCATTCCGCTTTTTACTGTTGGACAGACTGGTCAGCGAGGATACGCGCCTCGCAAAGTCCCCACAAGACTGAGCGGTCACCCCTGTCAAGCGCCCTGTCCTACGACTTTGGGCCAAGAGCCACGGCGCACAAGGGCTGGACTGTTCACAATCGACAGAAAAAATGTCTACAATTTTTCTTCAGCGCGCGCTTTGCAGCATCGACGGATCGGTCAACGGCAGCAGCCAACGCGGCTGACCCGGTTTCAACCCGCCACGCCGCGAACGGTCGACGACCCAGCCGCGAGCCTCGATCTGTCTGCCCTGCAGCGCCTGCAACCGGGCGTTGTCGAATTGTCCGACCAGATTGGGTGCAACGCGCAGTACAACCGAGTCCTGCAACTCGATCCAGATTCCGCCGCGATTGCGTTGAACCTTGCTCACACGCCCACTGACCACGGCGAAACCCGAAGCGCGGATCTGCTCCGCTTTCAGTACAGGTGACTGGCGCCACAGGCCCCGACCGGCCTGCCGGGCGCTGCGTTCGGCCGCCTGCTGACAGGCCACAAGATCGACATTCGGTGCCACCGCCACCTGAAAACCGAGGCCGTCGGCGAGCATTTGCGCTTCAAGATTGGTGCCGTTGGTGCTGTAGACATGCGCGAGGGTGCGACCGTAATGGTCTTTGGCCTGCTTGCCGGGGAGCAGACCGACCCGACCGCCGCTGTCCGCCACCAGTACTTCAAGGCGTTTGCGCGCCGCCACGGCGAAGGGTTCGTCACTGCGGCCCTGCTTGCCCAGCTCCGGCGTGTTGAGACCGATCATCCGCACACTGCGCCCATCGCTCAGGCGTAGCGTGTCGCCATCGACCACGCGCTGGACGCTGACGCTGCTGAGGCCGGCAGGCGTGGGGCAAAATGCCTGGGCAGCGGACAGCCAAATCGCGGACACAAAAAAGGCGCCCACAAGGGACGCCTTTTTCATCAGCCTGGAGAAACCGTCGAAGTTTTCCAGAATGACCAATCTTACTTCTTGGCGCCGAAGGCACCGAAACGGTCGGCGAACTTCTGAACGCGGCCACCGGTGTCCAGAGTCTTCTGCTTACCGGTGTAGAACGGGTGGCACTCGTTGCAAACGTCGATCGCCAGGGCTTTGCCGAAGGTCGAACGGGTTTCGAACTTGTTGCCGCAGCTGCAGGTTACTGCAACTTCTGGGTAATTCGGGTGGATATCAGCTTTCATGATGTCTTCCTCAGCTAGCGTGCCGCCACCCAACACTATTGTTGAATACCGCACGTAATTAGGCCGCGGATTCTACCAGACAATGTCAATCGCGCAAGCTGTCCCTGAGACCGACCGTCTGCTAGGCTCCCGGGCTTGAACGCACTCCCCTGTGGGAGCGAGCTTGCTCGCGAATGCGTTGTGCCAGTTGATGACTTCGTGCCTGACACACCGCGTTCGCGAGCAAGCTCGCTCCCACAGTTGATCTGCGCCAAGCCTCCTTTTGTGTTGATAGAGATCCCCCCGCGTGCCCGACGCCATTCTGCGCCTCGCCCTGCCTTCGCCCCTGCGCCGCCTGTTCGACTATCGGGCCCCGGCCGGGGTGCTGCGCGCCCAGTTGCAGCCGGGCATGCGCCTGCGGGTGCCGTTCGGGCGGCGGGAGATGATCGGGGTTCTGGTCGAGATCACCGATACCAGCGACGTGCCGCTGGAGAAACTCAAACCGGCGTTGGCCCTGCTCGATGCAAAGCCGCCGCTGCCGCCCGCACTGTTCAAGCTGTGCCTGTGGACGTCGCAGTATTACCAGCACAGCCTCGGCGACACCTTGAGCTGGGCGCTGCCGGTGCTGCTGCGTCAGGGCGAACTGGCCGAGGCGCGACAGGAGCGCTTCTGGTCAGTCGCCCCCGGCGCCAGCCTCGATGATCCGCGCGTCGCCCGCGCGCCACGGCAACGGGAAGCACTGGCAACACTGGCGCAGCACCCGCACGGCGTGGCCCATCAGTTGTTGAGCAAGCTGATGCTGAGCAAGGACAGCCTCGACCTGCTGCTGGCCAAGGGTCTGGTGCAAGTAGAGATTCGTCGGCACGCTCCTGGCGTGCGCCATGAACATTGGTTGGCGCAACCGGAGTTGCCGCTGAACACCGAACAACGCGCCGCTTACGAAGCGATCCGTGCCGGGTTCGACAGTTATCACGCGTTTCTGCTGGCCGGCGTCACGGGCAGCGGCAAGACCGAAGTCTATTTGCAACTGATCCGCGAAACCCTCGAAGCAGGCAAGCAGGCGCTGGTGCTGATCCCGGAGATCAACCTCGGCCCGCAGACCCTGGCGCGTTTCGAACAGCGCTTCAACGCGCGCATCGCCCTGCTGCATTCGGCGGTCAACGACCGTGAGCGCCTCGACGCCTGGCTCGCTGCCCGCGACGGCGAGGCCGACATTATTATCGGCACTCGCTCGGCGCTGTTCACCCCGATGAAGAACCCGGGGCTGATCATCATCGACGAAGAGCACGACGGCTCCTATAAACAGCAGGAAGGCCTGCGCTACCACGCCCGGGATCTGGCACTGGTGCGCGCGCGACAGGAAAACATCCCGATCGTCCTCGGGTCCGCCACGCCTTCACTGGAAAGCCTGCACAACGCCTACACCGGTCGTTATGGCCTGCTGCGCCTCAACGAGCGGGCCGGCGGCGCCAGGCAACCACGTTTCCTGCGGCTGGACGTGAAAAGCCGTCCGCTGGACAGCGGCATTTCCGGGCCGATGCAACAAGCCATTGGCCAGACCCTCGCGGCCGGCCAGCAGGTGCTGGTGTTTCTCAACCGGCGCGGCTTTGCGCCGACGTTGCTGTGCCACGATTGCGGCTGGATGTCCGAGTGCTCACGCTGCGATGCGCGAATGACCGTGCACCAGCGCTACGGCGAACTGCGCTGCCACCACTGTGGCAACGTCGAGCGCACGCCGCGCCAATGCCCCAAGTGCAACAAAGTCGATCTGCGGCCGGTGGGCGCCGGCACCGAACGCGCCGAAGAACGCCTGGCGATTCTGTTCCCGGACTACCCGGTACTGCGCGTCGACCGCGACAGCACCTCGCGCAAGGACGCGATGAATCAGTTGTTCGCGACCATTCAGAAGGGTCAGCCATGCATTCTGGTCGGCACCCAGATGTTGGCCAAGGGGCACCACTTCCCCCGGGTTACGCTGGTGTCGATTCTGGATGCCGACGGCGGACTGTTCTCCGGCGACTTCCGTGCCAGCGAGCGCATGGCGCAATTGATCGTGCAGGTCGCCGGGCGCGCCGGGCGGGCTGAGGAGCCGGGCAAGGTGATCATTCAGACCCACCTGGCCGACCATCCTTTATTGGTGCAACTGACCGAGCAGGGTTACTTCGCTTTCGCCGAGCAGGCCTTGAGCGAGCGCCGGGCTGCCGGACTGCCACCGTTTTCACACTTGGCCCTGTTGCGTGCCGAAGCGCACAAACCGGGGCAGGCCGAAGGTTTTCTCGATGAGGCATGCAGCGCGGCCGAACGCTTGCTGGTCGAGCAGAATCTGAGCGGCATCGAATTGCTCGGGCCGGTGCCGGCGCCGATGGAGCGCCGAGCCGGTCGCTATCGTGCACAGTTGTTGGTGCAGGCGACAGCGCGGGCGCCGCTGCATCGGTTGCTCGCCAGCTGGTTGCTGGAGCTGGAGCAGATGCCGAGCGGGCGGGCGGTGCGCTGGTCGCTGGATGTCGATCCCGTGGATCTGTATTGATCTGAAAATCGCCTTCGCGAGCAAGCTCGCTCCCACATTGGATCTGCGGCGTTCACAGATTATGTGTCTGACACCGATCCCCTGTGGGAGCGGGCTTGCTCGCGAAGAGGCCCGAATTGTCACCACATATCCATAAGCTGCCTGCTAAGGTTGGCAAGCCCGTCTTCGCAACGGATAATGCCCAGTTTTTCCACCCGCGCATCGATGCGCCGCCGCGCTTGCGGTCGAAAGAGAAGACCATGAAAGACACCATTCGCCAGCTGATCCAACAAGCCCTCACCCAACTCGTCAACGAAGGTGTGTTGCCTGAAGGCCTGTCGCCGGCGATTCAGGTGGAGAACGCCCGCGACAAAACCCACGGCGACTTCGCCAGCAACATCGCCATGATGCTGGCCAAGCCTGCGGGCATGAAGCCGCGCGATCTGGCGGAGAAAATCATCGCTGCGCTGCCGGCCGACGAGAACGTCACCAAGGCCGAAATCGCCGGTCCGGGCTTCATCAATTTCTTCCAGAACACCCAGGCCCTCGCCTCGCGCCTCGACGCCGCTCTGGCCGACGCTAACGTTGGTGTGCGCAAGGCCGGCCCGGCGCAGCGCACCGTGGTCGACCTGTCGGCACCGAACCTGGCCAAAGAGATGCACGTCGGCCACTTGCGCTCGACGATCATCGGCGACGGCGTGGCCCGTGTTCTCGAGTTCCTCGGCGACGAAGTGATCCGCCAGAACCACGTGGGCGACTGGGGCACCCAGTTCGGCATGCTGATGGCGTATCTGCAGGAAAACCCGATCACCAGCGACGAGCTGTCCGATCTGGAAAACTTCTACCGCGCCGCCAAGCAGCGTTTCGACGAATCCGAAGAATTCGCCGACCGCGCCCGTGGTCTGGTGGTCAAGCTGCAGGCCGGCGATGCCGAGTGCCTGGCGCTGTGGACCAAGTTCAAGGACATCTCGCTGTCGCACTGCCAGAAGATCTACGAACTGCTCAACGTCAAACTGACCATGGCCGACGTGATGGGCGAAAGCGCCTACAACGACGACCTGATCAACGTGGTCAACGACCTCAAAGCCGCCGGCATGCTGGTCGAGAGCAACGGCGCCCAGTGCGTGTTCCTCGACGAGTTCAAGAACGCCGACGGCGATCCGCTGCCAGTGATCATCGTCAAGGCTGACGGCGGTTACCTGTACGCCACCACTGACCTGGCAGCCGTGCGCTACCGCAGTGGCAAGCTGAAAGCCGACCGCGCGCTGTACTTCGTCGACCAGCGTCAGGCCCTGCACTTCCAGCAAGTGTTCGCCGTGGCGCGCAAGGCCGGTTTCGTGACCCATCCGATGGAGATGGAGCACATGGGCTTCGGCACCATGAACGGCGCCGACGGCCGTCCGTTCAAGACCCGTGATGGCGGCACCGTGAAGCTGATCGATTTGCTGACCGAAGCGCAGGAACGTGCCTACAACCTGGTCAAAGAGAAAAACCCGACACTGGCCGAAGACGAACTGCGCAACATCGCCAAGGTTGTCGGCATCGGTGCGGTGAAATACGCCGACCTGTCCAAGCACCGCACCAGCGACTACAGCTTCAACTTCGACCTGATGCTGAATTTCGAAGGCAACACCGCGCCGTACCTGTTGTACGCCTATACCCGTGTGGCCGGTGTGTTCCGCAAACTGGGCAAGGACTTCAGCGAAGTCGATGGCCAGATCGTCCTCGAAGCGGCGCACGAGCAAGAGCTGGCGGCGAAACTGGCGCAGTTCGGCGAAGTGCTGAACAACGTCGCGGAAAAAGGCACACCGCACATCCTCTGCACCTATCTGTATGACGTCGCCGGTCTGTTCTCCAGCTTCTACGAGAACTGCCCGATCCTCGCCGCCGAGACGCCGGTCCAGATGCAGAGCCGTCTGCGTCTGGCCGCGCTGACCGGTCGTACTCTCAAGCAAGGCCTGGAACTGTTGGGCCTGGAAACTCTGGAGCGCATGTAAGTTGGCTGCCAAGAAAAAACCTGCACCCAAGCGTGGCGCCAGCCGTTACCAAGCTCCTGCAAAGCAACCGATCCCGGGCTGGCTGTGGATGGCCATCGGCCTGACGGTCGGTGCGTTCATCGTGTTCCTGATGAAACTGGAGCCGGGCAAGGGCAGCGACACGGTCAAGCGCGAGAAAGTCGAGCAGGCGCAGCAGCAGAAAGCGTCGAAGATCGCCGAGGCCAACAAGACCCCGCCGAGCCCGACGCAACCGGTGAAGCCGAAGTACGACTTCTACACCTTGCTGCCGGAATCGGAAGTGATCGTGCCGCCGGATGCCGTGCCGGAGAAAACCCTGCCGACGCCACAAGTGCCGACCACGCCGGTCACCCCGGCGGAAGCGGCGAAGATCGACACCGCGCGGGCGCAGGCTGCGCTGTCAGGTATTACCCCGCCGCCAGCGCCACCGGTGGCGAAAGCGGCGCCGGTGACCAAGTTCTTCCTCCAGGCCGGCTCGTTCCGCAAAGAGGCGGACGCGGACAAGGTGCGGGCGCAGATCATTCTGCTGGGCCAGGCTGTTTCGGTTGAGTCGGGCACGGTGAAGGATGAAACCTGGTACCGCGTATTGGTCGGCCCGTTCAGCAATCGCGAGCAACTGACCACCGCACAGAAACAATTGGCCGGCAGCGGCTTCAGCAACCTGTTGTTACAACAACGCCAGAGCCGCTGATTGGCCTGTGGGCACCTCACTCTGAGGTTGCCCACAACCTTGTGGTGAGGGGATTTATCCCCGACCGGCTGCGCAGCAGTCGTAAATCCGGCATTCGCGGTGCGTCAGACCGCTGCAACCGCAGGTTTCAGGGCCGCTTCGCGCCCCATCGGGGATAAATCCCCTCGCCACAGTCATCAAACACCATTCGTCTCCCATTGCCCTCCCCGGTTGAAATCCTCTCCAGCACCCCCATATGAATGGGCATAAGGCATTTTCGCCCCGCTGCGTGGAGACTCTTCCCTTGACCACCATCGTTTCAGTCCGCCGCCACGGCAAAGTCGTCATGGGCGGCGACGGCCAGGTTTCTCTCGGCAACACCGTGATGAAAGGCAACGCGAAGAAAGTTCGTCGCCTGTACCACGGCCAGGTCATCGCCGGTTTCGCCGGTGCCACCGCCGACGCCTTCACCCTGTTCGAACGTTTCGAAGGCCAGCTCGAGAAACATCAGGGCCACCTGATCCGCGCCGCTGTCGAACTCGCCAAAGAATGGCGCACCGACCGCTCCCTGAGCCGCCTCGAAGCCATGCTCGCGGTCGCCAACAAGGACGCGTCCCTGATCATCACCGGTAACGGTGACGTGGTCGAACCCGAGAATGGCCTGATCGCCATGGGTTCCGGCGGTGGCTATGCACAGGCTGCAGCCAGCGCACTGTTGAAAAAGACCGACCTGTCGGCCCGTGAAATCGTCGAAACCGCACTGGGCATCGCTGCAGACATCTGCGTATTCACCAACCACACTCAGACCATTGAGGAGCAGGATCTCGCTGAATAAGCCTGACGCGGCCAAAGTGCCACGGCTTGTTTCTGCTTGAGGACCGTCAATTACTATGTCCATGACTCCCCGCGAAATCGTCCACGAACTCAACCGCCATATCATCGGCCAGGACGATGCCAAGCGCGCCGTCGCGATTGCCCTGCGCAACCGCTGGCGCCGCATGCAGCTGCCTGAAGAGCTGCGCGTTGAAGTGACCCCGAAAAACATTCTGATGATCGGCCCGACCGGTGTCGGTAAAACCGAGATCGCCCGTCGTCTGGCGAAACTGGCCAACGCGCCGTTCATCAAGGTCGAAGCGACCAAATTCACCGAAGTCGGCTACGTCGGCCGTGACGTCGAATCGATCATCCGTGATCTGGCCGACGCCGCGATCAAGATGCTCCGCGAGCAGGAAATGACCCGCGTGCGTCACCGTGCCGAAGACGCTGCCGAGGACCGCATCCTCGACGCGCTGCTGCCACCGGCGCGCATGGGCTTCAGCAATGAAGAAGCACCGAGCAGCGATTCCAACACCCGTCAGCTGTTCCGCAAGCGCCTGCGCGAAGGCCAGTTGGACGACAAGGAAATCGAGATCGAAGTCGCCGAAGTGGCCGGCATCGAAATCGCCACGCCGCCTGGCATGGAAGAGATGACCAGCCAGCTGCAGAACCTGTTCGCCAACATGGGCAAGGGCAAGAAGAAAGCTCGCAAGCTCAAGGTCAAAGAAGCGCTGAAACTGGTGCGCGACGAAGAGGCCGGGCGTCTGGTCAACGAAGAAGAGTTGAAGGCCAAGGCGCTGGAAGCGGTCGAGCAGCACGGCATCGTGTTCATCGACGAAATCGACAAGGTCGCCAAACGCGGCAATGTCGGCGGCGCCGATGTGTCCCGTGAAGGCGTACAGCGCGATTTGCTGCCGCTGATCGAGGGCTGCACCGTCAACACCAAGCTGGGCATGGTCAAGACCGATCACATCCTGTTCATCGCCTCCGGTGCGTTCCACCTGAGCAAGCCGAGCGATCTGGTGCCGGAGCTGCAGGGCCGTCTGCCGATCCGTGTCGAGCTCAAGGCGCTGAGCCCGGAAGACTTCGAGCGCATCCTCAGCGAGCCGCACGCATCGCTCACCGAGCAATATTGCGCGCTGCTGAAAACCGAAGGCCTGAACATCCAGTTCCAGCCGGAAGGCATCAAGCGTCTGGCGGAGATCGCCTGGCAGGTCAACGAGAAAACCGAGAACATCGGTGCCCGTCGTCTGCACACGCTGCTTGAGCGTCTGCTGGAAGAGGTGTCGTTCAGTGCCGGCGACCTGGCCAGCGCGCATGACGACAAGCCGATCCTGATCGACGCTGCGTACGTCAACAGCCATCTGGGCGAATTGGCGCAGAACGAAGACCTGTCCCGTTATATCCTGTAAGCCATACTTACAGCGGTAGCGGACCCTGTGGGAGCGGGCTTGCTCGCGAAGAGGCCGTGCCAGTCGACAGCAATGTTGGCTGACATACCGCATTCGCGAGCAAGCCCGCTCCCACATTTGAATCAGGGTCGCCCACACAACGGACGCCAGACCATGACCTCAATCCCCACCGACATCAAACTGCACAAAGCCTCGAAAACCCTGACGCTCAAATACGCGTCCGGCGAGGAGTACACCCTGCCCGCCGAATTCCTGCGCGTGCATTCCCCTTCCGCCGAGGTCCAGGGCCACGGCAAACCGATCCTGCAATTCGGCAAGCTCAATGTCGGCCTCAGCGGCCTGGAACCGGCCGGTCAGTACGCACTGAAACTGACCTTCGACGACGGTCACGACAGCGGCTTGTTCACCTGGGAATATCTCTACGAGCTGGGGCGACGCCATGACGCACTCTGGGCCGATTATCTGGCCGAGCTCAAAGCGGCCGGGAAAACCCGCGATCCGGACGAGTCAATCGTCAAGCTGATGCTCTAGTCCGAGACTCTTGCTCTTTAGAGGGCATTTTCTAAATTCATCTGTTTGAATGCTCTGCTGTGTGGCCGAGGATCGGCCTGCTTGCGAAAAAAATTAAACTCGGGTAACCAATGGAGCTGGCAAGTTCCCTGCAGTGCTCTACGACTGTAAAGCAGCTATGCAGAATTAACGGTCACCCGAGCAGTAGTACCTGGCATTAGCTGTGGAACTGCACAGCAGAAACCGGGTACTCGTCTCAGGACAATGGAGCGTCGTAGATGAGTAACAAGAATAACGATGACCTGAAGTACCAAGCCTCGGAAAATACCCTGGGGCTTAATCCCGTCGTTGGGCTGCGCGGAAAGGATCTGCTGGCCTCTGCTCGAATGGTGCTGACCCAGGCCATCAAACAACCGATCCATAGCGTCAAGCACGTGACCCATTTCGGTCTCGAACTGAAGAACGTGCTGTTCGGCAAATCGGAACTGCAACCGGCCAGCGATGACCGTCGCTTCGCTGATCCGGCGTGGAGTCAGAACCCGCTCTACAAACGTTATCTGCAAACTTACCTGGCGTGGCGCAAGGAGCTCCATTCCTGGATCGACGACAGCAGCCTGTCACCCAAAGACATCGCGCGCGGCCACTTCGTGATCAACCTGATGACCGAAGCCATGGCCCCGACCAACACCGCAGCCAATCCGGCAGCGGTCAAACGCTTCTTCGAGACCGGCGGCAAAAGCCTGCTCGACGGCCTCTCGCATCTGGCCAAGGATCTGGTACACAACGGCGGCATGCCGAGCCAGGTCAACATGGGCGCGTTCGAGGTCGGCAAGAGCCTCGGCGTGACCGAAGGCGCGGTGGTGTTTCGCAACGACGTGCTGGAGCTGATCCAGTACAAGCCGATCACCGAGCAGGTCCATGAGCGGCCGTTGCTCGTCGTGCCGCCACAGATCAACAAGTTCTACGTTTTCGACCTGAGCCCGGACAAGAGTCTGGCGCGCTTCTGCCTGCGTAATAACGTGCAGACCTTCATTGTCAGTTGGCGTAACCCGACCAAGGCCCAGCGCGAGTGGGGCCTGTCGACCTACATCGATGCGCTGAAGGAAGCAGTCGACGTGGTCACCGCCATCACCGGCAGCAAAGACGTGAACATGCTCGGTGCCTGCTCCGGCGGCATCACCTGCACCGCCCTGCTCGGCCACTATGCCGCCCTCGGCGAAAAGAAGGTCAACGCCCTGACCCTGCTGGTCAGCGTCCTCGACACCACCCTGGACAGCGACGTCGCCCTGTTCGTCGACGAGCAAACCCTCGAGACCGCCAAGCGTCACTCATATCAGGCCGGCGTGCTCGAAGGCAAAGACATGGCCAAGGTCTTCGCGTGGATGCGCCCCAACGACCTGATCTGGAACTACTGGGTCAACAACTACCTGCTCGGTAACGAGCCGCCGGTGTTCGACATCCTGTTCTGGAACAACGACACCACCCGGTTGCCGGCCGCGTTCCACGGCGACCTGATCGAGATGTTCAAAAACAACCCACTGATCCGCCCCAATGCACTGGAAGTGTGCGGCACGCCGATCGACCTCAAGCAGGTCACCGCCGACATTTTCTCGCTGGCCGGTACCAACGACCACATCACCCCGTGGAAGTCCTGCTACAAGTCGGCGCAGCTGTTTGGCGGCAAGGTCGAGTTCGTGCTGTCGAGCAGCGGGCACATCCAGAGCATCCTGAACCCGCCGGGCAACCCGAAATCGCGCTACATGACCAGCGAAGGCATGGCCGCCAATGCCGACGAATGGCAAGAGAACTCGACCAAGCACACCGATTCCTGGTGGCTGTACTGGCAGGCGTGGCAGGCCGAGCGCTCGGGTAATCTGAAAAAGGCACCAACCAAACTCGGCAACAAGGCGTACGCGCCAGGTGAAGCATCGCCGGGCACTTACGTTCATGAGCGGTAACTGACACACCTCATCCCCCTGTGGGAGCGGGCTTGTGGTGAGGGGATTCATCCCCGATGGGTCGCGCAGCGGCCCCAAAACCTGCATTCGCGGCAACTATGATTCCCCGCGTTTGAGGGTGTGCGACTGCTTCGCAGTCGATCGGGGATAAATCCCCTCGCCACAATGCCCGCTCCCACAAGGGATTGGAGGTGATATTGAGATTGACCCACAGGGCCTGAAGCATGCCGCAACCGTTCATTTTCCGTACCGTCGATCTGGATGGGCAGACCCTCCGCACCGCGGTACGCCCCGGCAAGCCTCATTTGACGCCCTTGCTGATTTTCAACGGCATCGGCGCCAACCTGGAGCTGGTGTTTCCGTTCGTCGCGGCGCTGGACCCGGATCTGGAAGTGATCGCCTTTGACGTGCCCGGTGTCGGCGGCTCGTCGACGCCCAACCGGCCTTATCGCTTTCCCGGGCTGGCGAAGCTGACGGCGCGGATGCTCGACTACCTCGACTACGGCCAGGTCAACGTGATCGGCGTGTCGTGGGGCGGCGCGCTGGCGCAGCAATTCGCCCACGACTACCCCGAACGCTGCAAGAAACTGGTGCTGGCAGCGACTGCGGCCGGCGCCTTCATGGTGCCGGGCAAGCCGAAAGTGCTGTGGATGATGGCCAGCCCGCGGCGCTACATCCAGCCATCGCACGTGATCCGCATTGCGCCGTTGATTTACGGCGGCTCGTTCCGCCGCGACCCGACCCTGGCCGCCAGCCATGCGGCGAAAGTGCGTTCGGCGGGCAAGCTCGGTTACTACTGGCAGCTGTTCGCCGGCCTCGGCTGGACCAGCATTCACTGGCTGCACAAGATCCATCAGCCGACCCTGGTGCTGGCCGGCGACGACGATCCACTGATCCCGCTGATCAACATGCGCATGCTCGCCTGGCGCATCCCCAACGCCCAGCTGCACATCATCGACGACGGTCATTTGTTCCTGATCACCCGCGCCGAAGCCGTAGCGCCGATCATCATGAAATTCCTTGAGGAGGAACGGCAGCGCGCCGTGATGCACCCGCACCCGACCCCGCTGGGCGGATAAATCACGGCGGCAGGCTTTATGCAGGGTTTTGAACAAAGTGCGCGGCAGGACGCCGCGCAGGCAGCAACCCGTAACAGCGACTATGGTGTTCTGGTTCGGTGAGTTTGTTTTTGACCTGAAGACGAAGGAGTGTTGAGTCATGCGCGACAAACCTGCGACGGGCGTAGTGCCCAGTCCCGCCGTGTTCATCAATGCACAAAGTGCAATGACCGGCCTGCGTGGGCGGGACTTGCTCTCGACCTTGCGCAGCGTCGCCGCCCACGGTCTGCGCAACCCGCTCCACAGTGCCAAACACGCCTTGAAACTCGGCGGCCAGCTCGGTCGCGTGCTGCTCGGTGAAACCCTGCACCCGACCAACCCGCAGGACGCGCGATTCGCCGATCCGGCGTGGAGCCTCAATCCGTTCTACCGGCGCAGCCTGCAGGCGTATCTGGCCTGGCAGAAACAGGTCAAGAGCTGGATCGATGAAAGCAGCATGAGCGAGGACGATCGCGCTCGCGCGCACTTCGCGTTCACCCTGCTCAACGATGCCGTCGCGCCCTCCAATACCTTGCTCAATCCGCTGGCGGTCAAGGAGCTGTTCAATTCCGGCGGCCAGAGTCTGGTGCGCGGCCTGAGCCATCTGTTTGATGATCTGCTGCACAACGATGGCCTGCCACGCCAGGTTACCAAGCAGGCGTTCGAGGTCGGCAAGACCGTCGCCACCACCACCGGTGCGGTGGTGTTTCGCAACGAGATGCTCGAGCTGATCCAGTACAAGCCGATGAGCGAAAAGCAGTACGCCAAGCCGCTGCTGGTGGTGCCGCCGCAAATCAACAAGTACTACATTTTCGACCTCAGCCCGCAGAACAGCTTCGTCCAGTACGCGCTGAAAAACGGCCTGCAGACCTTCATGATCAGTTGGCGCAACCCGGACGTACGCCACCGGGAATGGGGCCTCTCGACCTACGTCGAAGCGGTGGAAGAAGCGATGAACATCTGCCGGGCGATCACCGGCGCGCGCGAGGTGAATCTGATGGGTGCCTGCGCCGGTGGCCTGACCATCGCCGCGCTGCAGGGTCATCTGCAGGCGAAACGGCAACTGCGACGGATCTCCAGTGCGACCTATCTGGTCAGCCTGCTCGACAGTGAGATCGAGACCCCGACCACCCTGTTCGCCGACGAACAGACCATCGAAGCGGCCAAACGCCGCTCCTACCAGCGAGGCGTGCTCGACGGTCGCGACATGGCCAAGGTGTTTGCCTGGATGCGGCCCAACGATTTGATCTGGAGCTACTTCGTCAACAACTACCTGCTCGGCAAAGAGCCCCCGGCCTTCGACATTCTCTACTGGAACAACGACAACACCCGCCTGCCCGCCGCGTTCCACGGCGACCTGCTGGACTTCTTCAAGCACAACCCGCTGACCCACCCGGGCGGGCTGGAAGTCTGCGGTACGCCAATCGACCTGCAGAAAGTCACCGTCGACAGCTTCAGCGTGGCCGGCATGAACGACCACATCACGCCGTGGGACGCGGTGTACCGCTCGACCCTGCTGCTCGGTGGCGAGCGACGTTTCGTACTGTCCAACAGTGGGCACGTGCAGAGCATCCTCAACCCGCCGAGCAACCCGAAAGCCAATTACGTCGAGAACGGCAAGCTGAGCAGCGATCCGCGCGCCTGGTACTACGACGCCAAGCGCGTCGACGGCAGTTGGTGGCCGCAGTGGCTGGAGTGGATACAGCAGCGCTCCGGCACGCAGCACGAAACCACGTTTACCCTCGGCAACCCGAATTATCCACCGATGGAGGCAGCACCCGGCACCTACGTGCATGTGCGCTGACGCTTAACCGAACTTTTCTAAGAAGACTGGATGAAAACCCGCGACCGGATTCTCGAATGTGCCCTGCAACTGTTCAACGAAAAGGGTGAGCCCAACGTCTCCACCATGGAAGTTGCCAACGAAATGGGGATCAGCCCCGGCAATCTCTACTACCACTTTCACGGCAAGGAGCCGTTGATTCTCGGCCTGTTCGAACGCTTCCAGAACGAACTGGCGCCGCTGCTCGATCCGCCATCGGATGCCGAGCTGGCGCCAGAGGATTACTGGCTGTTTCTGCACCTGATCGTCGAGCGCCTGGCGCAGTACCGGTTTCTGTTCCAGGACCTGTCGAACCTCGCCGGGCGCCTGCCGAAACTGGCCAAGGGCATTCGCAACCTGCTCAACGCGCTCAAGCGTACGCTGGCGTCCTTGCTGGCGCGGTTGAAGGCTTCGGGGCAACTGGTCAGTGATACCCAGGCGTTGGGGCAACTGGTGGAGCAGATCACCATGACCTTGCTGTTCTCGCTGGACTATCAGCGGATTCTCGATCGCGAGGGTGAGGTCAAACTGGTGGTGTACCAGATCATGATGCTGGTGGCGCCGCATCTGCTGCCGCCGGTGAAAGTGGCGACGGAGCGGATGGCCCTGCAATACCTCGAAGATCACGAATGAAATCAAGAGCCCCTCACCCTAACCCTCTCCCAGAGGGAGAGGGGACTGACCTTATTGTCTTACGCGATACGGCGACCTGAAAAATCCAGTCGATTATGGATTCAATACGACACTTTCAGGTCGGTGTAAGGCTGAAGCATCCCCGAATCGGCCCCCTCTCCCTCGGGGAGAGGGCTGGGGTGAGGGTAAGCTTTTAAAAAGCACAAACAAAAACGCCCGACCTTCACAGGCCGGGCGTTTTGTTTTGCCCTGAAAAATCAGGACTGACTGGTTGGCGTCGACGGGGTCGATGCAGCAGTCGGGGTGGCTACCGGAGTCGGTGCAGCGGCGGAGTTCGACGCGCTGGCCGGGGTTGCCGGGGTGGCTGGCTTGGCTGCTGCGGGTGCAGCTGGCTTCGGAGCAGCGGCCTTCGGCGCGGCCGGTTTTTTCACTGCCGGTTTTTTCGCCGCAGCCGGTTTGGCCGCAGGTTTGGCAGCCGGTTTCGCGGCAGCGGTTTTCGCTGCTGGCTTGGCGGCTGGTTTGGCCGCGGACTTGGCCGCAGGTTTCGCAGCCGCTTTGGCAGCAACCGGTTTCGCGGCAGCCTTGGCGGCTGGTTTGGCAGCGGCCGTTTTAGCAGCAGGCTTGGCGGCAGCGGTTTTTGCCGCGGGCTTGGCCGCAGCTTTGGCAGCTGGTTTCGCAGCCGCTTTAGCCAATGGCTTGGCGGCGGTTTTGGCTGCCGGTTTGGCCGCTGCGGTTTTCGCCGCGACCGGTTGGGTTTTCAGACCGGTGAGTTTCTCGATCTGCTTGGTCAGGGTCTCGACCTTGCTGTGCAGCGCTTTGACTTCATTGCGGCTAGGCACACCCAGGCGCGAAATCGCGCTGTTCAGGCGCTTGTCGAAAGCCCCTTCCAGCTCGTCCCACTTGCCCAGTGCGCGATCTTTCACGCCGCTGATGCGCGACTTGGCCGAAGAAGCGGAATCCTTGGCGGCATCGACTTTCTTGCCGACTGCCGACTTGGTGAGCTTCTCGGCTTTCTCGCCGTCTTTGACCAGTGACTCGAAGAGCTTGCTGCCGTCAGTGTCGATCTTCGAGTACACGCCTAAACCAGCCAGCCAGATTTTGCGGGAGTAGTCTTCGACTTTCCCAATCCACGAGCTGCCTTCTTTATCGGTGTTCTTTTTACCAGCCATCCCGTTCTCCTTAAGATTTACGCGCGACGCGTTCGAGCAATGCCGTCAGCTCATCGAGCTTAGCAGAGAGTGTCTCAACGTCATGTTTAGACGGAATGCCGATACGATTCAAGGCGCTTGCTACACGGGAGTCGAACGCCTTCTCGACCTTGTCGAGCTGAACTTCGACGCGACCTTTGAACGAGCTGACTTCATCCTTGGCTTCGTCGATCTCGGCATTGGCGGCTTCGAGTTTTTCGGTGACGACTCTTTTGCCTTTCTTTTCAACAGTTTGACCAGCCTTGATCAGCTCTTGAAAGTAGTCGCTGCCCTCTTGGCCGACCTTGGTGTAGGCACCCAGGCCTGCCAGCCAGATCTTGCGGGCATAGGATTTGACGTCGCTCAGAGCAGAAGTCGAAGCGTCGATTTTTTTCTTCAGAATGACTTTGGCCATGGTGCACCTCACGCGCAGAAGGTTTGAGGAACTGCCCGCAGATGTGTCGGGCTCAGGCACAAAGTAGGGAGAAAAATTAGAAACGGCACCCTAACAACTGACATAAAATCCGGGAGCACCACAAAACAAATGTGGGAGCGGGCTTGCTCGCGAATGCGGTGTACCAGTCACGAGAAATGTCGACTGTTGCACCGCATTCGCGAGCAAGCCCGCTCCCACAGGAGAATTTCATTTCAGGCAGAAATCAGACCAGCGCTTTGTCCAGCGCCTTCTCGATCTCGGCTTTGATCATGCCGCTCATGGCCGACATCATGATGCCCAACTCCACGTCGACACGGATCAAGTCGTCGGCCACATGCACCGCGCCTTTCACGCCCGAGCGCTTGAGGTTCAGGGTGTCGCCCGACCACTGCGGCTCCAGGCCATATTGATCGGAGAGTTTCTGCGCCAGCTTGTCGGCCTTCTCGCGGGCGGCTTCCTTGCCCAGGCTGTGGGCACGCTCAACACTGATTTTGGCCATCGAATGACTCCTGCTTGATGAATAGGTGACGGTAAATCTTGACCGCGTCTGCGGCAAATCGTCCCGAAGGTCGCCCATCTTACCTTTAGCCATTCCAAGACAAAGCATGGCTTGGGGATTAGAATGTCGCGCATTCTCTTTTGGTGACAGCGATATGACTGATCAGCGCAAAGGCAGCGATGCCGAACCCACCACTCACTTCGGCTTCAAAAACGTTCCGGAAAGCCAGAAAGCGGAAAAAGTCGCTGAGGTGTTCCACTCCGTAGCCGCGAAATACGACCTGATGAACGACCTTCTGTCGGGCGGCATGCACCGTCTGTGGAAGCGTTTCGCGATCGAACTGTCTGGCGTGCGTGCAGGCAACCGCGTGCTCGACATCGCCGGCGGCACCGGTGACCTGACCAAAAAATTCTCGCACCTGGTTGGCCCGACCGGTCAGGTGGTATTGGCCGACATCAACGAATCGATGCTCAAGGTCGGCCGTGACCGTCTGCTGGATCTGGGTGTGTCGGGCAACGTCGAATTCGTTCAGGCGGACGCGGAAAAGCTGCCGTTCCCGGACAACCATTTCGACTGCGTGACCATCGCCTTCGGCCTGCGCAACGTGACGCACAAGGAAGACGCCCTGCGCTCGATGCTGCGCGTGCTCAAGCCCGGCGGCCGCCTGCTGGTGCTGGAGTTCTCCAAGCCGACCAACGCTCTGATGTCCAAGGCCTACGACGCCTACTCGTTCGCGTTCATGCCGCTGATGGGCAAGCTGATCACCAATGACTCGGAAAGCTATCGCTACCTGGCCGAATCGATCCGCATGCACCCGAATCAGGAAACCCTGAAGTCGATGATGGTCGACGCCGGTTTCGACCGCGTGACCTATCACAACATGACCGCAGGCATCGTCGCCCTGCACCGCGGCATCAAGCCCTGATGTTGCTCACCGGGCTGCTCGCCAGCGTCGAACTCGGCCTCAACCGGGTGCTGCGTCTCGACAGCACGGCGCTGCCGCGGCTGGCGCATCTGACTGGCAAGGTGATTGCCGTCGATTGCCGCAGCCCGGCGCTGCAACTGTTCATCCTGCCCAGCGATGAGGGCCTGATGCTCGCCTCGCACTGGGAAACCGGCGTCGACTGCACGCTGCGCGCCCCGGCCTCGAGCCTGGTGAAACTGGCCCTGAGCAAAGACAAGACCGCGGTGCTGCACGCCCCGGAGGTCGAGCTCGACGGTGACAGCGGCGTGCTGCTGGAACTGGCCGGGGTGCTGCAGGACCTCGAGCTGGACTGGGAGTACGAACTCTCGCGCTGGCTCGGACCGGTCGCCACGCAACTGATTGGCGGTCACCTGCGCAGCCGCGCACGCTGGTATCAACAAGGATTTGCCAGCCTCAACCAGAACCTCGCCGAATACCTCGCCGAAGAATCGCGCACCCTCGTCGGGCAGCGCGAAGCCGAAGCGCGATTCAGCGAACTGGACCGGATCAAACTTGATCTGGAACGTCTCGAGGCGCGCTTCGAGCGCCTTTCCCGATCCCTCGACCCAAGCGATAACGCATGAAGCTGCTTGCCGTCCGCCGTCTGTTGCGCATCCAGCGCGTCGTGATCCGCTACCGCCTCGATGACCTGCTGTTCGAGCTGCCGCTGCCCTGGTTTCTCCTGGCGCTGCGCTATGTGCTGCCGTGGCGCTGGTTCCCGCGCAAACCGCTGGAGCTGAGCCGTGGCGCGCGCCTGCGCCTGGCGCTGCAGGATCTGGGGCCGATTTTCATCAAGTTCGGACAGATTCTTTCGACCCGCCGCGACCTGCTGCCGGAAGACATCGCCGATGAGTTGATGCTGCTGCAGGACCGCGTGCCGCCGTTCGATTCGCAGCTGTCGATCAAGCTGATCGAAGAACAGCTGGGCAAGAAGATCAGCGAAGTGTTCAGCCGTTTCGACGTCGAGCCGCTGGCCTCGGCCTCGGTGGCGCAGGTGCACGCCGCGCAACTGAAGACCGGCGAAGAAGTGGTGGTCAAGGTGATCCGCCCGGGCCTGAAACCGGTGATCGCCCAGGATCTGGCATGGCTGTTCATCCTCGCCCGCGCCGCCGAAAAGGTCTCCGCCGACGCTCGCCTGCTGCACCCGGTGGACGTGGTGCAGGACTACGAAAAAACCATCTACGACGAGCTCGACCTGCTGCGCGAGGCGGCCAACGCCAGCCAGTTGAAGCGCAACTTCGAAGGCTCGCCGCTGCTCTATGTGCCGCAAGTCTATTGGGACTGGTGCCGGCCGAAAGTGCTGGTGATGGAGCGTATCTACGGGATTCAGGTGACGGATCTGGCGACCCTCGCCGACCAGCGCACCGACATGAAAATGCTCGCCGAGCGTGGCGTGGAGATCTTCTTCACCCAGGTGTTCCGCGACAGTTTCTTCCACGCCGACATGCACCCGGGCAACATCTTCGTTAGCACCGTCAACCCGTGGAGCCCGCAGTACATCGCGATCGACTGCGGCATCGTCGGCAGCCTGACCCCGGAAGACCAGGACTACCTGGCGCGCAACCTGTTCGCCTTCTTCAAGCGCGACTACCGCCGCGTGGCGCAGTTGCACATCGATTCGGGCTGGGTGCCAGCGGAAACCAAACTCAACGAATTCGAAGCGGCGATCCGTACCGTGTGCGAACCGATCTTCGAAAAACCGTTAAAAGATATTTCATTTGGTCAGGTGCTGATGCGCCTGTTCCAGACTGCGCGGCGCTTCAACATGGAAGTGCAGCCGCAGTTGGTGCTGCTGCAAAAGACCCTGCTGAACATCGAAGGCCTTGGCCGTCAGCTGTACCCGGATCTGGATCTGTGGAACACCGCGCAGCCGTTCCTCGAGCGCTGGATGCGCGAGCGCGTCAGCCCGAAAGCCTTGCTCGGCAACGTGCAGAGCCAGTTCGAGCAGCTGCCGCACCTGGCCAACATGGCCCGCGACCTGCTCGAACGCATGTCGCAACCGCACGCCTACGACCCGCCGCCACCGTGGCACAAACGCAAGGACGACTGGTTCCTGCGCCTGCTCGGTTGCGCACATCTGGCCGGCGGCACGATCCTCGCCGCGGGTGGCCCGCTGCACGAACTGGGGCATTGGCCGGCGGGCATCATGGTGGCAGTCGGCTTGTATCTGGTCGTTCGCCGATAGCCAGTTCGCTGATCGGCTGGCACACTGTTTCAACGCCTGAACCTGACAATTGAAGTGCGGGTTCGCTGTCGGAGTCGAAGATGAAAAACTGGCTGGACGAGATCAAGTGGGACGCAGATGGCCTGGTGCCGGCGATTGCCCAGGATCACAAGACCGGGCGCGTGCTGATGATGGCCTGGATGAACCGCGAAGCGCTGGAACTGACCGCTGCGGAAAACCGTGCAATCTACTGGTCACGTTCCCGTGGCAAGCTGTGGCGCAAGGGCGAAGAGTCCGGCCACGTACAGACCCTGCATGAAATGCGCCTGGACTGTGATGCCGACGTGATCATCCTGATGGTCGAACAGATCGGCGACATCGCTTGCCATACCGGCCGTCAAAGCTGCTTTTACCGCGTCTACGAAAACGGCGACTGGAAGACAGTCGACCCGGTTCTGAAAGACCCGCACGCTATCTATTCCGCAGGACAATAGGATGTGTCATCAGTCATTTACTGAGCTGCGTTGCCGGCTGAAAGCGCGCCAGGCAAGGCGCAGGCCGCAGGGAATGTCTTTTCCTTGCCAAGGCCTGCAACGCAGCATGGCGCGCTTTCAGCCGGCAACCCGAAGGGCCGGGCCTGATTTTGTGCAGGGCTGCGTTACTCGTCGTTTATTTGAAATGCCAAACTACACTCCTCCCGCCTTGCCCTGCACAAAATCAGGCTCCGGCGCAGCTCAGGAAATGACTGATGACACATCCTCCCATGAGTGACACCCTGACCCGCCTCGCTCAGGTACTCGAAGAGCGCAAAGGCGCAGCGGCCGACAGCTCATATGTAGCTAGTCTGTATCACAAGGGCCTGAACAAGATTCTGGAGAAAGTCGGCGAAGAGTCGGTCGAAACCATTATTGCCGCCAAGGACGCCGCCATCAGCGGTGACTGCAGCGATGTGATCTACGAGACTGCCGACCTGTGGTTCCACAGCATGGTCATGCTCGCCCAACTGGGGCAGCATCCGCAGGCCGTGCTGGATGAACTGGATCGTCGCTTCGGTCTGTCCGGACACGTCGAGAAAGCCTCGCGTCCGTCCGCCTGAACAATTTTTAGAGAGGAACAGCAACATGGGCATTTTTGACTGGAAACACTGGATCGTCATTCTGGTAGTCGTGGTGCTGGTGTTCGGCACCAAGAAACTGAAAAACCTCGGCACCGACGTCGGCGAGTCGATCAAGGGCTTCCGCAAAGCCATGAACGATGACGAAAAACCGGCCGCCGATCCGACCGTAACGCCTGCGCAGCCGGTACCACCGGTGCAGCCGCAAGCCACTGCTCAGGCCAACCCGCCGCACACCATCGACGTGCAGGCGCAGAAAGTCGAAGAGCCGATCCGCAAAGACGTGTGAGACTGACAAATGTTTGGTATCAGCTTCTCTGAACTGCTGCTCGTCGGCCTCGTCGCCCTGCTGGTGCTGGGCCCCGAGCGTCTGCCGGGCGCTGCGCGCACCGCCGGCCTGTGGGTTGGCAGGCTGAAGCGCAGCTTCAACGCGATCAAACAGGAAGTTGAACGTGAAATCGGTGCCGACGAGATCCGTCGGCAACTGCACAACGAGCACATTCTGTCGCTGGAGCAGGAGGCGCGGAAGATTTTCACGCCGGTTCAGCAGGAGCCGACGCCGGTTGAGCATGTGGGTGAGCAGACGATTCACAGCCCTGCTGCCGCGACGGCGCCACCAGCACCTGCTGCCGTTGTAGCTCCGACAGAAACGGCGCCAGCCGCCGTGGAACCATCTGTTGAACACGTTGCGCCAAACGCCGCGCCGATTACACCCGCGCCTCACGACCCAACACTGCCGCCGCGAGCCCCATGAGCGATCTCCCTGAAAACGACCAGCACATGCCGCTGGTATCGCACCTCACCGAGTTGCGCACCCGCCTGCTGCGTTGTGTGGCGGCGGTGTTCATCATCTTCGCCGGGTTGTTCGCCTTCACCCAGCAGATCTACACCTTCGTCTCGACGCCGCTGCGCCAGTACCTGCCGGTCGGCGCGACGATGATCGCCACGGATGTGTCGTCGCCGTTCCTGACGCCGCTGAAGCTGACGATGATGGTCTCGCTGTTCCTCGCGATTCCGGTGATTCTGCATCAGATCTGGGGCTTCATCGCGCCGGGCCTGTACAAGCATGAGAAGCGCATCGCCGTGCCGCTGCTGGTGTCCAGCATCCTGCTGTTCTACACCGGTATGGCGTTCGCCTATTACTTCGTGTTCCCGCTGATCTTCAAGTTCTTCGCCGCCGCCACCCCGGCCGGCGTGGAAATGATGACCGACATCACCAGTTACCTCGACTTCGTGATGACGCTGTTCTTTGCCTTTGGTGTCGCGTTCGAAATCCCGGTGGCCGTGGTGCTGCTGGTGTGGATCGGCGTGGTCGACGTCAAATACCTGAAGAAGATCCGCCCGTACGTGATTATCGGCTGCTTCGTGGTCGGCATGATCCTCACCCCGCCGGACATCTTCTCGCAGACCCTGCTGGCGGTACCGATGTGGATGCTGTTTGAAATCGGCATTCTGTTCGGCGGCCTGATCAGCAAGCGCGAACGCCCGGACGAAACACCGGCCGACGATCACAACGACCAGCCGCCAGCGACCCAGGCATGAACCTGCTGTTGCTCGAAGAGGCCGACTTCATCGCGGCCGACCGCGTCGTGCTGCGTGATCGGCGCCTGACCCACATGCAGGAAGTTCACCGCTCGGAAGTCGGTGACAGCCTGCGCGTGGGACGGATCAATGGCTTGATGGGCTCGGCTGAGCTGCTTCGCCTTGAGGCCGGTGAAGCCGAGTTGCGTGTCACCCTTGATCAATCACCACCGGCCAAGCTGCCATTGACGCTGGTATTGGCCCTGCCCCGCCCGAAAATGCTGCGACGGGTGTTCCAGACCGTGGCGACCATGGGCGTGTCGAAGGTGATTCTGGTCAACAGCTACCGGGTCGAGAAGAGTTTCTGGCAGACGCCGTTTCTCGAGCCGGAAGCGATACGCGAGAACCTGATTCTCGGCCTCGAACAGGCCCGCGATACCGTGCTGCCGGAAGTCATCATCGAGAAGCGCTTCAAACCGTTCGTCGAAGATCGTCTGCCAGCGATCAGCGAAGGCACCCTCGGCCTGGTCGGCCATCCCGGCAATTACCCGCCGTGCCCACGTGCGTTGAGCGAACCGGTAACGCTGGCGATCGGCCCCGAAGGTGGCTGGATTCCCTACGAAATCGACCTGCTGGGCAAATCCGGCCTGCAACCGGTGCAACTGGGCGAACGTATCCTGCGCGTCGAAACCGCCGTCACCGCCCTGCTCGCCCGCCTGTTCTAAAAGTACTGTGGTGAGGGAGCTTGCTCCCGCTTGGGCGCGAAGCGGCCATTGCTGTTCCTTCAGATGAAAATGTGTTTGCCGGTTTTGCGACGGCTGCGCCGCCGGGCGGGAGCAAGCTCCCTCGCCACGATGTCACTGCGCTTCAGACAAATCGGGTTACAGATTGCCTTCACCCAGCCGATACAGTCCCCATAAGTCCAATTAGTGGTCCGAGGGGAGTCGTCGCATGTACCGTTGGTTAGCCGAGAATCTTGGAAACGTCAGCGTCAAACGCAAGCTGGGTATCGGTTTCGGCCTGGTGCTGTTGCTCACCCTGTTGATCACCTTTACCGGCTGGACCGGCATGAGCGGCATCATCAGCCGTGGCGACAAGCTCGGCTTCATCTCCAGCCTCAATGAACTGACCAAGGACCTGCGCCTGGCGCGTCTGGACTATGAAGCGCGTCGCGGCGAACAAGGCCCGGGCGCGGTCAACGAGTTGCTGGCCAAACTCGCCAGCGGCTTGCAAACCGCGCGCGGCCTGATCGAGCAGCCCTCAGATGCGGCCATGGTCGATCAGCAACTGGCCGCTGTCGCCGAGTACAAACGCGCCTTCGCCGACATGACACAGGCCACCGTGCAGCGTGAGGATGCGCGCAGCAAGCTTGGCGCCAGTGCCGACAATGCCGTGGCCAAAGTCTCGGAAGTCGAGAAATCCATGCTGCAGGGTGACAGCGTCGCGCAATTCAACAGCGTGATCGAACTGAGCAAACTGTTGCAGCAAGCGCGCTATCAGGTGCGCGGCTACACCTACAGCGGCAAGGCCGAGGCGGAGCAGCCAGCGCTGGACGCCATCGACAATGCACTGAAAAACCTCGACAGCCTGCCGGCAAAACTGCCCGAACAGCACTTCGCCAACCTGCAACAGGCCACCGACTCGATCAAGGCTTATCGCGCGGCGGTCGCTCAGTTCCGCGACTCGCAGGTGAACAATGCCAAGGCCGGGGCAACCATGACGGCTCAGGGCGACATCTTGCTCGACGTCAGCAAGAAGCTCACCGAATCACAAACCGTGGTGCGCGACACCGATGCCGCGCACGCCAAGAACATGCTGATCATCGCCACCTTGCTGGCCGTGGCCTTCGGTTTGCTCGCCGCATGGGCGATCACTCGGCAGATCATCATTCCGCTGAACCAGACCCTGAAAGTCGCCGAGCGCGTGGCCGCCGGCGATCTGACCCACAATCTGGTGTCGCAGCGTCGCGACGAACTCGGCCAGTTGCAACGTTCGATGCAGAGCATGACCCAAGGCCTGCGCGAGTTGATCGGTGGCATCAGCGACGGCGTCACGCAGATTGCCAGCGCCGCCGAGGAACTGTCGGCGGTCACCGAGCAGACCAGCGCCGGGGTCAACAATCAGAAAGTCGAGACCGACCAGGTCGCCACCGCCATGAACGAAATGGCCGCCACCGTGCAGGAAGTCGCGCGCAATGCCGAAGAGGCTTCCGAAGCCGCCGTGGCCGCCGACCAGCAAGCCCGTGAAGGCGACAAGGTGGTCGGTGAAGCCATCGCGCAGATCGAGCGTCTGGCCGTCGAAGTCGGTCACTCCACCGAAGCCATGGGCGAACTCAAGCGCGAGAGCGACAAGATCGGCAGCGTGCTCGACGTGATCAAGTCCGTGGCCCAGCAAACCAACCTGCTGGCGCTCAACGCCGCGATCGAAGCAGCGCGTGCCGGTGAGGCCGGGCGTGGTTTTGCGGTGGTTGCCGATGAAGTGCGCAGCCTCGCCCAGCGCACGCAGAAGTCCACCGAAGAGATCGAAGAGCTGATCGTCGGCCTGCAGAACGGCACCCAGCAAGTGGCGACGATCATGGACAACAGCCGCAGCCTGACCGACAGCAGCGTCGAACTGACCCGCCGCGCCGGTGGCTCACTGGAAAGCATCACCCGCACCGTCTCGGCGATTCAGGCGATGAACCAGCAGATTGCAGCGGCGGCCGAGCAGCAGAGTGCCGTGGCCGAGGAGATCAACCGTAGCGTGCTGAATGTGCGGGATGTGTCGGATCAGACGTCGGCGGCGAGTGAAGAAACGGCGGCGTCGAGTGTTGAGCTGGCGCGGTTGGGGACGCATCTGCAGATGCTGGTGGGGCGATTCAAGGTTTGAGGTGATCCGAAAACCTCGGTTCGCTCTGAACCGAGGTGATGCATTCGCGAGCAAGCCCGCTCCCACATTAGACCGCGTCCGCCTGGACAACTCGGTCAACTGTGGGAGCGGGCTTGCTCGCGAAGGCGCCAGATCAGGCGCTGAAAATTACAGGACCTGCCGCAGGAAAGCCTGCGCCCGCGGATCCTTCGGTGCATCAAAAAACTCCGCTGGGGAAGCATCTTCCAGCAGTTTGCCGTGATCGAAGAACAGCACCCGATCCGCCACTTCCCGGGCGAAACCCATTTCGTGGGTGACGCAGACCATGGTCATGCCTTCCACGGCCAGGTTCTTCATCACATCCAGCACTTCGCCGACCATTTCGGGGTCGAGGGCCGAAGTCGGTTCGTCGAACAGCATCACTTTCGGGTCCATCGCCAGCGCCCGGGCAATCGCCACACGCTGTTGCTGGCCGCCGGACAGGCGTGATGGATATTCCCGAGCCTTCTGCGCAATACCGACCTTTTCCAGCAACGCCAAGGCCTTGGCCTCACTTTCCTTCTGCCCACGCTTGCGCACGACTTTCTGCGCCAGACAGAGGTTTTCCAGCACGGTCATGTGCGGGAACAGGTTGAAATGCTGAAAGACCATGCCGACTTCACGGCGGTAAGCGTTGACGTCGGTTTTCGGGTCGGCCAGTTGCAGGCCGTCGATGCTCACAGAACCCGAGTCGAATTCTTCCAGGCCATTGAGGCAGCGCAGGAAGGTCGATTTGCCCGAACCCGACGGGCCGATCACCACCAGCACTTCGCCCTTGGCCACCGTGGTGCTGACGTTATCCACAGCCCGGACTACCTGGCCACGGGTGTCGAAGACTTTTACCAGATCGCGGACTTCAATCACTTTGCGCGAGCCTCCGCTCAAGACGGCTGGCGATTTTCGACAGCGGCAGGTTGATCAACAGGTACAGGCCGGCGACGCAGAACAGGATTTCGAACGGCGAGAACGAGGTGGTGATGACTTCACGCCCGCTTTTCAGCAGCTCGGTAATCGCAATCACCGACACCAGCGAGGTGTCCTTGACCAGGCTGATGAACTGCCCGGCCAGCGGCGGCAGTACGCGTTTGAATGCTTGCGGCAGTACCACATGGCGCATCGACTGGCCGGCGCTCAGACCGAGCGAACGCGCCGCTTCGTTCTGGCCACGGGCAATCGACTGCACCCCGGAACGGATGATCTCCGCGACGTAGGCGCCGGTAAACAGCGACAGCGCGGCGATCCCGGCAAACTCGCGGGACAGGTTCATCACCGTGCCGATGAAGAAGTAGAAAATGAAGATCTGCACCAGCAGCGGCGTACCGCGCACCAGCTCGACGTAGATGCTCGACAGGTCGCGCAGGGTCGGGTTGCTCGACAGGCGGCACAGTCCGGTGACCAGACCGATCAGCAGACCGAGTACGCCGGACACCACCGACAGCCACAGCGTGGTCCAAAGGCCCCACAGCAGCGGCCCTGCCGCCCAATGCCGGGTCACGCCCACGACGTCGCCTTCCGCCACATCGTCGCCCTGAGCGAATTGCAGGCTGTTTTCGTCGACGGTCAGGTGCTGCTCGTCACCGGCGTCGTTGCGCAGGGTGACCTGCGCGCTACCGCCCTTGCGCACCAGCTCGGTGACGGTGGAGATATCGGTGGCACGCTGGGATTCTTCGGCCTGATAGGCGAAGTACTGCGGCACGCGGTTCCAGCGCCATTCGTAGGACATCAGCGACGTGGCGTAATACAACGCGCCCGCCAGGCCGACCAGCACCAGCACGGTCAGGACGTGCCAGGGCCATTGGGCTTTTTTCTGTTTCATTGCAGGTTCCGGATTTTGTGTTGCCTGGCAGGCCCTCTTCGCGAGCAAGCTCGCTCCCACAAGCTCAGTGCCGGACACAAAATTTGTGTTCACCTAAAACACTGTGGGAGCGAGCTTGCTCGCGAAGGAGACGACGCGGTCTGGCTGACCGGTGTTATTCCATGTCCTTGAGCCACTCGGTGCTCTTGAACCACTTGTCATGGATGCGATCGTAGGTACCGTCTTCGTGGATCTGGTGCAGGCAGTTGTTGATGAAGTTGATGCTGTCGTAATCACCCTTCTTCAGACCGAAGGCCAGCGGCTCGTAGGTGAACGGCTTGTCGAGGAACACCAGTTTGCCGGCGCCGACCTTGTTCACCGCGACCACGTTGTACGGCGCGTCGTAGATGAAGGCGTCGGCCTTGCCATTGACCACGTCGAGCACGGCTTCCTGCTCGTTGTCGTAGCCGTGGTACTTGGCCTTGGCGATCAGCTTCTTGGCGACCATCTCACCGGTGGTGCCGAGCTTGGAGGTGATGCGATAGTCGGCGGTGTTCAGGTCTTTATAGGACTTGATGGTGCCTTCCAGCTCCTTGCGGATCAGCAGGGTCTGGCCGACCACGATGAACGGTTCGCTGAAGTTCAGGCGCAGGTTGCGCTCCTGAGTCAGGGTCATGCCGCTGCCGATCATGTCGAACTTGTCGGTCATCAGGGCCGGGATGATCCCGTCGTAACCGGTGGACACCAGCTCCAGCTTGACCCCCATGGCCTTGGACATGGCTTTGAGGATGTCGACTTCGAAGCCGATGATCTCGCCGCGCTTGTTGGTCATTTCGAACGGCATGTAGGTCGGATCCATACCGACTTTCAACGTGCCGCGCTTGACCGCGTCATCGATTGCACCGGCGTGCGCCGCATTGACTGCAACCAGTGCCGTGACGCCGACCAGCAGCATCGACAGATACTTCTTCATCTTCAAGTCCCCAAAACCATTGCAATTGCGGCGCGAAAACCGACTGAAATGGACAAGATCGTCCGGGCGCGCCAATTCGGGGACGGATGCTAACGCACTCGATTTTTTGCACAAGGTTTTATGGACGATTTGTTTAACAATCAAGGGACACCCCTCACCCCAGCCCTCTCCCCAGAGAGGAGAGGGGGAAAGGGAGCCGATAGGGGAAATATTCGAAAGCTAAGTTCGACTCGATTTCTCAGGTCGATGCAACTCGAATATCCAATCCGGTCAGTCCCCTCTCCCTCCGGGAGAGGGTTAGGCGGGCGGCGTTCCGATGAGGGGGCTTTTCAGCGCCATAAAAAAACCCCGCTAGTTAGCGGGGTTTCTTCATCAGGCCGGTTGCGCCTGCAAGCTCACAGGCTTGAGTGGCAACAGCGGCGCATGCGGATCGGCTTTCACCGAAGCACGCCAGGCATCCAGCCATTCCTTGTGATCTTCGGACCAGACCAGCTCGTGCAGACGCGCCAGGGCCACCGGATCGCTCAGCAGTTGCAGGCGATCATGGTTGCTCAGTGCCGCCGGGCCAGCCTTCAGGGCGTGACGTACACGTTCCTGACGCAGCCATTCGATCGGCTCGGCCTGACCGTGACGGGCCGTCGCCAGCGAGCACGCCAGGGCGTTCTGCTGCGGATCGACCACGGCGCGGATGAAGCCGTCGTTCAGCGCGTGCCAGCGGTTCTCGTGGGTGTACTGATCGGTCGCCAGCAGCGCCTGTGGCGGATTGTATTCCTCTGGGATGAGGAACAGGCTCTCGTCACGGGACTTGAGGCCCAGACCGACACGGCTGGAAATCACCGACACCGGGATCGACAGCATCAGCGAACCGACGATCGGCACCAGCCACCACAGGAAGCTCGGGTTCAGCCAGATCACCAGCAGCGCCCAGCAGAAGCCCAGCAGGGTCTGCGGACCGTGGCGCTTGACCGCCTCGCTCCATGGCGTGGAGTCGTCGTCACGCTGCGGCGAGTTCCAGGTCGCGGCCCAGCCGAGGAACGCGGCGAGGACGAAACGGGTGTGGAAAATCATCCGCACCGGCGCCAGCAGCATGGAGAAAAGCATCTCCAGCAGCATCGACAGGGTCACCTTGAACTTGCCGCCGAACTCTTTCGCGCCCTTGGCCCAGATCAGGATAATGCTCAGCAGTTTCGGCAGGAACAGCAGCACGATGGTGGTCGAGAACAGCGCGATCGCCTTGTCCGGGTGCCATTGTGGCCACAGCGGATAGAGCTGACGCGGTTCCAGGAAGTACTGCGGCTCCATCAGCGTGTTCACCGCCAGCAGCGCGGTCGACAGCACCAGGAAGAAGAACCACAACGGCGCCGACAGGTAAGACATCACGCCGGTGAGGAACACCGCGCGGTGCACCGGGTGCATGCCTTTGACCAGGAACAGGCGGAAGTTCATCAGGTTGCCGTGGCACCAGCGACGGTCACGCTTGAGCTCGTCGAGCAGGTTCGGCGGCAACTCTTCGTAACTGCCCGGCAGGTCGTAGGCAATCCACACGCCCCAACCGGCACGGCGCATCAGCGCGGCTTCAACGAAGTCGTGAGACAGGATCGCCCCGGAGAACGCACCTTTGCCCGGCAACGGCGCCAGGGCGCAGTGGTCGATGAACGGCTTCATGCGGATGATCGCGTTGTGACCCCAGTAGTGGGATTCACCCAACTGCCAGAAGTGCAGACCGGCGGTGAACAGGGGGCCGTAAACGCGGGTGGCGAACTGCTGCATGCGTGCATACAGGGTGTCCATGCCCGACGCACGCGGCGCGGTCTGGATGATCCCGGCGTCCGGCGTGGCTTCCATCAGGCGTACCAGACTGGTCAGGCACTCGCCGCTCATCACCGAGTCGGCGTCGAGCACGACCATGTACTTGTAGTCACCGCCCCAGCGACGGCAGAAGTCGTCGAGGTTGCCGCTCTTGCGTTTCACACGGCGGCGACGGCGGCGATAGAAGATCTTGCCGAAGCCCTTGGCTTCACGGCAGACGTCCAGCCAGGCCTGTTGCTCGGCGACGCAGATATCGGTGTCGTTACTGTCGCTGAGGACGAAGAAGTCGAAGCGATCCAGATCACCGGTAGCGGCGACCGATTCGAAGGTGGCGCGCAGACCGGCGAATACCCGGGGCACGTCCTCGTTGCAGATCGGCATCACCAGCGCGGTACGGGCGTCTTTCGGAATCGGCTCGTTGCCCGCGCTTTTGCCGGAGATACGGTATTTATCGTGACCGGTGAGCAACTCGAGGAAGCCCATCAGCGCCGTCCAGAAACCGGCCGAGACCCAGCAGAACAGAATCCCGAAGAGGATCAGGATGCTGGTTTGCAGCGCATACGGCAGCACCTGCGTGGCGGTTTGCAGCAGCGGCTGGTGCAACACTTCGTCCAGATCGACGAACGACCAGCCCTGGTACGGCATGATGCCTTTCATGTACCAGCCGGCAACGATGGTCTGGCCGAGCATCAGCAGCAACAGAATGTAGCGACGGATCGAACCGACCGTGCGCCAGCGCGCCGCCGGCAAGACGTTTTCGTCCTTCGGCGGCTGCGGCGGGTTGGTGCGCCCGGTCAGGCGGCGCCAGCCACGCACCAGAATATTGGTGCGCCATGGCTCCGGCACGACTTTGGTCCGACGGATCGGCGGAGTCGCCTTCATGCTGACCCGACCGCTGGCGTCGAGCACCAGCATTTCCGCCTCTTCCAGCTCCTCGGCGGTGCTCAGGGTCAGGCGCTTGCCCACCGAAGCCTGGGCGGCTTCGGCAGGCGCGTCGAACGTCGGCGACGACAGACGCTGGTGCAGTTCGCTGAAGGACTGGCAGCCCGCGAGTTCCGCGCGCTGCTCGTCGGTCATCGGCAGATGCGCCAGATACTCGGACAGAGTCTCTGGCTGTACTTGAGAGTTACTCATCGGCAGGCAACTGATAGCTCCAGGTCTCGGTCAGGACTTCTTCAGTCGGTGCCGATTCCGGTGTGGCTGGGGCCGCGTTCGCAGCCGCTGGCTGCTTGGCGTCTTTGTTGGCCTTGTCCTTGGCATCTGCGGCTGGCTTGGCGTCGGCCTGTTTGGCCTCGGCTGCCTTGGCTTCCTTCTCGTCCTTCTCTTGTTGCTTGGCCGCGACCTTATCCGCCTTGGCCACCGACGAGTTCGACGCCGGTACCGAAGACTTGGCCAGATCAGCGGTGACCACTGGCTGTACCAGGGCAGCGCGCATCTCGGTGGACTTGCTCGCGTCCTTGATCTTCATCCGCAGGGTCAGGCGCCAGCCCTTGGTTTCCGGGTTGTAACGCACGCTGTTCTCGACCAGTTCGGCGTTATCGCCAACGCTGACCTGACTGCGCACGTCGGCATCCGGGGCCAGAGCCGCCAATGATGGACCTTCGAAGTCGACCAGGTAGGCAACGCTGCCATCCGGTTGACGGATCAGGTTCGACTGCTTGACGTCACCGGTCGAACGCAGGGTCTGCTTGACCCAGGCGCTGTCGGGGGCGTGAATCGCCGCTTCGTCCATGGTCCAGTGCAGGCGGTAGGCGAAGTCCAGCGGCTTGCCTGGCTCCGGCATGGTTTCCGGGCTCCAGAACGCAACGATGTTGTCGTTGGTTTCGTCGGCAGTCGGAATCTCTACCAGATCAACGGTGCCCTTGCCCCACTCGCCCTTCGGCTCGATCCAGGCGCTTGGGCGCTTGTCATAGCGGTCGTCGAGGTCTTCGTAGTGGCTGAAGTCGCGACCACGCTGCAGCAGACCGAAACCACGCGGGTTCTCGACGCTGAAGTTGCTCACGGCCAGGTGTTTCGGGTTGTTCAGCGGACGCCAGATCCACTCGCCGTTGCCGGCATGGATCGACAGACCGCTGGAGTCGTGCAGTTCACGACGGTAGTTGAGGACTTTCGACGGCTGGTTGGCGCCGAACAGGAACATGCTGGTCAACGGTGCGATGCCCAGTTTGCCGACCTTGTCACGCAGGAACATCTGCGCCTTGACGTCGACAATGGTGTCGCTGCCCGGACGCAGGATCAGGCGATAGGCACCGGTGGCGCGCGGCGAATCCAGCAGGGCGAAGATCACCAGATGCTTGTCACCCGGCTTCGGCTGTTGAATCCAGAACTCGCGGAAACGCGGAAACTCTTCGCCCGACGGCAGCGCGGTGTCGATCGCCAGACCACGGGCCGACAGGCCGTAGGTGTGGCCCTTGCCGACGACGCGGAAGTAGCTCGCGCCGAGCATGGTCATGATTTCGTCTTGCTTGTCGGCCTTGTTGATCGGGTACAGCACACGGAAACCGGCGTAGCCCAGTTGCTCAGTGGCTTTCGGATCGAACTTGAGGTCGCCGAAATCGAAGCGGGTCGGATCGTATTTGATCTCTTCGACGGTGTTCGCCGTGATTTCGTTGATTTTCACCGGCGTATCGAAGTGCATGCCCTGGTGATAGAAGGACAGCTTGAACGGTGTCTTCTGATCGGCCCACTCAGCCTTTTCGGTGAGGAAGCGGATTTTCTGATAATCCGCGAACTTCATGTCACGGAATTCGTTCGGCAGGTTGCTGCGCGGGGCTTCGAACTTCTGCCCGGCCAGCTCTTTAGCCTTGGCTGATACATCGTCAAGATTGAACGCCCAAAGCTGGCCGGCGCTGAGCAGGCACAGGAGCGCCGAGCCGGCTACCAGGGCACTTCGCATGCGTTTGGCAGACATTTTTGCTGCATTACAGGGACTAACAATCACGAGCAACCCTCGCCGAAAACAGATCAAAAAACCAACGGCCAGATTAAGTGCCTGTGGGGTTTTCGACTTTGAAAAGCCGACCTCCCAGCGCACCCTTGCCAAGTTGGCGAGCATTGTTCCGACTCCGCTGGGGCAAAATGATTCCCCAATCGGATCCAGACAAGTCTCTACCTAAGTCAAAAATGGAACAGCGAACGCTGATCCCCATAGCGCGCGATTATCTAGTAGCCCGCGTGACAACGCATCAGGGGTAACAAAGTATTTATCGCGAAAAACGCCTGTTTTCAGTCGAAAAGCCCTTGAAAAGGTGTTTCAAGGGCTTTCATGTCTGTAACAGGAAGGTTACCGGGCCATCGTTGACCAGGTGCACCTGCATATCCGCGCCGAATCTACCTGATGCCACAGTGCCATGCATCTGTTTCGCTTTGCTGAATAGATAGTCGAACAATTCCTCGCCCAATGCCGGAGGGGCTGCGGTCGAGAAACTCGGGCGCAACCCGCTCCTGGTGTCGGCAGCGAGGGTGAACTGAGAGACCAGCAGCAACCCGCCGCCCACATCCGCCAGGGACAGATTCATCTTGCCCTCGGCGTCACTGAATACCCGATAGTTAAGCAGCTTATGCAAAAGTTTGTCGGCACTGGTACGCGTGTCGTCGGGTTCGACCGCCACCAGCACCAGCAAACCCTGATCCACCGCGCCGACTGTCTCTCCCGCAACCTCTACCCGCGCACCGCGCACGCGTTGTAAAAGCCCCTTCATGCTTCTTCGGGCGGCAGGTCGAGCAAGCGACGGGCCATGTTGCTCGCGGCACGCACCAGCGCATCGGTGATGCCCGGTTCGGAGGCGGCGTGACCGGCGTCACGAATCACCTGCAGTTCGCTGTTCGGCCAGGCCTGATGCAGCTCCCAGGCGTTGTCCAGCGGACAGATCACGTCGTAACGACCGTGAATGATCACCCCCGGCAGATGGGCGATCTTGCCCATGTCGCGGATCAGTTGATTCGGCTCAAGGAACGCATTATTGGTGAAGTAGTGACACTCGATCCGCGCGATCGACAGGGCGCGCTGCGGTTCGGAGAAACGGTCGACCACCAGCGGGTTCGGCCGCAGGGTCGCGGTGCGTCCTTCCCACGTCGACCAGGCCTTGGCCGCGTGCATCTGAGCGATCTGATCGTTACCGACCAGGCGCTTGTGGAAGGCGCTGAGCAGATCGTCGCGCTCGTCCAGCGGGATCGGCGCGATGTAATCCTGCCAGTAATCGGGAAACAGACGGCTGGCACCGGCCTGATAGAACCACTCGATTTCCTGCGGACGGCAGAGAAAGATCCCACGCAGGATCAGACCGTGTACGCGCTCCGGGTGGGTTTGCGCGTAGGCCAGCGCCAGAGTCGAACCCCACGAACCGCCGAACAGCACCCATTTATCGATGCCCAAGTGCTTGCGGATACGCTCAAGGTCAGCGACCAGATCCCAGGTGGTGTTGTTTTCCAGGCTCGCATGCGGGGTGGAGCGTCCGCAGCCGCGCTGGTCGAAGGTGACAATGCGATACAGGTTCGGATCGAAATAGCGACGGCTCTGCGCGTCGCAACCGGCACCCGGGCCGCCGTGGATGAACACCACCGGCAAGCCTTCCGGCGAGCCGCTTTCATCGACGTACAGCGTGTGGGTGTCATCGACAGCCAGATCGTGCCGGGCGTGGGGTTTGATCTGCGGAAACAATGTCTGCATTGCGCGCTCCGTAAGGGGTCGAGGTCATCCCTGGGGGGACTTCTATTATTCTGCCGTCCGGCATCATAAACCCGATTTACGTCAATGAGCATGCCCGTACGCAGTCACAATTTTTCTGCTGCATACAAAACCTGTGGGAGCGGGCTTGCTCGCGAAAGCGCTGTGTCATTCAACGCATATGTTGCCTGATGCGCCGCCTTCGCGAGCAAGCCCGCTCCCACAGTGGGTTATGCGGTGTAGTGCGACTTTGCCCAGGCCAGCAGGCCCTGCAGCAACTCCTTGAGCACCACCCGCGTCGGCTCTGCCAGATCGGCGCGGTAGCGGAACGGTTCGAACTCTTCCATGTAGGTGCTCTGGCACAACTCCAGTTGCACGGCGTGGATGTTCTCGGCGGGGTTGCCGTAATGGCGGGTGATGTGGCCGCCCTTGAAGCGTCCGTTGAGCACGTGGCTGTAATGATCGTGACGGGCGCAAATGGCTTCGAGCTGTCCAGCAAGCTGTGGATCGCAACTGGCGCCGTTGAAGGTGCCAAGGTTGAAATCCGGCAGTTTGCCGTCGAACAGGTGCGGGATGATCGAGCGGATCGAGTGCGCGTCGAACAGCAGCGCATAGCCGAACTCGGCCTTCAACCGCGCCAGCTCTTGTTGCAGGGTGCGGTGATACGGCGTCCAGACCTGTTCCAGGTAGGTCGCGCGCTCTGATTTCGAGGGCTCGTGCCCTTCGCGGAACAACGGAATTCCATCGAACAGCGTCGCCGGGTACAGCCCGGTGGTGGCGCCGGCATACAACGGCTTGTCATCGGACGGACGGTTAAGGTCGATGACAAACCGCGAGTATTCGGCGGCCAACGTGCTGGCGCCCAGTTCCTCGGCAAAGTCATAGAGCTGCGGAATGTGCCAGTCGGTGTCCGGCAGGCTTTTCGCGTCCGCGATCAGCCCGGCTTCGACCGCTGGCGTCAGGCGCACACCGGCATGCGGCATGCTGATCAGCAGCGGTACGCGACCTTGTTTGAAACTCAGAACCTTATCCACAACCGCTCTCCTACAGACTTGATTCGACGCCGTGACGCACGACGCGTTTGTCCAGATCACCACCGAGCCAATAGGCCAGATCCGCCGGACGATCGATGTGCCAGGCGACGAAATCCGCGACCTTGCCGACTTCCAGCGAACCGTGGGTGTCAGCCATCCCCAACGCTTGTGCGGCATGAATGGTCGCGCCGGCCAGGGCTTCTTCCGGGGTCATGCGGAAGCAGGTGCAAGCCATGTTCAGCATCAGGCGCAACGACAGCGCCGGCGAGGTGCCGGGGTTGAGGTCACTGGCGATGGCGATCTTGACCTTGTGCTTGCGCAGGGCGTCCATCGGCGGCAGCTGGGTTTCGCGCAGGAAGTAGAACGCCCCCGGCAGCAGCACGGCGACGGTGTCGGATTTGGCCATGGCGATGGCGTCGTCTTCGTCCATGAACTCCAGATGGTCGGCAGACAACGCGTGATACCGCGCCGCCAGACTGGAGCCGTGCAGCGATGACAATTGCTCGGCATGCAGCTTCACCGGCAGACCGAGCTTTTGTGCGGTGATGAACACCCGCTCGACCTGCTCCGGCGAGAACGCCAGGTATTCGCAGAACGCATCCACGGCGTCGACCAGCCCTTCGGCGGCCAATGCCGGGAGCATCTCGGCGCAGATGTGCTCGATGTAGTCGTCAGCGCGATCCTTGTATTCCGGCGGCAGCGCGTGGGCGGCCAGACAGGTACTGCGCACACTGATCGGCAGTTCAGCGGCGAGCCGGCGAATCACCCGCAGGATCTTGCGTTCGCTGGCCAGATCGAGACCGTAACCGGACTTCATCTCGACCGTGGTCACGCCGTCGCGCATCAGGCTTTTCAGACGCTTGGCGGCGCTGGCGAACAGCTCGTCTTCAGTCGCTTCACGGGTGGCGCGCACGGTGCTGGCGATACCGCCGCCCTGCGCCGCGATCTCGGCATAGCTGACACCTTGCAGACGCTGTTCGAATTCGCCGCTGCGGTTGCCGCCGAACACCGTGTGGGTGTGGCAGTCGATCAGGCCGGGGGTCACCCACGCGCCTTGCAGATCGTTGACCGCCGGGTATTCGCCGGACGGCAGCAGATTGCGCGGACCGATCCACTCGATGTGCGCACCGGACGTCACGATGGCCGCATCCTCGATGATCGAGTAGACGCCCTGCGCCATGGTTGCGACGTGGCAGTGTTGCCAGAGGGTTTTCACTGTTGGCCTCCGTTGGAATTGGTTTGGTGGGGAGCCTTCAAAAGCCCCTCACCCTAGCCCTCTCCCGGAGGGAGAGGGGACTGACCGGGTTGTTCTGTCGAGATACATCGACCTGAGAATCTTGAGCCGAACTCCGGCTCTGAAAACAATGAAGATTGGCTCCCTTCCCCTTCTCCCCCTTGGGGGAGAGGGCTGGGGTGAGGGGGATCGATTTCAGCAACAACAAAACTCCCCCTGAAAAACACTTACAAACTAGGCAGCAATTTCGCCGGAACCAATTCGCTCAAGCAGCGCGAAGCCAACAACTCGGTCGCCGCATTGATGTCCGGTGCAAAGAAGCGGTCCTTCTCATAGAACGGTACTTCGCGGCGCAGAATCGCCCGCGCCTGTTCCAGTTTGGCCGAGGTCTTCAGACCGTTGCGCAGGTCCAGCCCCTGCACCGCCGCCAGCCATTCCACCGCAAGAATCCCGCGGGTGTTCTCGGCCATTTCCCACAGGCGCTTGCCGGCGGCCGGCGCCATCGACACGTGATCTTCCTGGTTGGCCGAGGTCGGCAGGCTGTCGACCGAATGCGGATGGGACAGCGCCTTGTTCTCGCTGGCCAGTGCTGCGGCGGTGACCTGAGCGATCATGAAGCCGGAGTTGACCCCGCCATTGGCCACCAGGAACGGCGGCAGTTGCGACATGTGCTTGTCCATCATCAACGAGATACGGCGTTCGCTCAGCGAGCCGATTTCAGCGATGGCCAGGGCCATGTTGTCGGCGGCCATGGCCACGGGTTCGGCGTGGAAGTTGCCACCGGAAATCACATCGCCTTCAGCGGCGAATACCAACGGGTTGTCGGAGACGGCGTTGGCTTCAACCACCAGCACGTCGGCGGCCTGACGGAACTGGGTCAGGCAGGCGCCCATGACTTGTGGCTGGCAACGCAAGGAGTACGGGTCCTGAACCTTTTCGCAGTTCTGGTGCGAATCGGACACTTCGCTGCGCTCGCCGAGCAGATCGCGATATGCGACTGCAGCATCGATCTGGCCTTTCTGGCCACGAGCGGCGTGAATACGTGCGTCGAACGGCGAGCGCGAACCGAGCACCGCTTCCACCGTCAGACCGCCAATAGCCAGCGCGCCGGCAAACAGGTCTTCACCTTCAAACAGACCGCGCAGGGCAAATGCGGTAGACACTTGAGTGCCGTTGAGCAGTGCCAGACCCTCTTTCGCCGCCAGGGTCAGCGGGGTCAGACCGGCGACTTTCAGCGCTTCGGTGGCTTCCATCCACTCGCCCTTGTAACGCGCCTTGCCTTCGCCCAGCAGCACCAGCGACATATGCGCCAATGGCGCGAGGTCACCGGATGCACCTACCGAACCCTTGAGCGGAATATGCGGATAAACCTCGGCGTTGATCAGCGCGATCAGTGCGTCGATCACCACGCGGCGGATGCCGGAGAAACCACGGCTGAGGCTGTTGACCTTGAGCACCATGATCAGGCGCACCAGTTCATCGCTGATCGGCTGGCCGACGCCGGCGGCGTGCGACAGCACCAGCGAACGCTGCAGGTTTTCCAGGTCTTCGCTGGCAATGCGGGTCGACGCCAGCAGGCCGAAACCGGTGTTGATACCGTAGGCGGTGCGGTTCTCGGCGAGGATCTGCTCGACGCAGGCGACGCTGGCCTCGATCTGCGCCGCAGCACTGTGGTCGAGGGTCAGCTTGACCGGTTGCTGATAGACATCACGCAGTTGGGCCAGACTCAGTTGGCCGGGAATCAGGTTCAGCGCAGTCATTAAAATGCTCCTTTTGAACATTGTTATTAACTACCAGTCGCTCCGGAGCATTCCGTTATCCGTCGTTTCTCGTCTTGTGGACGATCCGCGCCTTGGCACGCTGGTATGGGTAGTTGTCAGTGCAGATTCGGTAATACGTTGTGCAGCGCATTCGGGTGTTTCAGAACGCTGGCGGCGGCGGCGATATCCGGCGCCAGCCAGCGATCCTGATCGTAGGCCGGGACGGTTTCACGCAGCAGCCGCCACGCCCGATCAGTGCCCGCGCCAAAGCGCTGCTCCTTGAGGAATTCAAAGGCCTGCGCCGCCAGCAGGTACTCGATGGCGAGAATCTGCGTGCAGTTTTCCAGGGCGCGGTGCAGCTTCAGTGCAGCGCTGGTGCCCATGCTCAGGTGGTCTTCCTGCAGGCCCGAGGTGACGTAGTTGTCGAGCACTGCCGGTTGCGCCAGCTGGCGGTTCTCGGCACATAGCGAAGCGGCGACGTATTGCACGATCATCATCCCGGAGTTCACCCCCGGGTTGGCCACCAGAAATGCCGGCAGACCGCTGACGTGCGGGTTGACCAGACGATCGAGGCGGCGCTCGGCAATCGAGCCGATTTCAGCCATGGCAATCGCCAGCAGATCCGCTGCCATCGCCACTGACTGGCCGTGCGGGTTGGCCTGCGACATCACCCGGAAGTTGTCCGGCGTGCCCAGCAGCAACGGGTTATCGGTGCAACCGTTGAGTTCGGCTTCGACTTGTTTGATCGCGTGTTCCAGTTGATCACGCGCCGCGCCGTGCACCTGCGGGATCGAACGGATGCTCAGCGCATCCTGAGTGCGAACGCCTTTGCTCGTCGCGATCACTTCACTGCCATCGAGCAAGGCGCGCAGGTTGCTACCGACCTGCTGCATGCCGGGGTGCGGCTTGAGCGCGATGATCTCGGCGTCAAACGCGGCGATCTGCCCACGCTGCGCTTCGAAGCTCATGGCGCCGATCACGTCGGCCCATTGCACCAGACGCGTCGCGTCGGCAATCGCCAGGCAGCTGAGGCCGGTCATGCACGGCGTACCGTTGACCAGGCACAAGCCGTCCTTCGCGCCGAGTTGCACCGGTTGCAGGCCTTCTTCGGCCAGCGCCTGTTGCGCCGAAGTGATCTGCCCGCGATAGCTGACATTGCCCACGCCCAGCAGCGCGATGCCGATGTGCGCCATGTGCGTCAGGTAACCCACCGAACCTTGCGACGGAACCTGCGGGGTGATGCCGCGATTGAGCAGCGCCAGCAACGCTTCGACCACCCGCCGGTGAATGCCGGATTTGCCGTGGCTGTAGTTGTGGATTGCGGCGCAGATGATCGCGCGGGTCTGCTCATCAGGCAGCACCGGGCCGACGCCGCAGGCGTGGCTGAGCAAGGTGTTGCGTGAGAGCTGGCTGAGTTGTTCGTCCTTCAGCGAAACGTTGGACAGACCACCCAGACCGGTGTTGACGCCATAGGCACGCTCGCCGCTTTCGACGATGCGCTGGACGATGCCCTGAGCGTTTTCGATGCGCGCCCAGGTCTCGCTCGATAACTCCAGTTGCGCGCCGTGACGGGCGACGGCGACCACGTCCTGCCAACGCAGGGGGTTGCCGGTGATGATGATTTTTTCAGCCTGGGACATCTAAAACCTCATACCAATTCTTTGATACAAAACCTGTGGTGAGGGGATTTATCCCCGATGGGCTGCGCAACAGCCCCAAAACCTGCAGCCAGGATGTTTCAGGTGCACCGCATGCAATGTTTGGGGGCGGCTTCGCCACCCATCGGGGATAAATCCCCTCGCCACAAAGGCAATCCATTTCAGACTACTGCCGCCCGCCGCTGCACGAACCGGTCAACATACTCGTCTGCCGGCGAATGCAGGATCTCTCTCGGGGTACCAACCTGAATCAGGCGGCCATCCTTGAGGATCGCAATGCGATTGCCAATGCGCACGGCCTCGTCGAGGTCGTGAGTGATGAAGACGATGGTCTTGTGCAGGGTCTTTTGCAGCTCCAGCAACTGGTCCTGCATCTCGGCGCGGATCAGCGGATCCAGCGCACTGAACGCTTCGTCCATCAGAATGATGTCAGTGTCCGCCGCCAGTGCCCGGGCCAGGCCCACGCGCTGGCGCATGCCACCAGAAAGTTGGTGCGGATATTTGTTTTCGTAGCCTTTGAGGCCCACGGTGTTGATCCAGTGCAACGCGCGTTCAGCGCACAGTTGCTTGCTTTCACCGCGCACTTTCAGGCCGTAGGCGACGTTCTCGATCACGGTCTTGTGCGGCAGCAGACCGAAGCTCTGGAACACCATGCTGATCTTGTGCCGGCGAAATTCGCGCAGCGCTTCCATGTCGTATTGCAGGATGTCCACGCCGTCGACCAGGATCGCGCCGCTGGTGGGGTCGATCAGGCGATTGAAGTGGCGCACCAGGGTCGATTTGCCGGAGCCGGACAGGCCCATGATCACGAAGATCTCACCGGTGCCGATGCTCAGCGACAGGTCGTTGACCCCGACCACGCAACCGGTTTCGTTCAGCACCTGATCCTTGGTCTTGCCCTGGCCGACCATCGCCAGTGCGTCCTTGGCGCGGTTGCCGAAAATCTTGAAGACGTTTTTGACTTCGATCTTGCTCACGGTTGCGTTGTTCATTTGCTCACCTCATGCCGTGGCCGACCGTACGCCTGAGTAATGCGGTCGATGACCACCGCGAGAATCACGATCGCCAGACCGGCTTCGAGGCCGCGTCCGACGTTGAGGGTCTGAATCCCCACCAGCACATCTTCACCCAGGCCACGGGCGCCGATCATCGAGGCGATCACCACCATTGACAGGGCCATCATCGTGGTCTGGTTGATCCCGGCCATGATGCTTGGCAAAGCCAGCGGCAGTTGCACGCCGAACAGTTGCTGCCAGCGGTTGGCACCGAAAGCGTTGATCGCTTCCATCACTTCACCGTCGACCTGGCGGATGCCCAGATCGGTCAGGCGAATCAGCGGCGGCGCGGCGTAGATCACCGTGGCGAAAATCGCCGGGACCTTGCCCAGGCCGAACAGCATCAGCACCGGAATCAGGTACACGAAACTCGGCATGGTCTGCATGATGTCGAGCAGCGGCATCAGCACCGAACGCAGGCGGTTGCTGCGCGCCGAGAGAATCCCCAGCGGAATGCCGATCAGCACCGAAATGATCGTCGCGACCATCATCAGCGCCAGGGTCTGCATGAGTTTGTCCCACAGGCCGACAGCGCCCACCAGGAACAGCAGACCAACGATGACGGCGGTGGTCACGACTTTACGCGTGGCGTGCCAGGCGACCACGCCGACGATCGCCAGCATCAACCACCACGGTGCCGCACGCAGCAGGCCTTCGAGGTTGACGATGGCCCACAGCAGGGTGTCCGAGATGTGGCGGAACACATCACCGTAGTTGGTGACCAGCGAATCGACCCAACCGTTGACCCAGTCGGCGATGGAAAAGGTAAAGCTCTCGGGAAACATAAGCGGCTCTCAATCAGAAATCTCAATCAAGCGATTTACGGCATATCTCCCGGCCAGCCTCACGGTTGACCGGGAGGTATCGACCTACAGCGCCGCGTCGATTTTCTTGGCTGCGTCGTCACTGACCCACGCGTGCCAGACCTCAGGATGTTCCTTGAGGAAGATTTTCGCCAGCTTCGGCGACTCTATACGTTCCTTCGCCATGCGGCCCAGGTTCTGGTTCAGCAGGTCTATCGGCAGGTTGACCTTTTCCAGCACGGCCACCAGTTCCGGCGCCTGCTCGTGGAAGGTTTTCGACAGGCCGACCTTGATACTCACGCTCTTGTCGACACCCGGTTTTTCTTCGAGTTTGACCGCGTCGATCTGGCCCATCAGCGGGGTTGGCGACCAGTAATAAAACAGGATCGGCTCGCCACGCTTGTAGCTCGACAGCACCGCCGCATCCAGCGCAGGTCCTGTGCCAGGGCGGAAGTTGGTGTAGCTGTTTTCCAGACCATAGCTCTTGAGCATTTCGGTGTTGTCCAGCTCGCAGGTCCAGCCCGCCGGGCAGTTGTAGAAACGGCCCTTGGACGGTTCTTCGGCGTCTTTGAAAATGGCCGCGTATTTGCCCAGATCGGCGATGTTTTTCAGGTCCGGTGCTTTCGGCTCAAGCTTGCGCTTGGCGTCGCCTTCGATCACGTAGCGCGGCACGTACCAGCCTTCGATAGCGCCGACGATCGGGGCGCCAACACCGACGACCTTGCCGGCCTTCTCGGCCTTGTTCCAGACTTCGCTGCGGCCGACCCATTCTTCGGCGAACACTTGAATGTCGTTGCTGCTCAGGGCGTTCTCCATGGTGATGGAGTTGCCCGGCAGGCTGTCGGTCTTGCAGTCGTAACCTTTCTCCAGCACCACTTGCAGCACGTCGGTCAGCAGCATGCCGCTTTCCCAGTTCAGACCGGCGAATTTCACCGGTTTACCGGACTCGCACCAACCGGCTGCCTGAGTGGCACCGGCACTGGCCAGCAGGCCCATGGACAACAGTGTGGTGAGCAGGGTCTTGTTCGATTTCATTGTTGCGACGCTCCTAATCATGAATTGGCTTACGGCAGTCAAGAGGCATCCAGCCCTGTCCACGTCCAATCAGGCCTGCGCCGCAGCGCGCCCGGCCCCACTTTTTTCAGGTGGTACAACGCTGTTCTGCTCGACCGGCAGAATCAGTTGATCAGGCACCGAGCCGTGCCATTTTTTTGCGCACACGTAATAGAGGGCAGCAGGCAGCACCAGACCGATGATCCAGGAGACATCCACATCACCGAGGGCAGCCACCAGCGGGCCGGTGTAGAACTTGGTGGAGATGAACGGCAGCTGCACCAGCACGCCGAACACATAGACGCTGATCCCGAGCAGGTTCCAGCGCCCGTAGCGACCATTCGGATCGGCCAGCGCCGGCACGTCGTAGCGCTCGCGGGTGATGCAGTAGTAGTCGACCAGGTTGATCGCGCTCCATGGCGTGAAGAACGCCAGCAGGAACAGGATGAACGACTTGAACGCACCGAGGAACGAGTGCTGACCGAGCAAGGCGATCAGGGTTGCCGCGCCGACGATCACCAGCACGAACACCAGACGCTGCAGGCGCGACACCGTCAGATGTCCACGGAAGCCGCTGACGATGGTGGCGATGCACATGAAGCTGCCGTAGGAGTTCAGCGTCGAGATGGTCACCTTGCCGAACGCGATGCTGAAGTACAGCAGCGCCGCCGTGGCACCAGTGCCGCCCAGTCCGACGATGTAGGCCACTTCGTGACCGGCAAACTGGCCGTTGGCCGAAGCTGCCGCGAACACGCCGAGGACCATCGCCACCTGCGCGCCGATGACCGAACCTGCGCCAGCGGCAAAGAAGGTTTTCACCGAGGAAACCTTGCTCGGCAGGTAACGCGAATAGTCAGCCACATAAGGGCCGAACGCGATCTGCCAGGAGGCCGCGAGCGACACCGCCAGCAGGAAGCTGCTCCAGCTGAAGTGGCGGATCTGCAACAGTGCGCCCACATCCACCTGACTCAGCAGACGACTGAACAGATACACAAAGGCAATCACGCCGATGACACTGGCAACCCGGCCGATCCAGTGGATCACCCGATAGCCAAGCACCGTGACCACTACGATGACACTGGCGAACAGCAGGATGCCGACGGTGTCGCTGACGCCAAACAACTGGCCCAGCGCCTGGCCGGAAAGCACCGTACCGGTGGCGGTGAAGCCCAGGTACATCAGGCACACCAGCACGATCGGGATCGCCGCGCCGTAGACGCCGAATTGCACGCGGCTGGAAATCATCTGCGGCAGGCCCAGTTTCGGCCCTTGCGCCGCATGCAGCGCCATCACGCCACCGCCCAGCAGTTGACCGATCAACAGACCGATCAACGACCAGAACACATCACCGCCCAGCACCACGGCCAGGGCCCCGGTGACAATCGCAGTGATTTGCAGATTCGCACCCATCCACAGAGTGAACTGGCTCAACAGACGACCGTGTCTTTCCGCTTCCGGGATGTAGTCGATCGAACGCCTTTCGATCAACGGTTTGTTGCCTGCACGATCGGGGGTTACAGCCATGATTCAACCTCTGTGGATTGTTATTCGAGTTCACTGAGCGTCTTGCGCGGGGTGCTTTTGGTGGGAGCGGGCTTGCTCGCGAAGGGGCCGGCACATTCGAAACATGTGCTGATTGATCCAGCGCATTCGTGAGCAAGCCCACTCCCACCAAAAGCATTTCCCACAGAATTGCGTTTATTTACCGGTAATCATCGGCAGGTTCAGCCCCTGCTCCTTCGCACAATCGATAGCGATCTGGTAACCGGCATCGGCGTGACGCATGACACCGGTCGCCGGGTCGTTGTGCAGCACGCGCGCAATACGCTCGGCCGCTTCGTCAGTACCGTCGCAGACAATCACCATGCCCGAGTGCTGCGAGAAGCCCATGCCGACGCCACCGCCGTGGTGCAGGGAAACCCAGGTCGCGCCGCTCGCGGTGTTCAGCAGAGCGTTGAGCAGTGGCCAGTCGGACACGGCGTCGGAACCGTCCTGCATCGATTCGGTTTCGCGGTTCGGGCTGGCAACGGAGCCGGAGTCGAGGTGGTCGCGACCGATCACGATCGGTGCCGACAGCTCGCCGCTGCGCACCATTTCGTTGAACGCCAGACCGAGTTTGGCGCGCAGGCCCAGACCGACCCAGCAGATACGTGCCGGCAGCCCCTGGAAGCTGATGCGCTCACGGGCCATGTCCAGCCAGTTGTGCAGGTGCGCGTCGTCCGGGATCAGCTCTTTGACTTTGGCGTCGGTCTTGTAGATGTCCTGCGGATCACCCGACAGCGCCGCCCAGCGGAACGGACCGATGCCACGGCAGAACAGTGGGCGGATGTAGGCCGGTACAAATCCTGGGAAGTCGAACGCGTTCTCCACGCCTTCTTCTTGCGCCATCTGACGGATGTTGTTGCCGTAGTCGAAGGTCGGAATGCCTTGTTTCTGGAAGTCCAGCATCGCTTTGACGTGGACGGCCATCGACTGCTTGGCGGCCTTGATCACAGCGGCCGGCTCTGTCTTGGCGCGGGCGCGGTATTCGTCCCAGGTCCAGCCCGCCGGCAGGTAGCCGTTGAGTGGGTCGTGGGCGCTGGTCTGGTCGGTGACCATGTCCGGGCGCACACCGCGCTTGACCAGTTCCGGCAGAATTTCTGCCGCGTTGCCCAGCAGCGCGATCGAGATCGCCTTGCCTTCAGCGGTGTATTTGGCGATGCGCGCCAGGGCGTCGTCGAGGTCTTTGGCTTGCTCGTCGACATAACGGCTTTTCAAGCGGAAATCGATGCTCACCTGCTGGCATTCGATGTTCAGCGAGCAGGCACCGGCCAGGGTAGCGGCCAGTGGCTGAGCACCGCCCATGCCGCCGAGGCCTGCGGTCAGCACCCACTTGCCCTTGAGGTTGTCGTTGTAGTGCTGACGACCGGCTTCGACGAAGGTTTCGTAGGTGCCCTGAACGATGCCCTGGCTGCCGATGTAGATCCAGCTGCCGGCGGTCATCTGGCCGTACATGGCCAGGCCTTTGGCGTCGAGTTCGTTGAAGTGTTCCCAGCTCGCCCAGTGCGGCACCAGGTTGGAGTTGGCGATCAATACGCGCGGGGCGTTGCTGTGGGTCTTGAACACGCCGACCGGTTTGCCGGATTGCACCAGCAGCGTCTCGTCGTCGTTCAGATTGGTCAGGCTCTCGACGATCTTGTCGTAGCACTCCCAGTTGCGCGCAGCGCGACCGATGCCACCGTAGACCACCAGCTCTTTCGGATTCTCGGCCACTTCCGGATCGAGGTTGTTCATCAGCATGCGCAGCGGCGCTTCGGTCAGCCAGCTCTTGGCGGTCAGCTTGTTGCCGCGCGATGCACGGATTTCGACGTCACGTCTCTTTGTATAAACGGCAGTTGTAGGCTTATTGTCAGTCACGAAAAAGACTCCTCAGCGATCAATTCAAACCAACCCTGGCAGTGGGCAAGCAGCCTGCGCGCCTCAATGCGCGACAAGCGAATCAGTGGACGCTGCGGACTTATACGCATACGTCTTTACTTGTACATACAAGCATATGCAATCAAGCGGCCAACTTGCTGGAGGGGCGCTCAAGAAAAATTGCGGACAGGGCTGCAGAGCGCCTGAGACAAGGGTTACGGCGTGGATGAAAATTTTTGCGGGGAGGAATTGAGGATTCGGCGGATCGTTACGAACCCGTGGTTTTGCGCCACGCTGGGGCGTTCGGTAACAAGTTGGTGCGCCGAGGGAAACAGGAATTGAAATGCAATTGTGGTGAGGGGATTTATCCCCGATGGAGCGCGTAGCGGTCCCAAAAGGTCTGCTGCGCCGCCATCGGGGATAAATCCCCTCACCACAGGAGTGTTACCAGAGTTGGATCAGCGCGCGGTCAGCTCAATCACGCAGCACCCGGCATTGACGGCCACTTCAACCAGCCCGGTGTTACCGTCCAGTTGCAGGCAATCATGGCGGCCGAGTTGCGCAGTGTTGTCAGCAACCTGCACTTGCAGCAGCTCACTGACACTGAACACCAGCACCGTCGTCGCCGAGCTGAAAAACCGCTGCTCGCCTTCCAGCCACTGCAACCGCGCGCTGTAACGCTGTGGCGCGTAGATCAGGTTGAAGTCGCGGATCGCACCACCGAGCAAAGTGCAGGACACCTGGCTTTCGCCGCTGAACGCAAACGGATCCAGCGGTAACAATGGGCGAGTGTCATCGCCGTCGACACACAGGGTCATGCCATCGCCCTGCAGCACCGTAATCACTCGCTGGTAACCAGCAAAAGTCGAGAATCCACCGGACTCGGCAATGTCGGCAATCGACAGGCGCCAGCCGAAACCATCGAGGCCGGCACCCGCATCACGGGTAATCTCTTCGGTGCTGCCGCCGCCGTTTTTCCACGGCATGCGCGGGTAACCCTCGGCGCGTAAAACCTTTAAACCATTCATTTATGAAAGCGTCCTTCCAGACGATGACGGGAACCTGGGTGAATCAAACGCGCGGCGGTCACCGGCTGACGCCCCGACCACGTACGGCGACGGATCAGCAGGCAAGGCTCACCTTTTTCGATCTGCAGCAGCTTGCACTCGGACGGCTCAGCGAGGATCGCTTCGACGACGTGCTCGCCTTCGGTCAGTGGCGCGACCTGATTGAGATAGGCGTAAGGCGTCTGCAGGGTGAAATCCTGCTTGAGGTATTCCGGGGCGACCAGCGCGTTGACGAAACGGTCTTCGATTTGCACAGGAATGTCGTTTTCGTAATGCACGATCAGCGAGTGGAAGACCTTCTGCCCTTCGCGCATGTCCAGAGCCAGCGCGCGCTCGGAGCCGGCGGCCTCTTCTTCGAGGGTGATCACCTGACAGGTGTGGCGATGGCCACGGGAGGCAATTTCATCAGCGATGTTGTGCACTTCGAACAACGCAGACTGGCTCTTCGGTTCAGCGACAAACGTGCCTACACCTTGCATGCGCACGAGCAGGCCGTCGGCGGTCATTTCACGCAGCGCGCGGTTGATGGTCATGCGGCTGAAACCGAGCTGGCTGACCAGTTCGCTTTCCGATGGCACGCGGTAGTGCGGTGGCCAGTTACCGCTGTCGATCTGCTGGGTGATCATCTGTTTGACGCGGGCGTACAAGGGCGCCGGACTGTCGCCCAGGTTCGCGGCCAACGGAGAGACTGGAGGCGGAGTCGGCACGGTTGATCCCTGTTCATTGGATGAAGGTTGCTAGCTTGCCGGAGTTTACCGGGCAGGCAAACGTCTGTATATGTATATACAAATAACACACGATGGGGTGCTGAACCATGTCCGCTTTCTTTGCCGAACGCGCGCTGCTGCCTAACGGATGGGCCAACAATGTACGTCTTGAGGTCAGCGCCGATGGCGTGCTGACCCGGATTCAGGCCGATTCCACTGCAGACGGCGCCGAACGGCTGAGCGGTCCGCTGCTGCCGGGCATGCCCAATCTGCACTCCCACGCCTTCCAGCGCGCGATGGCCGGGCTGGCTGAAGTAGCCGGCAATCCCAACGACAGTTTCTGGACCTGGCGTGACTTGATGTATCGCCTCGTCGGAAAAATCAGCCCGGAGCAGCTCGGCGTGATCGCCCGTCAGCTGTACATCGAAATGCTCAAGGTCGGTTACACCTCGGTTGCTGAATTCCACTATGTACACCACGACAATAACGGTCAGCCATATGCCGATCCGGCCGAACTGGCACTGCGCATCAGTCTGGCAGCGAGCGAAAGCGGCATCGGTCTGACCCTGCTGCCGGTGCTCTACAGCCATTCCGGATTCGGCGGCCAGACGCCCAATGATGGGCAGCGCCGCTTCATCAACAGCACCGAAAATTACCTGAATCTGCAATCGCGCTTGCAGCCATTACTCGCTCAGCAAAAAGCGCAGTCGCTGGGTCTGTGCTTCCACTCGTTGCGCGCGGTTACCCCGCAGCAGATCAGCGAAGTGCTGGCCGCCAGCGACAAGCTGTGCCCGGTGCACATTCACATCGCCGAACAGCAGAAAGAGGTCGACGACTGCCTGAGCTGGAGCGGTCGCCGTCCGCTGCAATGGCTCTACGAAAACACCGAGGTCGATCAGCGCTGGTGCCTGGTTCACGCGACCCACGCCAACCCGGAAGAAGTCACGCTGATGGCCAAAAGTCGCGCCATCGCCGGCCTGTGCCTGACCACTGAAGCGAATCTGGGCGACGGGATTTTCCCGGCGGTGGATTTCCTCGCTCAGGGCGGGCGCATGGGCATCGGTTCCGACAGCCATGTGTCGCTCAGCGTGGTCGAGGAATTGCGCTGGCTGGAATACGGCCAGCGTCTGCGCGATCAGCGGCGTAACCGGTTGTATGGCGCGGATCAGCCGATGGTTGGGCGCACGCTGTATGACGCGGCGCTGGACGGCGGCGCCCAGGCTTTGGGACAGCCGATTGGTGCGCTGCAAGTCGGCAAACGTGCGGACTGGATCGTGCTCGATGGCAATGATCCGTATCTGGCCACCGCCAGTGGTGACGGGATTTTGAATCGCTGGCTGTTCGCTGGCGGAGATCGCCAGGTGCGCGATGTGCTGGTCAATGGTCAGTGGGTGGTGCGCGATGGACGGCACGCGGGCGAAGAGGAAAGCGCTCGGGCATTCATCCAGGTCCTGCGCGAATTGCTGAGCTGAAACATAACAAAATGTAGGAGTGAGCCTGCTCGCGATGACTGTGTGTCAGTCACATATTTATGTCTGACACACAGTCATCGCGAGCAGGCTCACTCCTACATTGATTTTGTGGTTGCCTTTAGTTCGAAGTCTTCGCCATCTGCCGATCCGACGCCCGCCAGATCAGTCGCGTAGTGTCGTAACCCTGCTGCCGCGCCTTGCTCAGCAACTCCTCGCGCACTACGCCATTGACCGTTGGCGTGCGCGACAGCAACCACATGTACTTGCGACTCGGGTCGCCGACGATGGCGGTCTTGTAGTCGTCGCTGACGTACAACACCCAGTATTCGCCTTTCGCCACACCCGGAATCAAGCGCGAGAACCAGGTATCGAACTCGACCCACAACTTGTCGGTCTTGCCCGGCACCTGTGGATAAGCCTTGCCTTTGGCTTCTTCCCACTGCCAGTCGGAGGTCAGGCAGCGATTGAGCACATCGACATTGCCGTCGGGTCTGAGCGAGTAATGGGCTTCGGACTGCGCGCAGTTGCGCTGGAAGTACATCGGCAGGCGCGCCAGTTCATACCAGGTGCCCTGATAACGCTTGAGATTGACACTGTGAGCCGTCTTGGGCGCCAGCGGATCTTCACCGTGGGTGGCGCAGCCGGCCAGTACCAGGCCGACAAAAAGGACGAACAATAACCGCTTCATTATTTTTCTCCCGTGGGCGCGTAGCCCCGGTTTACTTCAGGCCTTGGCCGGAAAACATCAGCACTTTGTCACCGGCGTACTGCACGCTGATAAAGCTGTTTTTATCGCCCCAGGTGCAACTGGACATGCCGAGCGCGCCCGAACAGTCGGTGGGTTTGCCGAGCAGCGTCTCAACCTCGGCCTTGGCCATGCCGGCCGAAAGCTTGGAATAGTTTTCCTGATTGACCTTGCTGCACGCGGCCAACAGCACGCAAAAAGTCAGAAGGGCGATAGATCGCAGCGACATGAAGTAACTCCTGGAGCGGAAGGGGGATGGCATGGTGCCAACCAGAAGCTTAGAAGAGAAAACCCTCATCTGGTTCCCTTCAGAAATGGCTATTTATCGCTCCGCTCGTCTGGCATTTACCGGTAAATCAGACACTTTGTGCGGCTATTGAGCATTTCGTCGCATTTCATCAAAGACGCCTAATCTTTGGCGCGCGGCGGTCGAAATAAGAGCAGCGCAAAGCCCCCGAGTGTGGCAAATTGCCGCCCTTTCTCGACCAGCCCCTTCGCGGTAGTTCATTCGATGACCAGAAACATGAAATTCAGCCACAAGATCTTGTTGGCTGCCGCCCTCGTGGTGGCCGTTGCGTTCGCCTGTTTCATTTTGTTCAACGACTATCGACAACGCGAAGCCCTGAGCAGCAGCACCGAAGCCTCGATGCAGGAACTCGGCAGCCTGACCACCAGCAACATCCAGACCTGGCTGGAAAGCCGCATCCAGTTGCTGCAATCGCTGTCGCAGCAGGTCGCCGCCGACGGCAGCGCCCCGGCCAGCCTCAAGCGCATCATCGACCTGCCCGCCTATACCGGCAATTTCCAGCTCAGCTACTTCGGCGGCGCTGACGGCGTGATGTTCTCGGTACCCGCCGGCAATCGCGCGCCGGACTACGACCCGCGCGCCCGTGGCTGGTACAAGGCCGCCAACAGCGCCCAACAGACCATCGTCACCGAACCCTACATCGCCGCTTCCTCGGGCAAACTGGTAATCACCGTCGCCACTCCGGTGCAGCGTCAGGGCCAGATGATCGGTGTGGCCGGCGCGGATATCGACCTGACCAGCGTCAGCGCGATCATCAACTCGCTCAACTTTGGTGGCCACGGCCATGCGTTCATCGTCAGCGCCGATGGCAAGATCCTGATTCACCCGGACAGCAAACTGGTGCTCAAAACCCTCGCCGAGGCTTATCCAAACGGCGCACCGAAAGTCAGCCCGGGCCTGAAAGAAGTCGAGTTCAACGGCAAGACTCAACTGATCTCCTTCACCCGCGTTAACGGCGTGCCATCGGCCGACTGGTACGTGGCGCTGGTGCTGGACAAAGACACCGCGTTCTCGATGCTCAGCGAATTCCGCACCTCGGCGCTGATCGCCATGGTGATCGCCGTGGTGATCATCATCGCCCTGCTCGGCATGCTGATCCGCGTGCTGATGCAGCCACTGCTGACCATGGGCCGCGCCATGCACGACATCGCCGAAGGTGAAGGCGACCTGACCAAGCGTCTGGTGATCCACGGCCATGATGAATTCGGCGCGCTTGGCCTGTCGTTCAACCGCTTCGTCGAGCGTATTCACACCTCGATCCGCGAAGTGTCCTCGGCCACCGGCCAGGTCAACGAAGTCGCCCTGCGTGTGGTCGCCGCATCGAATTCGTCGATGTACAACTCTGATCAGCAGGCCAGCCGCACCAACAGCGTGGCCGCGGCGATCAACCAGCTCGGCGCCGCCGCTCAGGAAATCGCCCAGAACGCCGCTCTCGCCTCGCAGCACTCCAGTGATGCGCGCAGTCTGGCGGTCGACGGTCAGCAGGTTGTTGATAAAACCATTCAGGCCATGCAGCAACTGTCGGCAAAAATCAGCGACTCCTGCGGCAACATCGAAACCCTCAACAGCAACACGGTGAACATCGGGCAGATTCTGGAAGTGATCACCAGCATCTCGCAGCAGACCAACCTGCTGGCGCTAAACGCTGCCATCGAAGCGGCCCGCGCCGGTGAGGCTGGCCGTGGTTTCGCCGTGGTCGCTGACGAGGTGCGCAACCTCGCCCACCGCACTCAGGATTCGGCGCAGCAAGTGCAGAAGATGATCGAAGAACTGCAAGTCGGCGCGCGTCAGGCCGTGAGCATCATGACCGAGAGCCAGCGCGAGAGCGAAAGCAGCGTCGGCATCGCCAACCAGGCCGGCGAACGCCTGGGCAGCGTGACCCAGCGCATCGGCGAGATCGACGGGATGAACCAGTCGGTGGCTACCGCGACTGAGGAGCAGACGGCTGTGGTCGAATCGATCAACGTCGACATCAACGAGATCAACACGCTGAACCAGGAAGGTGTGGAGAACCTGCAGGCAACCTTGCGTGCGTGCTCGGATCTGGAGCAGCAGGCGGCGCGATTGAAGCAACTGGTGGGTAGCTTCCGGATCTAAGATCAAGAGCCACCCCCTCACCCCAGCCCTCTCCCCCAAGGGGGCGAGGGGGAGGGAAGGGAGTAGATCTTCAAGCTTTTCAAACCTGAGTTCGACTGGATGCTTCAGGTCGACGTATAGCGACAAAACACCTCGGTCAGTCCCCTCTCCCTCCGGGAGAGGGTTAGGGTGAGGGCTGGTTGTTGAGGTTGCCGAGAATCGTTCTAAAAACGCGAACCTGGCTCTTTCAAAAACGCCAACTCCTCCGCCGTAGACTCCCGTCCCAACACCGCATTGCGATGCGGAAACCTTCCAAACCGCGCAATCACTTTCCGATGCCGCTCGGCATAGTCCAGATTGTCGGCAAACACCGCCCGTTCGCTTTCCGGCTGCTCAGCCACCAGATCGATAAAACGCGAAACGGCTTCGTTCTGCACCGCGAGGTTTTCGCAGTGTTCGAACACCAGATAAATGAATACGCGCTGGATCGGCTTCAGTTTCCGGTCGAAATCCGCAGCAATGCCCTGCGCGACAAGTTTCTGCGCACGCAGATCACCCGAGAATGCTTTGGGCGTGTCGCGAAAGATCATGCGCGGCAGTTGATCGAGCAGCAGCACCACGGCCAGCCAACCTTCGGGACGTTGCGTCCACTCGGCCAATTCGCCAGCGAGGGCCTGATCGACAAAGACCCCGAAACGCTCACGCGCTTCGAGGTCTTGGCTGTCTTTCTTGCCGAACCACAACTTGCCCTTGTCAGCCGCAATCTCGTCCGGTGATTCGACATGTCCGAACCACCAATCGAGCAACGGCTGCCAGGGCGCGGTCATGGCTTATTCCTTGTGGTAAGCCGTGGCGCGGGCGACTTCTTCTTTCGAGCCGAGGAACACCGCTACGCGCTGGTGCAGGCCTTCCGGCTGAATGTCGAGGATGCGCTGGTGGCCGTCAGTGGACGCGCCGCCGGCCTGTTCCACCAGGAACGACATCGGGTTGGCTTCGTACATCAGACGCAGTTTGCCGGGCTTGGATGGCTCACGGCTGTCGCGTGGGTACATGAACAGACCGCCACGGGTCAGGATGCGGTGCACGTCGGCCACCATCGCGGCGACCCAGCGCATGTTGTAGTTCTTCTTCAGCGGGCCTTCTTCGCCGGCCAGCAGTTCGCTGACGTAGCGTTGCACCGGGGCTTCCCAGTGGCGCTGGTTGGACATGTTGATCGCGAATTCCTGGGTGGTTTCAGGAATGGTGATGTCTTCGTGGGTCAGTACGAAGCTGCCCATTTCGCGGTCCAGGGTGAAGCCTTTGACGCCGTCGCCCAGAGTCAGCACCAGCATGGTCTGCGGGCCGTAGATCGCGTAACCGGCGGCAACCTGCTGGGTGCCTGGCTGCAGGAAGGCTTTTTCGTTCAGCGGCTCGTTCTGGCTCAGGTATTCGTTCGGGCAACGCAATACCGAGAAGATGGTGCCGACCGGAGCGTTGATGTCGATGTTCGACGAGCCGTCCAGTGGGTCGAACACCAGCAGGTAAGCACCTTTCGGGTATTTGCCCGGGATCTGATAGGCATTGTCCATTTCTTCGGACGCCATGCCGGCCAGGTGACCGCCCCACTCGTTGGCTTCGAGCAGGATCTCGTTCGACAGCACGTCGAGTTTCTTCTGCACTTCGCCTTGGACGTTTTCAGTGCCCATGCTGCCCAGAACACCACCCAGGGCGCCTTTGGACACGGCGTGGCTGATCTCTTTGCAGGCACGCGCCACCACTTCGATCAGGAAGCGCAGATCGGCAGGAGTGTTATTGCTGCGGGTCTGCTCAATCAAATAGCGACTCAGGGTAACGCGGGACATGGACGGCTCCGGTGGAATGGGGGGCTAAAAACCCGCGCAGTTTACAGGGAGTCTGAAAACGTAGCGAGCGATGACGCCCGGTAACGTGCATTGGGGCGCAATTGCTTGTATCAGACGTGAACGGGTCGAGAGAGTTCAGGCACCGGATTGAGCGTAGTTCGAAACGGGACGGGTGGTGCATGCGGATCCGCGACCGATCTGAAACTATTGGTGGTCGATCGGCCGCCTTCGCGAGCAAGCCCGCTCCCACAGTTGACCGAGTAGCCCTGCTGGACGCGATCAATGTGGGAGCGGGCTTGCTCGCGAATGGCGCGCAGCGCCAGCCATTCTCAGGAATTGGTCGGCGGCTTGCGCAACAGGCTCGCCGCCATCGCCCCGAGGAACACCACACTCACCAGCAACACCGCCCACAGGCCGATCTTCTTCCAGTTGGTCTCGGCTACCGCCGTCGTGGTTGCCGGCGTAGCCTGTGTGGCAATCACTTCACCCTGCACCGTTGCCTTGCCCAGCGCCGCGAGTTTTTCCGCTTTGAAATCCGGAATCAGCGTGCTCAGCGGCAGGTTCGCGGTTTTCACCGTCGGATTGCCCAGCGCCAGGCTGTAAGGCCCGTCACCCCGTGCGAGGAAAATCACCTGGGTCGCCCGCACCGCGTACTTCAGGCTCGGTGCCTGCTCACCCAGACCGCCGCCACGCTCATCCACGCTCAGTTTCAACTGCTGCACAGTCTGCCCGTACAACTGCAATTCGTTTTGCACCACGTCCTGACCGTTCTGGGTCAGGCGATACAGCAAACCGTTGCTCAACGTCTGCCACGGCAGGCTGCTTTCGCGGCGGCCCGCGAGCGTCACCGGCGCCAGACTGTTCGGTTGTTTCAGCTCGACCTGCACCCGCTCGACATTCAGCCCCATCGGCAACTGCCAGGTGTACTCACCGGACTTGGTGCTACTGCCCGCCAGCGCTTGCGACCAGACCAACGGCAGCGGCACGTTGCGTGGATCGCTGCTTTTCAGTTGAGCGGACGTGAGGATTGGCGCCGAGGTTGGCGCATCCCACAGCAGACGCAGATAGCGCGCCGATTGCCCCGGCAGCGTCACTTCGTGCTGTTCGATGCGTTCGTCGGAAAAGGTCAGGCGCGCCACCTGCCCCTCGCCCCACGCCTGCCAGTGCTGCAAGTCATCACTGGCCTCGATGCTGAAACGCTGGAAGCCGTCGCGCTCGCTGGTCCAGTCGAGAATCAGCTGCTGCAGCGGCGCCTTGATCGCACTGGCATCGAGCAGCCAGCCACGCAGCACTTCTTCGCCGGCCTCCAGCTGAGTCGACGGCTGCACTTCAACCAATGTGCCGGTGGTGGTCGATTGCACGCGCACGTTCGGCGCTCGCTCGCTGGCGTCGGCGGCGTTGTACAAGGGGAACCACTTCACTTCATGCAACTGCCCGTCGTCGCGGGTCTGCGCCGATTCCCGGGCCAGGGCGTAGGCCTGTGGTTCGCCGGCGGCGTTGAACACGCGCAGGTCGCTGAGATCGGTCTGGCGGGCCTGCAATTGCGCGCTCAGCGGCAGATCGAGGCGATACCACGGGCCGTTGCCACTCACCGTCAGCGGCACCTGCGTGGCGAAGTCCGCCGGTTTTTCCTGGGCGCCGGCAGCCATCACCACGCCCAGCGCCAACCACCCCAGATTCAGCATGCGACTCAAGATGAAACTCCTTCGGTATCCGGCACGGGTTTGTCCGCCACCGGTTCGGCTTCGACACGTTTCGGTGGCAGCGGTGCGAAATAGCCCACCACCAGCAGCAACACGCCGACGCCGATAAACGAGACGATCCGGGCCAGTCCGCCACGGTTGCTCAATTCGACAAAAATCAGTTTGGCCACCACCAGCGCAATCAGCGCCGCGCCGATCAGCCACACTTCGCGCCGGTGCCGCAGGTGTCCGCCGATCATCAGCCCCAACGCCATCAAGGTCCAGACGATGGACAGCCCGGCCTGCACCAGCATCGATTCGAGCAGCAGATCCAGCTCGAACGGAATGCCCGCCCAATGGTGCGCAGCGCGGGTCACCAACGCGGTACAGAAGGCGAATAGGGAGACCCCGGCGACCAGTTGCGTGGCGTACTCGGCGTAATCCTTGCGCAGGGCAAACTGCGTCACCGCATGACGCGACCACACGTACACCCCGAACAAGGCGAACAGCAGGCCCAATTCCAACGGGTTGATCAGCGGCACGTACGGCAGCGGTTCGGCGTTACCGTCGCTGACGCCGTTGGCCAGCCAGAACCACGCCAGCATCAGCACTGCCAGCGGCGCGGCGGCGTACAAACGATATTCCCGCGGGAATGCCGCCACCGGCCATGGCCAGCTGCGCGGAGCCGCCGCCAACAGCAGATACAGGCTCGGCAGGATCGCCCAGCCCAGCCAGCGCCACGCGTTGTATTGCTCGGACAACAGCAGCAGACCGTAGCGCAGCTCCAGCGCCAGTACGCCGATCAGCAGCCAGCAACCCAGCACATGCGCAGTGCTCAAGGCCCGAGCCGGCAGCATCGGCGCCAGACGCCGCAGGCTGAAGAAATGCACGGCGAACACCAATACCCACGCCAGCCAACCAAAATTCGCCGCTGGGTGATAACGCGCATGCCACGCCGCCAGCAACACCAGCCCCGCCGCCGGAATCAGCAAGGTGCAGAGCAGGCCCAACGCCGGCCATTTCAGGCGCAGCGCCAACAGCGTCCACAACGCCACACTCAGCGCAGCGACCAGCAGCAACAGCGACGCCTGCAGATTCAACGGCGCAAAACGCAGCACCTCACTGACCCACGCCAACGCCCACCAACCGGCGCCCCACACCAGCAGCACTTCGGACAGGCGTTGCAAACTCAGCGCATCGAAGGCCGAGGCGTGATTGCCCAGTTGCAGACGCCAGGCACCGACCAGCGCGGCCAGCCCCAATACCAGCGGCGTCCAGAAACCGCCATGGGCCAACGGCCGCAGTCCTTCGCTGGACAGCGGCCCGAGCAACTCGGGGCCGGCCAACAAGAACGCCGCGCCACCGATCAACTGCAACAACAGCCCAAAGACAAAACTCACGCGCTGTTTGAGGTACAGGCTCAGCCAGATGATCAACAGACCGCTCGCCGCCCACACCGCACTCGCGGTTTGCCACGGCAGCACGAACAGCACCGCCAGATTGATCAGCACCAACCCCGCCAGCAACACCACCGACAACCCGCGCAGCAGCCGCACATCGCCGCGCACCATCTCGTCGCGCGCCGCCAGCAGCATCCCTCCGATCAACGCCACACCGATCACCGATGCGCTGAGCAAACCGCTCCACCCGGCGCTGAACACGGCCGCCGAATCCTCGCTCGCGCCTTGCAGACGCAACAGGAACAGCGCACCGCCGAGCAACTGCACGGCGAACGCGGTGAACAGGAACGTGCGCGATTGCAGGCGCAGGCCGACAAACAGGGTCACCAGTCCGGCCAAGGCCCAACTGATCGCTGTCGCCTGAACCAGGAAAAACAGCGGCGCCAACAGGTACAGGAAGGTCAGGCCCAGCGCCGCCAGCACCGGCAAACCCTGGCGCTCCCATGGCGAAGACTGTTCCGCCGAGGTTTTGCGCAATTGATAGAAACTGAACAGCAGTGCGATGCCGAGCATCAACGCTCCCAGCGGTGCGCCGTCGAGCAGGCTGCTTTCGCCAACCCGCAACTGACTGAGAAAGGCCAGCGCCGACCCCAGTTGCAGCAGCAGGGCAAACGCTCGGGCGAACGGCCGATGCTGACGCAGGCCGAGCCAGAAAATCCCCGCGCCCTCCACTGCCCACGCCGCCGAAGTCCAGCGCGCATCGAGGCCCAGCGGGATCGCCAGACTGGCGAAAATCACCCCCAGCGCCAGACAGGTTTCACCCAGCAACAAGGCGCGGCCGCCCATCAACACCCGGGCCAGGCCCATGTAGATCACGCCCAGTGCGAGTGCGCTGAACGCAGCGGCGAACTCCAGGTGCTGCACCAGCGCAAACTGCAGACCGAAGCCCACGATCGGCGGGCCGAACAGCATCGTGCCGTCGACGTAGTCGCCCTTGCGCGCCGACCAGTGCAGCAGCGCCTCGCGATCGCCGTCCGCCGGCGCATCGGGCATGTCGAGCAACTTGCGTCGGGCGAACAACAGGCCAATGCCCAGGTACATCAGGAAGAACAGAATCAGGAACGGCTCGGTGCTCCACAGCAGCTCGGGCGCATAGGAGCGCAGGCCCCAGGCGAAGCCGATACCGAACGTGCCGACGAACCCGATCAGGTTAAGCAGGCGCCAGGCCTTGAACCAGGCAATGGCGAGAATGCCGGCATTGAGCAATGCGAAATAGCTGAACAGCGCAACATGGTTGCCAGCCCCGGTCGAGGTCAGGATCGGCGCGGCGAAACCGCCGAGCGCAGCGGCCGCCGCCAGGCCCAGCGCATCCTGAGTGATGGCGAGAATCGCCGAGAACACCGTGACCGCCACCAGCAACCCCAGCGCGGCAGATGGATCGAGCAACGGATGCAGACGCATCGCCGCAAACACCGTCAGGTACAGCACCGCGATCCCGGTGCCCTGCAGAATCAGCGCATAACTGCTGTTGCGCGTACGCAGCCACCAGCCCAGTGCCAGCAGGGCCAACGCCGCTGCCGCAACACCGGCATAACGCAATTCGATTGGCACCACCATGCCCTCGGTGGCGTAGCGCAGCAGGAACGCCAGACCGAAAAACAGCAGCACCACGCCAACCCGCAGCACGGTGTTGCCACCGAACAGCCAGTCACGCGCAGCGCTGATGCCACGCTCGATCAGGTTCGGGCCACGAGGTTCGGCAGGCTGTGCCGGCGCTGTTGGCTCGTCGGTAACAGCATCCAGACGCCAGACATCCGCCGGCAGCGGCTGGCTGGTTTCGCTGGCAACGGCAGAGATCGGTTCTAGTTCGGGCGGCAGTTCCCAGACCAGATCCGGCGTGGGGGAGGATGATTGTTCGGCGACGATGATCGGCTCAACGATGGCGTCCGGCATCGGCGCCACGCTCGGCGGTGTGGTGCGCACGCTGGCACCTTCAAGCAGAAACAGACGCTGCTCGACGGCTTGCAGGGCGACCTTGGCCTGTTCCAGTTGACGCTGTTGGTCGGTGGCCAGCGAGCCAAGCCGGGCGATCCGGAGCGTTTGCCCGATCGCCAGCCCGAGCAGTGCACCAAGCAGCGCGGCACTGAACGACTCATCGAGCAGCCAGCCGAGCAGCAGCCCGATCAACATGAACATCCATTGCATGGTCGATATCCCTAAGCGGCCCCGAGGCGGGGCAATCCCGACAGTTGCTTCAGTCTAGGCACAAACCCTTGTAGGAGTGAGCCTGCTCGCGATAGCGATTTGTCAGTCAACGAAGCTGTTGAATGTGACGGCGCTATCGCGAGCAGGCTCACTCCTACATTGGATCAGTGGTGACTGAACAGCCCGGTAACCGGCGCTCAGTATATCGATCCGGCCCAACAAACGTTGGGCCTTACGCACATTTGTTGCAGAAAATCACTCCAGTGCCTTCCAGATATCCGTGGCGTACTCGCGAATCGTCCGGTCGGACGAGAACCAGCCCATCCGCGCCGTGTTGAGCACCGCCGAACGCCACCAGTTGTTGGAATCGTGCCAGTGCGCATCGACGCGTTTTTGCGCTTCCCAATAGGAATCGAAGTCGGCGCAGACCAGGAAGCGGTCGTAGTCCACCAGCGAATCGATCAATCCGGTGTAACGCGACGTGTCATCTGGCGAGAACACGCCACTGCGGATCGCTTGCAGCACGTCGCTCAAACGATGCGACGCGGCGATGTCCGGCGCGGCGCTGAACTCGTGGTTCTGCTTGCGCGCTTCAACCTGCTGAGCGCTGAGGCCGAAGATGAACATGTGCTCGGCACCGATGCGCTCGCACATTTCCACGTTGGCGCCGTCGAGGGTGCCGATGGTCAGTGCACCGTTGAGGCCGAACTTCATGTTACTGGTGCCCGAGGCTTCGAACCCGGCCGTGGAAATCTGCTCGGACAAGTCCGCCGCCGGAATGATGCTCTCCGCCAGGCTGACGTTGTAGTTGGGCAGGAACACCACCTTCAGCAAACCGCGCACTGTCGGGTCGTTGTTCACTACCCGGGCGATGTCGTTGGTCAGTTTGATGATCAATTTGGCCTGGTGATAACTGGCCGCCGCTTTACCGGCGAAGATTTTCACCCGGGGTACCCAGTCGACTTCAGGCTCGGCGCGGATTGCCTGATACAGCGCCACGGTGTGCATCAGGTTGAGCAACTGGCGCTTGTATTCGTGGATCCGTTTGACCTGCACGTCGAACATCGCCGCCGGATTGACCGCGATCCCCAGCCGCTCGTGAATCAGATAGGCCAGCGCTTTTTTGCTGTGCAGGCGCTGTTCGGCGAAGGCTTTGCGGAAGGCGGGTTGTTCGGCGAACGGTTCGAGGTCGAGCAGGCGCTCTTCCGGGTTATCCAGCACTTCCGGACCGAGGGAGTCGACCAGCATCGAGGTCAGTTCGGAGTTGGCCTGGAACAGCCAGCGGCGGAAGGTGATGCCGTTGGTTTTGTTGTTGATCCGCTCCGGGTAGAGCTTGTGCAGTTCAGCGAACACAGTCTTGCGCATCAACTGCGTGTGCAGCCCGGACACGCCGTTGACGCTGTGCGAACCGAGGAACGCGAGGTTGCCCATGCGCACCCGGCGACCGTTGTCCTCTTCGATCAGCGACACCGCGCGCAGCACGTCGAAATCATGAATGCCTTTGGCGCGCAGCGAATCGATGTGCTGGGCGTTGATCAGATAAATGATCTGCATGTGCCGCGGCAGCATGCGTTCCATCAGGCCGACCGGCCAGGTTTCCAGCGCCTCGGGCAACAGCGTGTGGTTGGTGTACGACAAGGTATCGACAGTGACTTGCCACGCCGCATCCCAGGCCACGTCGTAGACGTCGACCAGTTGGCGCATCAGTTCGGCGACGGCAATCGAAGGGTGAGTGTCGTTGAGCTGGATCGCTGCGTGATCGCCCAGGGTCAGCACCGAGGTGTGCATGTTGCGATGACGACGCAGCAAATCCTGCAAGGAAGCGGCGACGAAGAAGTATTCCTGGCGCAGGCGCAGTTCCTGCCCGGCCTCAGTGCTGTCTGCCGGGTAAAGCACGCGGGAAATGCTTTCAGCCCGGGCCACTTCGGCGACGGCGCCCAAGTGGTCACCGGCGTTGAAGCGCTCCAGGTGCAGATCTTCCATGGCCCGGGCGCGCCACAGGCGCAGGGTGTTGACGCTCGCCCCGCGCCAGCCGACCACTGGCGTGTCATAGGCAATCGCGCGCACGGTTTCCGCAGGCGACCAGACCTGTTTGGTCTTGCCGCTGGCATCGGTGACGGTTTCGACGCTGCCGCCGAAGCCGATCGAGTACACCACTTCCGGACGTTCGAACTCCCACGGGTTGCCGAAATCCAGCCAGTGCTCGGTCTGCTCCTGCTGCCAACCATCGACGATGGCCTGCCGGAACAGCCCATGCTCGTAGCGAATGCCGTAGCCGTGCCCGGCGATGCCGAGGGTCGACATGCTTTCCATGAAGCACGCCGCCAGACGTCCGAGGCCGCCGTTGCCGAGTGCCGCGTCAGGTTCCAGCAGGCGGATCCGTTCGAGATCGACGCCCAGCTCGGTCAGCGCTTCACGGGCGACGTCGAGCAGGCCGAGATTGCTCAGGCTGTCGTAGAGCAAACGGCCGATGAGAAATTCCAGGGAGAGGTAATACACCCGCTTCTGGCCTTTGCGGTAGATCTGCCGGGTGTGGTCCATCCAGTGTTCGACCATGTGGTCGCGCGCCGCCAGGGCAATGGCTTCGAACCAGTCATGGTCGAAAGCGTGATCCGGGTCTTTACCCACTGCATAGGTGAGCTTGGTCAGGACGGCATCGCGGAATGCGGCCACCTCTGCTTCGCGAACTAGTGGTTCTTGAGTCATCGATAGGACCTCGAGCGAGCGGGGAATTGTCTGAGCCTAGACGGTCTGACCGACGGTAGAGGCGCTGGTTCGGCAGTTTTTCCGAAGTCGGTGAGATAGCCCGGCATTACCTTGGCGAGTGGGCTAATGAATGCAGGGGCCGTGCCGGACTGAATGACATTTGCGCGGCATTTGCAAAAATCTGGCGAAAGGTTGTTCAAAAATCCACCAGTCCCGGTATGATCGCGCGCCCTGATGCACACACGCCTGGTAACCCCCGATGATGAAGCCCAACCTGATTGCCGCCGCCGAGATCGACCGTCTCGATACGTGGGCCAAATATTCGGCCCCGATGTGCGGCTCTTGTGTCTCCAGCTGCTGCACCCTGCCGGTCGAGGTCAAGATCAAGGACCTGGTACGTATCGGCGTGGTCGACGAGTTCGAGCTGGGCGATCCGCCGAAGAACATCGCCAAGCGCCTGCAAAAGGAAGGGCTGGTCGAACGCTTCAACCAGAAGTCGGGGATCTTTACTCTACAGCGCATGAGCAACAACGATTGCTACTACCTGGATCGTAAGAGCCGCCTGTGCACCATTTATGACAAACGCCCGGACACTTGCCGCAACCACCCGAAAATCGGCCCGCGTCCGGGGTATTGCGCGTACAAGCCCAAAGAAGTGGAGCGAGTGCAGAACTCGCGGTCGATCGAGAAGTTCTGATCTTTCCTGAAATTTTCGGCGCCTTTCAGGCCGCCTTCGCGAGCAAGCCCGCTCCCACAGGGAACTGTGGCGTACACAAGATTTGTGTTCACCGAGATCTACTGTGGGAGCGGGCTTGCTCGCGAAGAGGCCAGCACAAACACCGCCCCCGTCTCGGTTAAATCCCGGACAAACAAAAACGCCCCCGGTCTCGCGACCGGGGGCGTTTTTTCAAGCTCGGGCTAAATTACGCCTTGGCTTTCTTGGCAGCGCGGGTACGCTCGCTTTCGTCCAGGATCTTCTTGCGAAGACGGATGGACTTAGGAGTGACTTCGCACAGCTCGTCTTCCTGGATGTATTCCAGAGCCTGTTCCAGAGTGAAGCGAACAGGTGGTACCAGAGCGATGGTTTCGTCTTTACCCGAAGCACGCATGTTGTCGAGCTTCTTGCCTTTGGTAGGGTTCACACCCAGGTCGTTGTCGCGGCTGTTCTGACCAACGATCTGACCGTTGTAGATCTCCTGGCCGTGTTCTACGAACAGCTTGCCACGAGCCTGCAGGGTTTCCAGCGAGTAGGTCAGTGCCTTGCCGGTTTCAACCGAAACCAGAACGCCGTTCTGACGGCCGGACATGTGGCCCGACTTCACTGGAGCGTAACGATCGAAGATCGAGGTCAGGATGCCAGCACCGTTGGTCAGGGTCAGGAACTGGTTACGGAAACCGATCAGACCGCGAGCAGGGATGTTGTATTCCAGACGAACACGGCCCTTGCCATCCGGCACCATGTTGCTCAGGTCGCCCTTACGCAGACCCATCTCTTCCATGACCTTGCCCTGCGATTCTTCAGGGATGTCGATGGTGACGTTTTCGAACGGTTCCTGCTTCACGCCGTCAACTTCACGGATGATCACTTCAGGACGGCCCAGGGCCAGCTCGAAGCCTTCGCGACGCATGGTTTCGATCAGTACCGAGAGGTGCAGCTCACCACGGCCGGAAACCTTGAACTTGTCAGCCGAGTCGCCTTCTTCAACGCGCAGTGCAACGTTGTACAGCAGCTCTTTGTCCAGACGATCCTTGATGTTACGGGAGGTCACGAACTTGCCTTCTTTACCGCAGAATGGCGAGTCGTTTACCTGGAAGGTCATGGAAACGGTTGGCTCGTCAACGGTCAGCGGCTTCATCGCCTCGACGGTGTTGATGTCGCACAGGGTGTCGGAGATGAACAGCTCGTCGAAGCCGCTGATGCAGACGATGTCGCCGGCTGCTGCTTCTTCAACGTCAATGCGGTGCAGACCGTGGTGACCCATCAGCTTCAGGATACGACCGTTGCGGCGCTTGCCGTCGGCGCTGATCGCGACAACCGGGGTGTTCGGCTTGACGCGACCACGAGCGATACGGCCAACACCGATAACACCCAGGAAGCTGTTGTAGTCCAGAGCGGAGATCTGCATCTGGAACGGGCCGTCACGGTCAACGGCCGGAGGCGGAACGTGGTCGACCACTGCCTGGTACAGCGCAGTCATGTCTTCGCCCATGGCGGTGTGATCCAGACCGGCGATGCCGTTCAGGGCCGAGGCATAAACAACCTGGAAGTCCAGTTGTTCTTCGGTAGCACCGAGGTTGTCGAACAGGTCGAAGATCTGGTCCAGAACCCAGTCCGGACGCGCGCCTGGACGGTCAACCTTGTTGATGACCACGATTGGACGCAGGCCGGCTTCGAACGCCTTCTTGGTCACGAAACGGGTTTGCGGCATAGGGCCGTCTTGAGCGTCAACCAGCAGCAGAACGGAGTCAACCATCGACATTACGCGTTCTACTTCGCCGCCGAAGTCGGCGTGGCCCGGGGTGTCCACGATGTTGATGTGGTAGCCGTTCCAGTTGATGGCGGTGTTTTTCGCCAGAATGGTAATACCGCGCTCTTTTTCCTGGTCGTTGGAGTCCATCACGCGCTCGTCGTTGAGCTCGTTGCGCTCCAGAGTGCCGGATTGACGCAGGAGTTTGTCTACCAGGGTGGTCTTACCATGGTCAACGTGGGCAATGATGGCGATGTTACGTAGATTTTCGATCACTTGTGTATCTCGATCAGAGGATTCGGTTTGCTGACAAGTCTTGGCAGCGATTAACAGTAGTGTCCGGCATGGCCGTTACAGCTTGACGGCGGTGTCGGGGGGCCGGTGACGCAGGCCACAGGCAAACAGCCCCGGGCACTTAGCTCGGTCGATAAACGCGCACATTGGCATGCCCCTCACTGAGCAAATGGTGAGCATGCAGGCGACTCATCACGCCTTTGTCGCAATACAGCAGGTACTGGCGAGTCGGATCCAGCTCCTTGAAACGAGCGTTCACTGCGTAGAACGGCATCGTCTGTACTTCTATGCCGGCAAGTTCCAGCGGGTCATCCTCGGCCGCATCCGGGTGACGGATGTCGATGACGATCTGACCGGCCAGCGCTTCGCCGACTTCTTCGATCTGCAAGTCCTGGCCCAATTCGTCGATCACTCGATCGATCGGCACCAGTTTGGCGTTTTCGAGCGCACGCTCGAGAACCGCCATGTCGAATTCTTTCTCTTCGTGCTCAACACGGTGGCGCTTGGCGGCAGTCTTCGGATTGACCGAGATGACCCCGCAGTACTCCGGCATGTGCCGGGCGAAATCGGCGGTGCCGATCTCGTTGGCCGTGTCGATGATGTCCTGCTTGTGCGCAACGATCAGTGGGCGCAGGACCAGTTTGTCGGTCACGCAGTCGATCACCGACAGGTTCGGCAGCGTCTGGCTCGATACCTGGGAGATCGCTTCGCCGGTGACCAGCGCGTCGATGTGCAGCCGGTCGGCGATGGCCGACGATGCGCGCAACATCATACGCTTCAATACGACGCCCATATGACTGTTATCGACTTTGCCGAGAATTTCGCCCAACACTTCTTCGAACGGAACACTGACAAATAGCACGCGTTGCGAGCTGCCGTACTTCTTCCAGATGAAATGCGCGACTTCCATCACGCCCAATTCGTGGGCACGCCCGCCGAGATTGAAGAAGCAGAAATGCGCCATCAGGCCGCGACGCATGATCTGGTAAGCGGCAACCGTCGAGTCAAAGCCGCCGGACATCAGTACCAGCGTCTGCTCCAGGGCGCCGAGCGGGTAACCGCCGATGCCGTTGTGCTGGCTGTGGATGACAAACAACCGTTGGTCGCGAACTTCGATGCGAACTTCGATTTCCGGGTCTTTGAGGTCGATTCCGGCCGCACCGCACTCACGACGCAGCTTGCTGCCAACGTATTTTTCGACGTCCATCGAGCTGAACGGATGCTTGCCGGCACGCTTGCAGCGCACCGAGAAAATCTTCCCGGCCAGTACATCGCCGTAGTGCTGTTTGCACTTCTCGGTGATGTCATCGAAGTCGCCCAGCGGGTATTCGTCGATCTGCAGAAAGTGCGCGACGCCGGGAGTACAAGTGAGGCGCTCGCCCATCTCTTTCAAGGCTTTGGGGTCGGTAACGCGGGTTTCCAGCTCGAGATTGTCCCACACACCGTTCACCACCACGGCCGGGTCCAGATCGCGGAGCACGGCGCGGATGTTCTTGGCCAGCTGGCGGATGAAACGCATCCGGACAGGGCGGCTTTTGATGGTGATCTCGGGGAAGACTTTTACGATTAGTTTCATGAAAACAGCGCGCGCAGGGCCAGCCGAAAAAGGGGGGCGCGGATTATAGCGGAAATTGCTCAAGGTTTAACCAGTTAATATGCAGAAGGTTTCACTTGCACCAAAACAGGTCATTTCTGATTTGAGGCGCTACATTAAGGGGCGAGATTTTCACCTTTATGGCGCTTTGCAGCGCTCAAAGCGTGAAATTGGGGCAAAAAACCCATGCTGGGGCACTGGCATGCAATTTGCTCCCTTGTGAGGCAGGTTGCCTTGGCAGAGTATCTGCGCCGGCATCACCCATATTAAGGGCATCCACTACCAAGCCCTAAGCCACCCGGAGGACACTATGTCGAAGTCGGTTCAACTCATCAAAGATCATGACGTCAAGTGGATTGATCTGCGCTTCACGGACACCAAAGGCACTCAGCACCACGTGACCATGCCGGCTCGCGATGCGCTGGAAGACGACTTCTTCGAAGTCGGCAAGATGTTCGACGGTTCCTCCATCGCTGGCTGGAAAGGCATCGAAGCCTCCGACATGATCCTGCTGCCGGACGACGATACTGCCGTTCTCGATCCGTTCACCGAAGACGCAACCCTGATCCTGGTTTGCGACATCATCGAACCGTCGACCATGCAAGGTTACGATCGCGACCCGCGCGCCATCGCTCACCGCGCCGAGGAATACCTGAAGACCACCGGTATCGGTGACACCGTCTTCGCCGGTCCCGAGCCAGAATTCTTCATCTTCGACGAAGTGAAGTTCAAGTCCGACATCTCCGGCTCGATGTTCAAGATCTACTCCGAACAAGGCTCGTGGATGTCCGACCAGGACATCGAAGGCGGCAACAAAGGCCACCGTCCTGGCATCAAAGGCGGCTACTTCCCGGTTCCGCCGTTCGACCACGACCACGAAATCCGTACTGCCATGTGCAACGCACTGGAAGAGATGGGCCAGACCGTTGAAGTTCACCACCACGAAGTGGCGACTGCCGGTCAGAACGAAATCGGTGTCAAGTTCAACACCCTGGTGAAGAAAGCTGACGAAGTTCAGACTCTGAAATACGTTGTCCACAACGTTGCCGACGCTTACGGCCGCACTGCGACCTTCATGCCGAAGCCACTGTACGGCGACAACGGCTCGGGCATGCACGTACACATGTCCATCGCCAAAGACGGCAAGAACACCTTCGCTGGCGAAGGCTATGCCGGCCTGTCCGAAACCGCCCTGTACTTCATCGGCGGTATCATCAAGCACGGTAAGGCCCTGAACGGCTTCACCAACCCGGCTACCAACTCCTACAAGCGTCTGGTGCCAGGTTTCGAAGCGCCGGTAATGCTGGCCTACTCGGCCCGCAACCGTTCCGCCTCGATCCGTATTCCTTACGTCAACAGCCCACGCGGCCGTCGTATCGAAGCACGCTTCCCGGATCCGGCTGCCAACCCGTACCTGGCTTTCGCAGCACTGCTGATGGCCGGTCTGGACGGTATCCAGAACAAGATCCACCCAGGCGATGCCGCTGACAAAAACCTGTACGACCTGCCGCCTGAAGAGGCGAAAGAGATCCCACAAGTTTGCGGCAGCCTGAAAGAAGCCCTGGAAGAGCTGGACAAGGGCCGTGCGTTCCTGACCAAGGGCGGCGTGTTCTCCGACGACTTCATCGACGCTTACATCGCGCTGAAATCCGAAGAAGAAATCAAGGTCCGCACCTTCGTACACCCACTGGAATATGAGCTGTACTACAGCTGCTGATCCAGTAGCGCCGCGCTACGCGGCGTGACAAAAAGAGGCCTCCTTCGGGAGGCCTTTTTATTGCCCACGATTTATGAAACTACGCAAAACCCCTGTGGGAGCGGGCTTGCTCGCGAAGGCGTCGTGTCAGCCACCATCACCTTCAATGACCGACCGCATTCGCGAGCAAGCCCGCTCCCACAGGGAATTTCTGGCGTCTGAATGATCTCCGGATATGTCCCGGGTTGGGCCAACCGCCGCACCTGGCCTATGCTGCACCCCATCGCTTTCTTTCCCGGTCGATTTCATGGGTCGCACCTTTCTCTACATCCTGCTGCTGATCGCCCTGCCCGCCGCCGCGCAGATCTACAAGTACACCGATGCCAATGGCAACACGGTTTACAGCGATCACTCGCCGGACGGTGTTCAGGCGCAGCCGGTCGAGTTGCCGCCACTCAACCGCGTCGAGCCACAGGCACCGAGCGCGCCAGCGCCTTCAAGCACCGACACACGCCCCGCGGCACGCAGTGCCTACGAGGTGCTGGAGCTGACCGGCCTGCCCAGCGAAGAAGCGCTGCGCGCCAACAACGGCACCTTCACTGTCAATGTGCTGATCAAGCCGCGCCTGCAGGCACCGCACCAATTAAGGCTGATCCTGGACGACGCGCCTTACGGCCAGCCGAGCAACGTACCGATCCTGCAACTGGTGAATGTCGATCGTGGCGAGCATCGTCTCGCGGTGCAGGTGATCGACGGCGAAGCGATCATCCAGCAGAGCCCGGCGGTGGTGTTCACCGTACAGCGGGTGCACAAGCCGTGAGAATTTTCTGGCTGATCCTGTGCCTGTTCGCCCTGCCCGTTTCGGCAGAGGTCTTCACCTATGTCGACGCGCAGGGCAATCGCGTCTACACCGACCAGCCGCGCGGCAACGCCAAGCGCGTGCCTATAGCCACCAGCAATCGCATGTCGGCCAACCCCACGGCTGCCGCACCGATCAGCGCTGTAAAAAAGGTCGCGGAACAACCACCGTTTCACTACGACATGCTGCGCATCCTGATCCCCGAGCCGGATGCGACCCTTCGCAGCAGCGCGGGCGAGGTGATCGTCAGTGTCACCAGCGAACCTGGCTTACAGCAGGGCCATCGCTATCGCCTGCTGCTGGACGGCCAGGCCACTGGCGAGCCGGGACTGAGTCCGGTATTCCCGCTGAGCAACATCGACCGCGGCAGTCACAACCTGTCGGTGGAAATCCTTGATGAGCAGGGTCGCACTGTCGAGCGCACCGCCAACCAGCCGTTCCACATGCTGCGCATCTCGCTGGCGCAGAAACGCCAGGTCAAACCCTGCGTCAGCGAGGACTACGGCGTGCGCCCGGAATGTCCGCTGAAAGACAAACCCGCCGAAGAAAAAAATCCCTTCCTGCGCTTCTTCTAACGCCATTCAGCTTTACGCACTATATTGGTGCAATGGGCTGCACCGTACCCAGATTCCAACCCATTTTGGTTCGAAACTTCCCGTTCGAGCTGGCACCCTGCCACGCAAACGAGCGTCAAACGCCTGTTTCACGGGTTGAACGCTTCTTTTCGGAGCCTTGGTTTGGTTTTTGCATTTTCCGTTTAACGACGCCTGCTTCTTGCGCACGCTCCGCCCCCAAAAGAGGCTCCGATGACTATTAGCGACGCAATCCACCGTTTGCTGCTCGACAACCTGACCACCGCCACCATCCTGCTCGACGCCGAACTGCGCCTCGAATACATGAACCCGGCGGCCGAGATGCTGCTGGCCATCAGCGGTCAGCGCAGCCATGGGCAGTTCATCAGCGAGTTGTTCACCGAGTCCACCGAGGCGCTCAACTCGCTGCGTCAGGCGGTCGAACAGGCACACCCTTTCACCAAGCGCGAAGCGATGCTCACTGCCCTCACCGGCCAGACCCTGACCGTGGACTATGCGGTGACACCGATCCTCAGCAACGGCGCGACCATGCTTCTGCTTGAGGTGCACCCGCGTGATCGCCTGCTGCGGATCACCAAGGAAGAGGCGCAACTGTCCAAGCAGGAAACCAGCAAAATGCTGGTGCGCGGCCTCGCCCACGAGATCAAGAACCCGCTCGGCGGCATCCGTGGCGCCGCGCAATTGCTGGCCCGCGAATTGCCGGAAGACAGCCTGCGCGACTACACCAACGTGATCATTGAAGAGGCCGACCGTCTGCGCAATCTGGTCGACCGCATGCTCGGCTCGAACAAGCTGCCGTCGCTGGCGTTGTGCAACGTTCACGAAGTGCTCGAACGCGTCTGCCAACTGGTCGAAGCGGAAAGCCAGGGCTGCATCACCTTGGTGCGCGACTACGACCCGAGCATTCCCGACGTATTGATCGACCGCGAACAAATGATTCAGGCCGTACTGAACATCGTGCGCAACGCCATGCAGGCGATCAGCAGCCAGAACGAGCTGCGTCTGGGCCGCATCAGCCTGCGCACCCGGACCATGCGCCAGTTCACCATCGGCCACGTCCGTCATCGCCTGGTGACCAAGATCGAGATCATCGACAACGGCCCGGGGATCCCTGCAGAACTTCAGGAAACCATCTTCTTTCCCATGGTCAGCGGCCGCCCGGACGGTACCGGGCTGGGCCTGGCCATCACCCAGAACATCATCAGCCAGCACCAGGGCCTGATCGAGTGTGACAGCCACCCCGGCCACACCACGTTCTCGATCTTTCTGCCACTGGAACAAGGAGCCACATCGACATGAGCCGTAGTGAAACCGTGTGGATCGTCGATGACGACCGTTCTATCCGTTGGGTTCTGGAAAAGGCCTTGCAGCAGGAAGGCATGACCACGCAGAGCTTCGACAGCGCCGATGGCGTGATGAGTCGTCTGGCCCGTCAGCAGCCTGATGTGATCATTTCCGACATCCGCATGCCGGGCGCCAGTGGCCTCGACCTGCTGGCACGTATCCGCGAACAGCACCCACGGCTGCCAGTGATCATCATGACCGCGCACTCCGACCTCGACAGCGCCGTTGCGTCTTATCAGGGCGGCGCTTTCGAATACCTGCCGAAGCCGTTCGACGTCGACGAGGCGGTATCGCTGGTCAAGCGCGCCAATCAGCATGCGCAAGAGCAGCAAGGCCTGGAAGTGGTGCCGGCGCTGACCCGCACCCCGGAAATCATCGGCGAAGCGCCGGCGATGCAGGAGGTGTTTCGCGCCATCGGCCGCTTGAGCCACTCCAACATCACCGTGCTGATCAACGGCGAATCCGGTACCGGTAAAGAACTGGTGGCCCACGCCCTGCACCGCCACAGCCCGCGCGCGGCCTCGCCGTTCATCGCGCTGAACATGGCGGCGATCCCCAAGGACCTGATGGAATCTGAGCTGTTCGGCCACGAAAAAGGCGCATTCACCGGCGCGGCCAACCTGCGTCGCGGGCGCTTCGAGCAGGCTGACGGCGGCACGCTGTTCCTCGACGAAATCGGCGACATGCCGGCAGATACCCAGACCCGTTTGCTGCGGGTGCTGGCGGACGGCGAGTTCTATCGCGTCGGCGGCCATGTCCCGGTCAAGGTCGATGTGCGGATCATTGCCGCGACTCACCAGAATCTGGAAACCCTGGTGCATGCCGGGAAATTCCGTGAGGACTTGTTCCACCGCCTCAACGTGATCCGCATCCACATCCCGCGCCTGTCGGACCGTCGCGAAGACATTCCGACCCTGGCCAAGCACTTCCTCAGCCGCGCCGCGCAAGAACTGGCGGTGGAGCCGAAGCTGCTCAAGAGCGAGACCGAGGAATACCTGAAGAACCTGCCATGGCCGGGCAACGTGCGGCAGCTGGAGAACACCTGCCGCTGGATCACCGTGATGGCCTCCGGGCGCGAAGTGCACATCAGTGACCTGCCACCGGAATTGCTGAGCCTGCCGCAGGACTCGGCGCCAGTGACCAACTGGGAGCAGGCGCTGCGCCAGTGGGCCGATCAAGCGTTGGCCCGTGGCCAGTCGAGCCTGCTCGACAGCGCGGTGCCGGCGTTCGAGCGGATCATGATCGAGACCGCACTGAAGCACACGGCCGGTCGCCGGCGTGATGCGGCGGTATTGCTCGGCTGGGGGCGTAATACCCTGACGCGCAAGATCAAAGAATTGGGGATGAAGGTGGACGGTGGGGATGATGATGAGGGGGATGAGGGCTGATCAACCACGCCCTCTGTGAGAGTGGGCTTGCTCACGAAAGCGCTATTCATGAAACGTATCAGTGACTGACGCGACGCCTTCGCGAGCAAGCCCGCTTGTATGTTTAGACTTGAAGGGGTGGGCGGGACTACAGACTCGATTCTGACTCTGACCAGTACAGAC